>DASRAF010000001.1:0-3297 GCA_035638295.1 Pseudolabrys sp.
GCACCCATCTCGACAAATATGATTCTCTCGTATCTGGCCGAGCACGTGCTCGGTCTTCCCCGGTCATATTGAAGATGACGCTGCCGCTCGATGGCCTCCTGGTCGTTTCGGTCGAGCAGGCTGTGGCGGCGCCGCAATGCACGTGCCGTCTCGCCGATGCTGGGGCGCGCGTGATCAAGGTCGAGAGGCCGGAAGGGGATTTCGCGCGCGACTACGATCACGTCGTTCACGGTGAGAGCGCCAATTTCGTCTGGCTTAATCGCGGCAAGCAATCGATCGTGCTCGACCTCGGCAAAGCTGAAGACAAGGCGCTGCTTGAGGCCATGCTGGCGAAGGCCGACGTGTTTGTGCAGAACCTCAAGCCTGGGGCGATTGCCAAGCTCGGCTTTGCGATTTCACGCCTGCGCAACGACTACCCGCGGCTGATCTGTTGCTCGATCTCAGGCTATGGAGAAAGCGGACCTTACGCGCAGCGCAAAGCCTACGATCTTTTGATTCAGGCTGAGTCCGGCGTCTCCTCGGTGACCGGCGGACCGGAGGGGCCCGCGCGTGTCGGCGTATCGATTGTAGACGTCGCCGCCGGCCTGAACGCATATGAGGCCATCCTCGAAGCGCTGATCGCGCGCTCGCGAACGAATGACGGTGCGGAAATTTCGGTATCCATGTTCGACGCCATGGCGGAATGGATGACGGTGCCGCTTCTGCATGGAGAGGGTGGGATGCCGTTCCGGCGCATCGGGCTCGCTCACGCGGCAATTGCGCCCTATGGCGTATTCAAGACACGCGACGGTGCTGACATTCTGATCGCTATTCAGAATGACAGAGAGTGGCGCGTGCTTGCAGACAAAGTGTTGGGCGACGCGACATTGGGAACGAACGCGAAATTCGCCACGAATCCGAAGCGCGTCGAGAACCGCGCTGATACCGACGCCAGGGTCGCGGCCTGTTTCGCGCGTTACGATGTTGCGACGCTCATGAAACAACTGGAATTGGCCGACATCGCCTTTGCGCGCGTCAACGACTGGGAGCTTTTATCAAAGCATGCGCACTTGCGAAAAATTACGGTCGGCACACCGAGCGGACCGGTCAGCATGCCGGCGCCCGCCCCACTGCGCGCGGGGCAGGAGCGCGGCTATGGACCGATCCCGGCACTGGGCGAGCACACGGCCATGATCAGGCGGGAGTTCTCGAAATAGGCTCAGACGGTTTCGACTTTCGTACCCGGTGCCTGTCGAACGCGCCCGATTGTCAGCACCAGCGGGATGACCGCAAGCGTCAGGACCATCAGCAGCTTGAAGTCGTTGAGGTAGGCAAGCATCGCCGCCTGCTGCGTAACGATTGCGTCGAGCAGCGCCCGGCCGGTGTCCGTGTGCACATTCAGGTTTCCGGCCACGTCGGGCATCTGCAAGGCATCGTTGAACGGCGTGACCTGTTCGGTCAGCCGCGCGTGCATCTCCGTCGTCTTGCTGGTGAGGTTGGCAATGACCATCGATATGCCGATCGAGGAGCCGATATTGCGGGTCAGCGTGGTAATGGCGGTTGCGCCGGTACGCAGATGGCTAGGCAAAGTTGCAAACGCGACGGTCGAGATCGGCACGAACAGCAGGCCCAGCCCGATGCCTTGCACGATACTGGTAACGACGATCGTCATCTTGGTCACGTCGAGTGAAAAGCCAGTCATGTAGTAGAGCGTCCCGCCGGCGAGTAGCAGACCGCACAGGATCAGATAGCGCGGATGTATGAGCTTCATTAGGCGCGGTGCGACCAGCATGGTGATGAGCGTACCGACTCCGCGCGACCCAAGCAGGAAACCTGCTGTCTGGATCGGATAGCCGAGCAGGCTCTGCATGAATGGTGTCACCAGGGCCATTGTGCCAAACAGCACCACGCCGATGACCATCATGAAGATGCAGCCGCTGATGAAATTGCGGTCCTTGAACATCTCGAACCGCACGAACGGTTCGTCCGTGGTTAGCGAATGAGCGAAGAAATAGTAGAAGCCGGCCGCCGAAACGATCGCTTCGATCCAGATTTCCCTCGAATCGAACCAGCCGACCTGATCACCGCGATCGAGCAGAAGCTGCAGCGAGCCGATACCGACGGCGAGCGCAATAAATCCGAACCAGTCAAAGCGCAGATGGTCGTGCTTTTTCGTTTCATCCATGAATATCCACATGCCAAGCAGGGTGATGATCCCGATCGGCAGGTTGATCAGAAAGACCCAGTGCCATGAGTAATTGTCGGTGAGCCAGGCTCCCAAAGTGGGGCCCATGATCGGTCCTAACATCACGCCGACGCCCCAGATCGCCATCGCCTGCCCGCGTTCCTCGGCGGAGTAGGCGTCGAGCAGCACTGATTGCGACAGCGGCACCAGCGCTGCCCCGGCCATGCCCTGCAGAAGCCGGAACAGCACCATCTGTTCGATATTCTGTGCCAGCGCGCAAAGGAATGACGCGACGGTGAAGCCGCCGACGCAGATGATGAAAAGCTTCTTGCGTCCGAAGCGTTCCGACAGCCAGCCGATCGGTGCCGTCATGATCGCGGCGGCAACGATGTAAGATGTCAGCACCCAGTTGATCTGATCGAGAGAAGCCGACAGTGAGCCCTGCATGTATGGCAGGGCAACGTTGGCAATCGTCGTATCGAGCGCTTGCATGACCGTTGCGGTCATCGTGCAGACGGTTATCAGCACGCGCCGCAGCTTCGGATCCATTGAAGTGAAGTGCGCGGTCATTTTGCTTCGTGAGCCTGCGCAGACATGAAGGGCAACCGGCTGTGGCCGGTGTCGATCTCGACGTTAACGCTCATCCCGGAGCGAAGCAGTTTGGTGTCGTCGCTCTTGTCGAATGCGATCCGCACCGGCACACGCTGCACCACCTTCACCCAGTTGCCGGTCGCGTTCTGTGGCGGCAGGATAGAAAACTGTGCGCCAGTTCCCGGACTTACCGACACAACCGTTCCAGCGAAGGTGCGGTCGGGAAAGCTGTCGACATCTATTGTCGCTTTTTGCCCGACGCGCAGATAGGTGATGTCGGTTTCCTTCGGGTTTGCATCGACCCATGGGGCCTGATCGTCGATCACGCTCAGCACCGGGGTGCCCGCCGCGACGAAGCGACCGAGCTGGATGTTGTCTACTTGCGTCGCCGTGCCGGACATCGGCGCGCGGACGATCGCGTGGTCGAAATCGCGCTGCGCGTTATCGAGCGCCGCCTTCGCCTGGGCATATTCCGGAAACTTTTCCAGCGGCAGATTGGGATTGCCGAGCAACTGGTTCAACGTTGTGTCGCGCTGTTGGAC
>DASRAF010000002.1:0-3895 GCA_035638295.1 Pseudolabrys sp.
AGCTTCTTGCCCGCGAGATCGGCCGGCTTAAGGGATGTTGCAGAAGCGATGGCAGCCTCGACGTCTGCGCGCGTCATTTCCACTGATGCCATCTCCGGCGACGTCAGATCCGACGTGCTCCATCATGCCTTGGGAGGCTGCAGGTATGGCGGACGCGAGCCCAAACATTCCGATTGCAGCGATCCGGATCGACGCGCGTATCATCTTCTCGCTCTACCTCGAGCCGTCCTTGAGCGGCCGTTGCAGTGATGACAAACGGCCGAACGCATTATCACCCAGGGCTATAGGCGTGACCACCTCGACGATTACGTGCTCGCGGCTTCTTGAGCCTTTCACAGGTGCCTGGCTGGTTCCGAAGCATGTTCCAGTCGCCTAACAGGCAAGAGCCGCGGCCAATGATCTCAGGCGCGCGCAGGCGGAAGGCGAGGTGCGGCGGGTCTAGCGCCTCGCCTTCATACGCCCCCACGGCGCCAGCCGCGGCCCTGAACACCTTGCTGTCGACGCGCACGTGGATGCCTTCCTCTGCCGCCCAGGATGATGAGATGCGAGGGAAGGAAATCAACGTCCATCATGGAGCTGTTGGTGAAGTAAGGGACCTCGTCGAGGCCAGGGATCGGTGGGATCGACGCTCGCCCACCAACATTGATGAAGATCCGTACGCATGTGCCGCCGAAAAACTTTCGCTCGATGACGTCCACCTTCTGGCCGGCAGCGACGAGACGGCGCGCCAGCGTTGGCCCGTATTGCCCAGTCCCAATGACGATCGCATCATGATGGCGCATGATTTTCTTTCGCGAAACTAGAGTTGTTATTCCGCAGCTATGGCCAGATCCGGCATTGACTCGTGCAGGATTACGCCCTCGATCGCGTCAAAATCCCCCTCCCACGGTGCCTGCCTGAGTGCTCGCATTGTAGCCTCGAAACCGGCTTCTCGACGCATGCGGATCCCGGATGGAGTGAAATCGATATCTTTAGTGTGATTCTCATTCTCGAGACGCGGCGCCAGGAGGCGGACAACGTGCATCTGCGTCACGCATCCGTAGGCAGCCAGTTTCTGCACCGCCTCGGTCTTACGCACATCATCGGGCAGGTAGCGGACCAGCTGGCTGACGACGTGCCGTAGTCGATGCGTTTGCTGCTGCCGAGTGATGTGGCTTCCAATACGGCTCCCATCGTGCACAAGGCCGGTGAGATTCGGCCGGAAACCAGCGGCACCTCCCACTGGTGGCAGAATACGGGCAACAAGACTGTCATCCTATTTGTGGGCGACGTGCTGCACGACAAGAACGACCACAACATGTGACGTCGTATCGGCATCGTTTGGACTGCGTGTTGACGCCCAAAAGCTTGGAATGCTGCAAGCCGGTCGTCATATCGCTTCCCCATCAGAACCGAGGATTGTGACATGGCACATGCAGCACCCCTGGAAGCGGTACAGATGGAGATGCAGGGTCACCTTTCCGGGGTTCTGTTGCGCACGATCGTCATCGGCTTGACTGCCTTTCTGACGGTCGTGGATCTTTTTGCGACCCAAGCGATTCTTCCGTCCCTGGCACGTACCTATAAAGTCACACCAGGGGCCATGGGGTTTGCGGTCAATTCGAGCACCATGGGCATGGCGATTGCCGGACTGGTCGTTTCCCTGTTCAGCCAGCACATCAATCGCCGATTGGGCATCTTGATCAGCCTGTCCATCCTCTCAGTCCCGACCGCGCTGCTCGCGGTTGCACCGGATTTGACCACATTCACCGCGCTCCGCGTTGCGCAGGGCCTTTGCATGCATCAGCCTTTACGCTCACGCTTGCTTATCTCGGCGAGGAGTGCGGCGCCGCTGACACCGGTGGCGCCTTCGCCGCCTACATCACCGGCAATGTCGCCAGCAATCTCATCGGCCGCCTAGTCTCGGCTGCGGTCGCGAATCACTTGGGTCTTGCCTCGAATTTCTACTTCTTCGCGGCGCTCAACCTCGCCGGCGCGGTGCTGGTCTACTAATGGCGATTCCACTTGATTCGGATAATGCTCCCGCAGAGAAGCGTGTTCCGTGTTACCTTGATGGCACCTTCGATTACGCGATCAGAAAATCATGCGGTACGGTCGGCCTCCTGCTTCTTGGCTTTCCGGCGAGCAACCTCTTGCATGACGGACCCGATCGGCGACCGCAGCGATGACGTTGAGCAGTCTCTGGTCGAGCGCACCAGCTGGTCGAGGCGGGTGACAATCAGCAGGGCTCGATCCTGCGTAGAAGCTTGGCTAGTCCGGCCCGCTCAGTCTCGGCACCGCCAACCTTTTCCTTGAACACCTTGGCACAGCCGCCCAGCAGGCCAAGACCGACCTGACTCGTTGTGACTGCGTAAGAATCTGAACATGGCGCTCGTTCCACATTCATCTTCGCGGCTTCTTTAGCTCGATCACGGCCCAGGTCGCGGCGGCTGTCATCCCGCTGAGCGCTACGAGCAGCAAGACAAGTTCTGAATTCCTATCGGAGTCATTCTCTCGAACTATCGCTTCCCTAGACGCTCTCATTGTATCCCAAAGCACAAATCACCCCATCGGTTGTCCAAAAAATGCTGGTCGTTGTCCAAAAAAAAATGCAATGCATCCTTTAATTTTGAACGCTACGTCTCAAGCCGGAGACCAATGGCGCTCGGATGCTGGCCGAGCAGCGCATCCAAGCGCAACGAAAAGCAATTATGAAAACCTGCGCCGTATGCCATCGAAAGCTGGGATTAGGTACCCGCTTCCGTAATATATGGAACGGCCGTTGGTGGGTTCATGTTCGCTTTTGTTCGGTTCGTTGCGAGGGCATTTATTGAGGTCAAGCGAAACGACGCCGCCAAACGACGCTGGCACGCCTTCCTCGCTCGCGGCAATTCGCGGAGCTAACTGATCATACCATGCCCGACGTAGCAGTCATCATCGCTCTTGTGCTGTCCTCTGGAAGCCTAGTGGTGTCTATCGCCAGCTTTGTGCCCGCGATCAGCGCCAAGCGGCAGGCGAAGAAAGCCGCGACGCTGGGTTTCCGAGTCGAGGCCATCAATCACCTGAGGACAGTGCTCTCCGACCTCGACCGCGGGAGCATCACAAGCAGAACGGTTGACACGATCCACGACGCGAAGCGCTCCACTGAACTCGTATTCAGCCGCGATGTCAGAGAGAGACTCCACAGGGCATCCGCCACCATATTTCGTTTGAATACGCTGGCTGCTAGGGGGAAGGCTCAATACCCGCAAGACATTGTTGGGCTGAGAGATGAGCTGCAGACGCTGCTGACGCAGATGAGACAAGAAGGAACACTCTAACCGGCCGAGCGTAGCGAACCACGGCAATCGCTGGCCACCGCAAACGACGTGCGCCGGATGTTCAGGCGATCTTCTGCCGCCGTCGGCTTGGGACTTCCCAAGACCTTGCCCGCTAAATCATGGTTTCTCGCTGTCAAAACAGAAGGCGGATAACCCCAGCGAGAACGAAGTAGAAAACCGCGCCGACCATCACGCCGCCCACGGCTCCGAACAGCATGAGGACGTCGGGCTCACCAAGCAGCATCCCGACCATCAGAGCCCCGATGAAGGCGCTAAGAGTCTGTCCGAAAACATCAGGCGGGATTACAAAGTTTTCGGAGCATGAGGCGGATTGAGGCAAGCCGCAGGAAGGCCAGCGCGTTGCGATTGAGGTTCTCCCAATCCTTTGCGAGCCTTCGGCAGCGGTTGAGCCAAGCAAAGGTGCGTTCGACGACCCAACGGCGTGGAAGCACCATGAATCCTTTCGTCCGATCGGAGCGCTTGACGATTTCAGTTTCGAGCTGTGGCAAGATCTTCGCCAAGGCCTTTTGAAAGTCCGGCCCCTGGTAGCCACCATCGGCAAAGAGCTTTTTCAAGAAAGGGTACATCCCGAAAAG
>DASRAF010000003.1:0-2410 GCA_035638295.1 Pseudolabrys sp.
GAGTCCGGCGCGACGTGGAAGATACAGGAGAACGACATGATCACCGATCGGCAAAAAGCGTTCCGTCGGGAATATCGTTCGCGTATCGTCGGCTAGTATGACGGTTACGTCCACATCCTGATCATCTACGCGATCGGTGCCGCAGCGTTTTATGTCTATGTTGCGCACATTCACAACGTCACCTGGATGGAATGGCTGACGCTGCCGCTGACTTTCTCGTTCACAAATATCTTCGAATGGGCGGTGCATCGGTTCATCATGCATCGTCCGGTGAATATCAAAGGGCTACGCGCGATCTATGAGCGACATACGCTCAATCATCATCAGTTTTTCACCGATGAGGAAATGCGCTTCCGCGATCCCAAGGATTGGCGCGTGACGGTGTTCCCGCCTTATGCGCTGGTCGTATTCATTCTCATGTCACTGCCGATGGCCGTCATCCTCGGGCTCGCATTTTCGCCGAATGTCGGCTGGCTGTTCATGAGCGTAACCACCGGCATGTATCTCATCTACGAATTCATGCACTTCTGCTGTCACGTCGACGAGAACTGGTTCGTGCGCAATTGTCCCTTCGTCAACACCTTGCGCCGCCATCACACCGCGCACCACAATGCC
This sequence comes from Pseudolabrys sp., assembly GCA_035638295.1. Classification (GTDB taxonomy): domain Bacteria; phylum Pseudomonadota; class Alphaproteobacteria; order Rhizobiales; family Xanthobacteraceae; genus Pseudolabrys. The sequence continues at coordinate 616 of DASRAF010000003.1, forward strand.
CGGCTGATGATGGAGACGAATATGAATCTGACGTTCCCGATTGCCGACTGGCTCTTCGGCACGTCCGATCTCGACCGTGGGCTGATCGGCACGTTGCTCAACGGTTATGATACGCGGTTCCTGAAGAAGAATTTGCGCGGCCAGCCGCGCCGCCCTGATGAAGCGGCGATGGCGCCGGTAGGCTCATATTAAGCGTGCGTCCGCGGCGCTCCGGCGCCGCGGATTTGCGGCGAGGTTGCCATGCCAAACGATGTCAAAGCGACCCTCTCGGTCCTATTTCTGATAGTCGCCGCCATACTCGCTTATTGGCGCGGCTCGCCAATTCGTCCTGACTTTTCAACTTACATCATGGTTACGGCGTTCTTTTTCGTGGTGGCAATGTGGGTTTTTCCCGAGGCCGGAGGCAAAAAGGGCGACACGAAGAAAGGCCTTTCCGGCGGGCCCAACGGGTGAGTTTCCGCGCCTCCCCGAGCCGCGGCACCGCACAAAACGGCTAGCCGAAGAATACGATCTCGCCTGCGATCTTTTCCTGTAACATGTCCGCAAGGGAAGTGCGGACGGCAATCCTGCCTTTCAAAAACTATTTAAATGCCGCCAGCCTCGAGAGCGCAGGGAGAGCAAAATGAAAACGCCGGGGAGTGGAGTGACGAGCTGCCTGCTCGCGCTCTTGTGTGTAGTTGGAGTTATATCCATGTCTGAGGCCAAGACGTTCGTCTACGTTTCGAACGCGCAGGACGGCAATATCGACGCCTACGTCATGGACATGAGTACAGGTGCGTTGGCATCGGTCGGCAAGGCCGAAGCCGGCAAGCTCGTCATGCCGATGGCAATAAGCCCGAGCAAAAAACATCTCTATGCCGTCGTACGCTCACAGCCGGTCCGCGTTCTGACCTTTGCGATCGATCCTGCGACCGGGGCGCTTTCGCAGAAAGCATCGGCGCCATTGCCCGACAGCATGCCTTATGTGTCGACCGACCAGACGGGGCGGTTTCTTTTCACGGCCTCTTACGGTGGCGACAAGATTGCGGTGAGCCCAATTGGTGAAAATGGATTGGTCGAGGCCGAAGCGATTCAGGTCATTCCAACTGGTCGCAATGCGCACTCGATTTTGCCTGATCGCAGCAACAAATTCGTCTACGCAGCCACACTCGGCGCCAACCAGGTTCTCCAATTCACCTTCGACAGCAAGACCGGCAAACTTACAGCCAATGATCCGGCTTCGGTCAGCCCGGAAGCCGGGCACGGCCCACGCCACCTCGCATTCTCGCCGGACAACAAGAACCTGTACGTGCTCAACGAACTGTCGGGCCACGTCACGCAATACGCGATCGATGCGGGCAAAGGGACTTTGACCGCCGTCGACAGCATCAGCTCGGTTCCTTCCGAGGCCGGTCTAGCATGGGGAGTGGCTCCGGCACCGGTCGGAGCAGCGCCTGCACCTGCTGTTGCGGTACCGAAAGACGAGAAGCCGAAAGTCTGGGCGGCCGACATCCAGATCACGCCCAACGGCAAATTCCTCTATACGACCGAGCGCACCACCAACAAAATTGCGTTGTTCACGGTTGCGTCGGGGACGGGCAAACTCGCCTACGTGACCAACTTCGCGACAGAGGCGCAGCCTCGCGGCATCAGGATCGATCCCACCGGACAGTTCCTGGTTGCTTCGGGTGAAAAATCCGACCGTGTGTCGGTCTACAAGATAGATCAGGGCAGCGGAAAGCTGGGCGAGCCGTCCCGTTATCCGGTCGGCAATGGTGCGAACTGGGTCGAGATCGTCGACGTGCAGTGAGCAAGC
>DASRAF010000004.1:0-4920 GCA_035638295.1 Pseudolabrys sp.
CCGCATTCCTTACCTCGGCCGCACCAATGCGATTGAACGGTTCCTGGAAGACAAACAGCTTGTCACCTGGAGCGCGGACGTCGACACGAATGATTGGTGGCGCGGCAGCAGTCCGGAAGCGATCGTGAAACGCACCATGCGACGGCTGAACGCGAAAGGCCGCGGCATCATTTTGATGCATGACATCCATCGCAGGACCGCGACGGCGCTGCCAATCCTTCTCAGGGAGCTCAAGGCAAACGGCTATAACGTCGTCCACGTCGTGGCCGTTGGCGAGCGGCCGAAATCGATCCCTGAACTAATGGCCTCGCCCGCCCCTGACGGGAAAGCCTCGCCCACCGGGCTGACCAACGCCCCCAACGGCAATGATTTGACCACTCGACAAAACCAACGCATCAAGAAGCGGAGGGTAAGCAGGCATCATCCGGCGCATTGGCGGTTCCAAGCCGACCAAGTAACGACGACAAAACCTCCGTTTTGGGTCTTTAGCGGATATTGAGATACTTTCGCGTCAGCTTTGCCCCCGAAAGCAGACATGTGCAGTGCACTAGGCGATGTCCGCTTTGGGCCAATAGTGGACATTCGTCCATATCGAGAGATTACTTCGCGTCGTGAAAGATAATGCCGACCGTATGGCGCATACCGCTGCGGATGCGGCTGACGCCGTGGCGGAGATTGACCCTATAAGTGCCTTTCGTTCCCTTTACCGGCCGGTTGTGTACCGCGAAGGTGACCGCATCGCCTTTACGCAACGGGACTACTTCGGCCCGGCTCTGCATCCGCGGACGCTGTTCAGTCAGGACAAACTCTCCGCCGGTGAAGTCGCTTTCGGGCTCGGAAAGGAGGATTGCGACTTGCAGCGGGAAGGCGAGGTCGCCGTATAGGTCCTGATGCAGGCAGTTGAAGTCGCCCGCAACGTATTGCAGTAGCAACGGCGTCGGTCGCGACTGACCTTGATCATGGCACTTCTTTAGGAAGTCAGCGTGGTGCTCGGGGTAGCGCAGACCCATTCCCATGCGCTCGTTCCAGTCATTGGCGACGTCAGCGAGGCGTGGATAAAGGGCCGTTCGAAGACCGCCGATCAAACCTGGCAATGGGTATTTGAAGTAACGATACTCACCTTTGCCAAAGCCATGTCGCGCCATGTGAATGTGGCTTCGAAAGCGACTTTCGTCGTCGTAAAGCCGAGCGATCTCTCGGCATTCTTCTGGTGAAAGAAGCTTTTTCATTACGGCGCAGCCATAACTGCTGAGTTCTTGTGACAACGCCTTCCAATCATACTGGGAGACACGCTGCTCGGCAGACCGAGCGGTGGTCATTGTTCGAACAACTGCCGCAAAATTCATAGCTACGCCTCCTTTGGATGGAGACGTTTTATTGCGGAGCCAGCTATTGCTCACTCCGCTACTTGCTTTCGAATTGAGTAACGCGCGATCGGTCGCAGCTAATCGATACGTGTGACAGATGCCTTATCGAGATGAAAGACTTCACCGGAGAGCAACGTAAGTTCGATAGTGCCGCAACCGAGCGTAATCCACTGCGCGCGGCCCTCCCCAGCCAACTGCCTGGCATACGACATGATGGCCGTCTTCGCTGGATTGGCATAGTCACCCGTCGCGAGCCGGCCTTGCGCTGACGTCGCGCAGATCTTCTTACGGCGCCGCACGGCTCGAACCTCGATCGTGCGCGACATCACTTTCCCTCTCTTAGTGCGACGCGGAAGGTGAGATTAATTCGCTGCCGCCCCAGCTTGCCGTGCACGCCATCTTTCAGAGGCAGAACGCCGTGGTAACAAAGGCGCGAAGGCCCGCCCCACACGGCGACATCGCCGTGTTGCAGGGCATAGCTGCGGACAGGATCAGTCCGCTTGACACCCCCGAACTGGAACTTTGCTGGCAGCCCCAATGACAATGAGACAATGGGATTTGTAAGTTGTTGCTCATTTTTGTCCTGATGCAAAGACAACCGCGCACCAGGTTCGTAGCGATTGATCAGGCACGCATCGGGCACGAAATTCGGGTAGCCAGCTGCTGCCGCTGCTGCACCCGCGACCATGCGAAACACCTCAGGCAATGCGGGCCACGGTAGGCCGCTCCCGGGGTCGACGCGGTCGTATCGGTAGCCGGTTCGATCGGTGACCCAACCCACCGCGCCACAATTGGTCATCGAGACTGACATCGTGAAGCCCCCCGGCGTCACCATGTGGCGAAACGGCGCTTGCGCCGTAACCCCCTGCAATGCGGCCAACAACGCATCCTCGAAGGCGAGTGCGGGTCCGTGAAGCACCACCGCGCCCTCCGCCATACTTTCGCGCGACGAGCGCAGTGGTTCGACGTTCTCAAAAAGATCGGCCATTGCGTTTCAGTTAGCCAGTCGTCCGCTGCCTTTCCCGATCAAGAAGCCCACGTTTGCGCTCGACGCCCCACGCATATCCAGACAGCGACCCGTCGTTTCGAACAACCCGATGGCATGGGATCGCCACCGCAATATTGTTGGCAGCGCACGCTCCTGCAACGGCCCGAACAGCCCTCGGGGCGCCGATCTTGCGCGCAAGTTCGGCGTATGAAACCGTCTTGCCAACGGGTATTTTCCGCAAAGCGCGCCACACTTTCTGTTGAAACGCCGTCCCGCGGATGTCGAGAGGAAGTTCGAGGTTATGGCCGGGGGCTTCGATGAAGCCAACGACGCGGGCGACTAGCGCCTCATATCCTTTGTCGGCACCAATCAGTTTCGCTTTTGGGAAACGGTCCTGCAGGTCACGCACGAGTTTGTCTGGGTCAGCTCCCAAAAGGAGCGCGGCAATCCCTTTTTTGCTCGACGCGACTAGGATTGCGCCCAGCGTACACTCGCCAACTGCAAAACGCATTTCCTCATTGGCACCACCAGCGCGATATTGTGTCGGTGTCATGCCGAGCATCTTATTAGACTTCTCGTAAAATCGGCCGCTCGAATTGAAGCCTGCATCGTAGATTGCCTCTGTTACACTGTGGCTTTTCATGAGACCCTCTCTGATCCGTTTTGCGCGGTGTTCATCCGCATATTCCTTTGGGGTAAGGCCTGTCGTTCCTCTAAACATGCGGTGAAAATGACTTGGGCTTCTGCCGACCGAGAAGGCCAGGTCGTCGAGCGATGGTATTTCTTCGCTCCCTTCGATCAGGCGGCATGCCCTCGCAACGAGGCCCGCGTTTTCCGCGGCGACCGAAAGACCGTCCGGAGTGCAGCGCTTGCAGGGACGGAATCCCGTCGCCTTCGCGTCTTCGAGCGTATCATGCAGCTGCACGTTATTTGGATTAGCGGTCCGAGACGGACATGACGGCCGGCAATAAACCCCAGTCGTCACGACCGAATACCAAAATTCTCCGTCCGCGGACCGATCGCGCGTGACAATCCGCGTCCAACGGGGGTCGTCGGCAACATGCGTGCTAGCTGTCTTTAGATTTTTCAGTGCCGTCATCGTCGTGGTCCACTTCGCCGTTAGTTGATCCTGCAATTATGCAGATGCCGCGTATGCGCACACTCCGGCTCTTGCTTTCAAATCGAATGGGAGTCGGTTCGATTTTAGCTTGGAGAAGCGTTCCTGACTGAATGGAGGTCGCCGAGCCACCCGATTCCCGGGCAAGCTTTCCGCTAAACAAAGGGCCCACGCCATCGACGGCGCGGGCCCAAGGGTTTCAGACTGCCGCTTTTTAGGCAGCTTTTAGAAGACCAAGTTGCGTGAGCGCAGTAACGCCGTCGTCGAGACCGATCTCCTCGACGATCTTACCGTTCTGGAGGCGCAGCACGGTCGTGCCCGTGAAGCGCATCTTGCGGCCGCTAGCGGCCGGAAGCGAGCCAATCAGGAAGTCGCTGAAAGCGGGCCCGGTATGGGTGCCGCCGCCTTCCCATCGACCAACGACATAGTCGCCTTCGGCAATCAGGTCCGCGGTGCCCCAGAAGTTGAGATCCGGAAACGCAGTACGGAAATCGGTCATGAACGCTTTGATGTCGTCACGACCATGGCGCGGTTCGTGCAACGAGTACTGCAGAAGCATTTCGGGAGCAGCGAGTTCGTCGACGATGCTGAGCTGGCAGGTCTTGCCCCAGAAGTCGGTGAACCACCGGCCAACGATGGCCTTGTTATCTTCCACTTTGGTCATTCGGATACCCTTCTTTGTTGTGTCGGAAAATCACTGATCTCTGTCGGTGACTTGAAAATGGGTAGTCCGAGATAGCGCCGCACAAACTCCGCTTCTTGCCGTGATATCGAAGCCTATCGCCCGCGTCAGTGCGAGGCGTGCCTTTTTTGATTCAAAGGCGAGAAGCGGAGCGTTGGCGTTGTGCGCTTGTCGGAAGATCCCAGGCTGGTGGGCCATTCCGATCCAGGTTCAAATGGCCGACTAAAAGCTCCAACATGCCGTTCTTGTCTCTTCACAGTCTCGCCACGGCGCGCGGTGATGGATTACGTCCCGAATTCGTGGACTTGTTCAAACGCCTCGCTGCAGGCGCCGATGACACTCTTTCTAAATCCACACAGTCGTCGGGGGGACTCGCCCTCGAACCAATAAAAGAGGCACCAGTATCCGAACCGGTGGCAGCAAAAGAGGGCGTGGGGCGGCGGAAATATTGAGGCTATGTCCGCTTTGGGTCATCAGCAGACATATGCGTCGCAAGAAGCGACGTCCGCTTTACCCTCAATAGCGACCGTGAAAGCGGACTTCGGCACAAAGTCATGTCCGCTTTACCCCCGAAAGCGGACATGTGCAGTGCAACTGGTGATGTCCACATAGGGCCAATAGCGGACATGGCGCTCTTATTCGATCACCTTGTCGGCGCGGTCAAGCAGCGTCACCGGCACCGTGAGACCGAGCGTCTTTGCCGTTTTGAGGTTGATGACCAACCTATATTCGGTCGGCGCCTGCACTGGCAGGTCGGCCGGCTTCT
>DASRAF010000005.1:0-2326 GCA_035638295.1 Pseudolabrys sp.
TGCTCTGCGCACGTTCGTCCGGCATAGCTTTGGCATGACTGATTCGGCGAAGGCCCGCGCGCCGATTCTGGCTGCGGGGGGAATTTTACTACGGGAAGGTTCCAGACCGCGCATCGCCATCGTGCGATTGCGAAGGGACAAATCCTGGGTCTTGCCAAAAGGCAAGCTCTATCCCGGCGAGCATGCGGTTGCCGCTGCCAGGCGGGAGGTGATGGAAGAGACCGGACACCAGGTTTCAGTTCACGAATTTCTCGGTTCGATGTCGTACGCCGTCGAGGGTAACATCAAGATCGTCCAGTTCTGGCACATGCGAGCCGTCGGCGGGCCGGTGCGCGAGTTGACGTATGATATCAAGGCCGTGAAATGGCTGTCGTTGAAGCAGGCCATCGACACGCTCACGCGCGCGCACGAAAAAGTGTTCCTTTCGAATGTGGGGCCGATCGCGCTGAAGGCGGCCAAACAATCGGCGCGCGACAAGTCCACTAGGCGGTCCGTTCGCAATGGGGGCAGGCGGCGGGACCGAAGCGCACCGGGTCCAGTCGCCGAATATTCGCCTGCGGCAGGCTAGAACGCGCGAGCATCCGGCGGCGTTGCGTTGGATCTCGGCGTCTTTTGCCCGGTTTTTTGGCGCCAAACGTCTTAATCGGCTCGCCCCGCCGCGCGGGGTCTTAATCAGCTCGCCCCGCCGCGCGGGTCAGCGGCTTTTTTTCGCCCTTACCGGCTGAACGATCCGCGTGAGCCGCGCGATCTCGCTCTCTACCAGTCTACCACTGCCGGCAGAGGCCTTTCACGCGGGATTCCGGCGCAATATCCACGACCCCTCTGCGCGGGGTCGATCTCTGCGGCTTCGAAGAGAATCGTCCTCTCCTCTAGGAGGCGGGCAAGGACCCGTCTAAGTTTCCCGTGTTCACCTGATCGATGTCCGACGCGCCACGTTAGCTCGGCCGCGCCGGCGCCTCGCGTGCAACCATGAGGACGACACTATGGCATTCAAGGTTCACGTTGGCCCACCTCAAATCGCCATCCATCAGGGTCAGACGGTGCTCGTCAGCGAGCCGGATGGGCAGATCAACTGGCCGAGCGAGAAGGGCCTTTACTTTCTCGACACGCGGATTGTCAGCAACTGGGCGATCTATGCCAACGGCGAACCGTGGGAGCTGTTGAACGGTGGTGCCATCAACTATCATGCCGCGCGCATCTTCCTCACCAATAAACTCATTCTCACCGAAGACGGCCCGATCCCGCCGCGCACCGTCGGCCTCACGATCAGTCGATCGATCGTCGGCGGCATGCACGAAGATCTCGACATCACCAACAACAACCTGAAGCCGGTGCGTTTTCAGCTCGAGGTCGCGCTGCGATGCGACTTTGCCGACGTCTTCGAGGTGAAGTCGGGTAAGATCGTACGCCGCGGCCAGATCACCACAGAATGGTCGGAGCGACGGCAACGGCTTCGTACCGCGTATTCGAACCGTGATTTTCACCGCTCGCTGACGATCACGGTGTCGCGTGCAACGAGCAAGGCCGTTTCCGCCAATGGACGGCTCAGCTTCGAGGTCGCGCTTCAGCCGGGCGAAGCTTGGCACACCTGCTTGGCCTACACGCTCGAGGATCGCGAGCAACAGCTGCGCGCGCCGCACGATTGCCTCGCGGAAAGTGGCAAATCCCAGCACTACCCCACGATGGCGGAATGGCTCAAGACCGTGGTCAAGATCCAGACAAGCAACGAAGAATTCTACCGTCTCTTTCACCAAGCGCTGGAGGACATGGCTGCGCTACGTCTGCCGATCAGGGGCACGGACCATATGGTGTTCCTGCCTGCTGCTGGACTGCCGTGGTTCGTCGCCCCGTTTGGCCGCGACAGCCTGATCGTTTCGCTGCAGAATATGCTGATCTACCCGGAATTCGCGCGCGGGGCGTTGGAAATTCTGGGCTCGCTGCAAGCCAAGGACGATGATCCGTACCGCGATGCCGAACCAGGCAAAATCCTCCACGAATTGCGCTACGGCGAGCTTGCGCATTTCAAGCTGATCCCACACACCCCTTATTACGGCACCGCGGATGCGACGCCGCTCTATCTCATCACCCTGCACGCAGCTTGGCGCGCGACCGGCGACAAAGGGCTGCTGGAACGGCATCTGCCGACGGCGGAAGGCTGCCTCGCCTGGATCGACAAATACGGCGATCGCGACGGCGACGGGTTTCAGGAGTACCAGACGCGCTCCCCGGTCGGCTACGAGAACATGGCCTGGAAGGATTCCGGCGATGCGGTCATGTACCCGGATGGCTCGCTAGTGAAGGGACCGAAGGCGCTGTGCGAGCTCCA
>DASRAF010000006.1:0-17965 GCA_035638295.1 Pseudolabrys sp.
TGCTCTCGTTGCTCGTTGGTCGCCCGTTCGGCGCCGGCCCGGCTGAGCAGGCGTTCGAGTTCGCGTCGTACTTCGAGAACGAGCAGCTGATTACGAGGGTTGATGTCGGAGACGAGAATACCTTTGCGCGGCAGGATGGCGACCAGACCCTCGCGAGCGAGTCGCTGCAGGGCTTCCCGAATTGGGGTGCGGCCAATCTTGAATGTCGCCGAGAGCATTTGTTCCGACAGCACCTGGCTCGGTTTCAGGCGCAAGGTCACGATCTCTTCCTCGAGCGCGCGGTAAGCCCGCTCGGTCAAGGTTTCGGCACTCACGGAAGCGCGTTGCGCCGAGCTCCGCGAGCGCTTCACCCTCGATGCCTGCCCGCGCGCCACGTCAGATGTGCCTTCGTTTCGCGACCATCGCTGCGAACTTGTCGTATTCGGCATCGTTCACCGTGTAGGAGTGGTCATCGTCGGGGAACGTCCCCTCTTTGACTTCCTTGACGTATTCCTTGATGCCATTGACGGCGACCTCGGTTAGCTTGGCAAAGCGCTTGGTGAATTTCGGCTTGAAGTCGGTGAAGACGCCAAGCAGATCGTAGCAGAGGAGAATCTGGCCATCGGTCCCGACACCTGCACCGATGCCGATTGTCGGAATCGTCAACTGTTCGGAAATCAGTTTCGCGATCCTGGCAGGCACCGCTTCGAATTCCAGCATGAAGCAGCCCGCATCTTCGATCGCGAGCGCATCTTCGAGAATCTTCATCGCAGCATCGGCCGTGCGGCCCTGGATCTTGAAACCGCCGAACATCGCGATCGTGTGCGGCGTCAGGCCAATGTGCGAAGCCGTTGGGATGCCGGCATCGACCAGAGCCTTGAGGATATGCGCCTGCGACTTGCCGCCCTGCGGCTTGACCGCGTCGCACAAGGTCTCCTGCATGAACCGCGAGGCATTCGCGAGCGCACGATCGATGGTGTGGTAGCTCTGATACGGCATGCAGCCGAGCATGAATGTGTTCGGCGCGCCGCGGCGCACCGCCTGCCCGTGCATGACCATCATATCCATAGTCGCCGGGACTGTGCTGCGGTGACCGTGAGAGATCATCGCAAGGCTGTCACCGAGCACGGCAACATCGACACCGGCCATTTCGGCCCATTGCGCCGAGGTGTAGTCGGGCACCGACATATAGACCATCTTCTCGCCGGTCTTTTTCGACTCCCGGATCTCGGTGATGGTGCGCCTTTCGCGCTTGCCGTCGGCTTTGGCGTCAGGCTTCTTCTCGGCTGCTTTTGCAGCCGGTTTGGCTACGACATCTGCGCTCGACATCGGGGCTCCTGGATTTTTCCTCGCCGCGGCGATTGCATGTACCGCTGATATATGTCTCGTATGTTACGGAGATTGCTTTCTTGGGGTCAAGCCGCCCTGCCGGGTGCGAAAAGAACATGACGCTGGCCAGTATCGTCCCGCTTATCATATTCGTGATCCTGATGTTGCTCGCATCCCTACAGACCCTTTCCGCAAGCGGACATTTTCCCAAGGCCTCGCGGCTTCCTGCAATCGCGCAAGGCTCCGGTCCCGCGGTGTTGTGGGCCTCGATGATCGTGACCTCGGGCTCCGTCGTCGCCGGAATCGCCGCGGCCTGGATGCTCATTCCCTGGTATGCGGCGGTGATCGGCGGGGGCGTCTCCATCCTGCTCGCGCCGCTGGCGCTGCAGGTTTTTCCCGACCGCATCGTTGACGGCAAGATTGCGCTGGTCGGCTTTGCCGCGACGGCGGTGGTTCTTGCTGCCCTGCTCTGTTGGCTCACCCGCTCATGATCGGTGAAAAAGACGAAGTGCCGGCCAAACACGGTTGGGTTCACGACAATCCTTATCTGTTGCTGGCGCTTGCCGCGCTGTTCTGGTCCGGCAACCACATCGTCGGCCGCGCCATTGGTGGCGAGGTCCCGCCGATCGGCATTTCGACCGTGCGCTGGCTGCTGCCGACCATCGCGCTCGGGCTCTTCGCGTTCCCGCATATCAAGAGGGATTGGCCGATGATCCGCACGCATTGGGGCATTCTGCTCTGGCTCGGAATCGTCGGCGGAGCACTCTTCACAGCCGGCCAATATATCGGCCTGCAATACACGACGGCGCTCAACGTTTCAGTGCTTAATTCGCTTGTGCCCGTGCTCATCATCGCCACTGGCGGAATCATATTCCACGACCGCGTCACACCGGTTCAGCTCTGCGGCATCCTCATTTAGTCGATTGGCGTGCTGGTGATCATCGCGCAGGGCCAACTGAGCAACCTAAAACACCTGCGGTTCAATTGGGGCGACATCATCATCGTATTCAACATGATGGTCTTTGCCGTCTACGCCGTTTATCTGCGCAAGCGCCCGCCTATGCATTGGATGAGTTTCATCTTTGTCTTCGGCGCCGTCTCAGCGCTCACGACATTGCCGTTCATGGTCTGGGAAATGGCCGCGGGCATCACGTTCAAGCCGACCTGGCTGACCGTTTTCGCCATAGTCTACGTTTGCATTTTCCCCAGCGTGCTCGCATTTGCCGCATGGAATCGCGGCGTCCAGCTGATCGGCGCCAATCGCTCCGGACCGTTCGTGCATCTCGTTCCGCTTTACACGGCGATCTTTGGCAGTGTGCTGCTGAACGAGCACCTGTCGACTTTTCATATTTTTGGATTTGCGTTGATTATCGCCGGCGTCTGGATCGCTTCCCGCTCCAGCCCTTCGGTACCCCTCGAGTGACATGCACAAACTGTCAGCGCCATCCCAGCCCTGGCGCGATGTGCTTGAGGATCGCCTCGATGACATGCGCATTGTAGTCGACGCCAAGCTGGTTCGGCACAGTTAGCAGTAGCGTGTCGGCTTCGGCGATCGCTTCATCCGCCTTGAGTTGTGCGATCAGCTTGTCCGGCTCGTCGGCGTAGCTACGGCCGAAAATTGCGCGCTCGGTGGCGCTGAGCATGCCGACCTGGTCGCCCTCCTGGCCGCCGCGGCCAAAATACATTCGGTCGCGATCGTCGACCAACGCGAAGATGCTGCGTGACACCGACACGCGCGGTGCGCGCGTGTGTCCGGCCTCCTTCCAAGCGGCTCGATAAAGCCGTATCTGCTCCGCTTGCTGCACGTGGAACGGCTTGCCGCTCTCGTCGATCTTCAACGTCGAGCTTTGCAGGTTCATGCCGAGCTTGGCGGCCCATTGCGCCGTCGCATTGGTGCCGGCGCCCCACCAAATGCGTTCGCGCAGGCCCTCGGAATAGGGCTCGAGGCGCAGGAGGCCGGGCCGGTTCGGAAACATCGGGCTTGGGTTGGGCTTGGCGAAGCCCTTGCCGAGCAACAATTCGAGAAAGACCTCGGTGTGGCGCCGCGCCATGTCGGCGTCAGTCATACCCTCCGGCGGCACGTAGCCGAAGTAGCGAAAGCCGTCGATGACCTGCTCAGGCGAACCGCGGCTGATGCCGAGCTGAAGACGGCCGCCGGCGATGAGATCGGCGGCGCCCGCATCCTCCGCCATGTACATCGGATTTTCGTAGCGCATGTCGATGACCGCGGTACCAATCTCGATGCGCTTGGTCTTGGCGCCGCACGCCGCCAGCAGTGGAAAAGGCGAGCCTAGCTGGCGCGCGAAGTGATGGACGCGAAAATAGGCACCGTTGGCGCCGAGCTCCTCAGCGGCGACCGCGAGCTCGATGGATTGCAGGAGCGCATCGGACGCTGATCGTGTTTGTGACTGCGGCGACGGAGTCCAGTGTCCGAAAGAGAGAAAGCCGATGTGTTTCATGGACGTGGACCCAAGATCCAAAATACTGGCGAATTCAATTGATGTTAGGGAATGCTTCTACCTGAACGCCACCGCAGATTCGACAATCCCGCTGCCGTGCGACGCCCTCTTCGCGGCGCTTAATCGATTATCACGTCAGCGCGGCCGAGCAGCGACGTGGGTACCGTAAGACCGAGCATCCGGGCGGTCTCCACATTGATCACTAACTCGAACTTGTCGGATTGCACGACCGGCAACTCCGCAAGCTTCGCACCGCCGAGGATGCGTCCGACATAGATACCAGCCTGACGATATGCATCCACAATATTTGATCCGTAGCTTATCAGGCCTCCGGCTTCCGCATAGTCACGCAACGCGGATATGGCGGGGACTCGGTGAAACGCCGCCAGTTGAGCCAATTGGACCTGCCGACCATTCAAAAACGGAGTGCTCGTGACCAAGACCGCATCGGGTCGCTCGCGACCTATCGCTTGAAACGCAGCATTGATCTCGGCGCTAGTGTTGGCGTTGTGGATCTGGATGTGCAACCCCATGGCACGGGCGGCATTGGTCACTTCCTTTGATTGAGGTTCGGTGAGAGCCGCATCGGCCGGATTGACAAGCACGGCAATTCGCGCGGCCCCGGGTACCAGATCGCGAAGCAGCTCCAGCCGCTTTGCCACAAGCTCGGAATTAAAAATGTTGATTCCAGTCATGTTGCCACTTGGTCGCGAGAGGCTCGTGGTCAAACCAAGTTGTACGGGGTCGTTTCCGACCAAGAAGACGATTGGAATGTTTGTAGTTGCAGCCTTCGCCGCGAACGAAGACAGAGGACCTGACGCAACGATCACAGCGACGGGACGACGAACCAAGTCGACCGCCAGCGCCGGCAACCGATCAATTTGATCTTCAGCCCATCTGTATACGATTGCTACGTTCTCGCCTTCGATGTAGCCGGAATCCTTCAGACCCTGTCGAAATCCACGCAGCCGGGAAGCCACCACCTCGGGCGTTCGGGGGTCGGTAAACCCGATAACGGGCGCCGCGAGCTGCTGCGTGTACGCCACGCGGGGCCAGCCAATAGCCGCGCCACCGATAAGGGTTATGAACTCTCGGCGCCTCATGTTTGCCCCGGAACCACCGAACAGTGTAGCGGCTTAGTCGGGTACCGGGGAGAGGCCAGGGATGTCCGCTTTGAGTCATAAGCAGACGCGTGCAGCGCAAAAGCTTATGTCCGCCAAGGGCCAATAGCGGACATAATATCCCAAAGGCTCTTCGATCCTCACGCTCTCGTACGAGTGAACCGGGCTTGAAAAAATTATGAATAAAGCAGCGCAGATTCTTATGCGCTAGGAGCTCAAATTTGGTGCTACTGCTCGGTAGCTCCCATTTTTAAGCCGCGACCAAGCGCAAATTGTCCGACCGCGCCCTCGACGTGGAACTCGATCCCGGTCATCTTTGCGAACAGATCGATGTTGGTGGTACCGACCGCACATCCGCCGAGCCCCGTATCTGTCGCGATCAGGTAGAGCGTCTGAGTCAGTACGCCGACGTCCTTCAGTAGGAGCGCATAAGCGAGCGAGCAGTACTTCCACGAAATCCGACCAAAGCGAGCCGCAATCGTGATCAGGACTTGAGGTGCGGCCGGCGCGTCCAATGCAAATTTAGCCCCGGTAAACAGCGCTTCGAGATAATGCGTGCGGACGGCTATTGGCACCAATGCGTGTTCCCCCGCATCGTAATGATAGAATCCTCGGTCAAGCCCTTTGCACTTGTCCACCGCAAGGTAGAGCTCGAGCTCGTAGCTGGCGCCCGCCGACGGATACGGCTTGACGGCGTACTCAACCGCCGGATCGCTAACCCCAAACCCGATGTTGCTTTTCCATGTCGACAGGACACGTGCCGCGCAGTCGAAGACCCGCGAGAGCTCGGCGAAAGTGATTGGGCTCCGGTCATCGAAGGTGCGCGTCGAGTGACGGTCATGCAGGACTTTTGCAAACGGCGAGATTGTCATCGAATGCGCGGCGGAGAACTTGCGCAAATTGATCTTCTTTCCTGGCCATCGTGGCCGCACCGCGGGGAGCGGAGCCACGACACCCGCATAGGGATAAAGCCCACCCAGCGGGTTGGCGTGTCGACCTTCCGTGCTACGCGCGTGGAACAGGAGATCGTGAAAGTCCCATAGAACGAGGTTGTGGTCACCCTCGGCCAAGCGGGGGCCCATGTGAGCAGTGGCCTCAATCTTGAAAAGGATCTGGCAATCAACCAACAACGCGAGAAGCTCGATCCCCGGAAACCCATTCTGTCGACGAAACCCCTTGATTTGTTGAGGCGTGGACAGTGCGGCGATCGCGGTCGCAATCTTCGGATCGCAGATTCTGAACAGTGCATCTGCGCGCGGCGATTCCAACACTAGATCGTTGCCACGCCGCCGCATGTACGCAAACCGTGACAGGACGAGAACATCTGCATTGCCGAGCGGCGAGGTTCCCGGCCAGTAATCGGCAACTTGCGGCTCGATAACAACCTGGTCTTCATCGTTTCGTGAGTTCGCGAGGGCGTACTCCAATAGACCATGTCTGGCCAATCGTCGGACCAAAATGTAAATTTCCTTGTCGATGTTCCGGCCGCCGGACGAAATGGAGGCGAGCGGACGACCAATTTGCAAGTCGTGAGCGCATACCGCCGCGGCAGCGCTGAACGCTCCCAAATCTACTGAATGGCCGCCGAAGCAAGCGAAGATGTGTCCGCTTGCGTGTGCTTCAAGCGAGACATGCCTACCGAGCCGGGCAGAAATCGTTGTTGGCGATACGGCCCGTCGCTCTCTTTTTGTTTTGCGAGCGCGCAAGCCCGTAGTAACCCTCAAGTGTGGGGATGAAGTGGATTAAGCTCTTTTTCCAACAGCGGTCGGTCCCGCAATCCAAGCTTTATCGGAACATCGTAAAGGCGGCCCGGTGCAAAGCGGCGATAAAAATGCCTCATCCCTGGAACGATCACCCTGACGACCGGTACATCGATGTCGGGACGTGTCTGATTGAGAACGAGAAAGTCGAGCCCCCGCTGCTTGGTCAGACGGAGGCAGGCAGCCACCTGCTCGCGCGAGCTAAGGCGGCCGACCTTCGAGCGAAAGTCAGGTTGGATCGCAGTTTTGTCGCTGGGCGTCAAAAAGGGATGATCGCGCAAACGCAACGGGGTGGACCCATCAAGGCTCGATTTGTCTCCGGTCCCACCTCCCATGAGGCCAATGGACAGAAATTGGTTCAGTTCGGTCATCGCGCGGAGCAACGCAATCCGCGTATCAAAGTGTGACCCGGATCCAAACTCGATATTTTCTTGCGAGTTATGCAACCAGTGCATGATCGCCACGAAGCTCGGAATCCCGAGATCACTTGTGACGTCGAGCACCCAAATCCGACGTCCGGTTTCGGCTAGCTGGGTTTGCAGATCGCGGACGTAGGCATCATCAAATTGGCGCAGGTCCACTTGTGGCCGGCGCAATTGATTGTACCACCAGATTGCGTAGGCATCCCGTTCCACCAGTTCGAGAAAGCCTTGGACGATTGCTTCCTCGATGGTGTTGCCGGCCGCACAGCCATTGGAATCCGCGTAAATTTGACCGGGCCCCCTGTAGAAAAAATACAGGAGGCTGGTCGGAACATATTTGAAGCGTTTGTCGCGCAGAGACCAAACCGGCGACCACTCGATCTCTGCAGACTGATCGAATAAAATCGGAGTTGAGGGCGGCCCGTCTGGGCCATTTGCCGGCATCCAGTCCCGCAACTGCGTGTCGCTAAACAGCAGGACGTCATTCGGAAGGATCGCCTCGCCTGACCGAAAATCCTTGAACCGTCGTGCTTTTCTGATTTCGTCGCCCTGATAGATCCCCGAATAACGCTCGATCGCCTCCATGAGCGCGCTGGCTTCCCCCTGCTCGGCGGTGCTGCCCTTACCGGCACTACCGCCACCACTGAGTCCGGCCCTAAGCTCATTGACGGTCGCGGCAGGCACCGAAAAATTGTGCGTGGCAAAGTAGTTGGTGTTCAGGGGCAAGTCGGCTTCGATCCGTTCGAGACGCGAGACGACGCCTGTGAGAGGGCTCACGTGTTTCCGGAAACGTGCAACTGTGGTCCTCGGCGAAACGGTTCGGTATCCCCCGCTCGTCATGACCACCTTACTGCCAGCACCGAGCTCAACTGGCACCGGCGCACGGGTTGGGTCACGGAGCTTCTTGCGGCCGCAAGTCGGACACTGCGGGCGGGCCGCCACGTAATGCTTCGCGATCGCCGAGCCCAATAGATCGAGGCTCACGATGTGATCGCGCAAATCCGTGCGAAAATCGGTGGCGACCGCTTTAGCGATCTCGATGGCTGCAAGCTGGATCCCATTCTGTCCGAAGTGGTGCTGCACAAGAGGCGAAACGCTTACGGAGCGGACCGGCCCGCGCACGAGAAAGGCCTTGACCTCCCGGTTCCGTTTCATGCGATCGGCAAGGCAAACCCAACAGGCGCTCTTGCCTGGTCTGAACACTGGTCCCACTAGGGGGAAGATTCCGGAGGGCTGGACGAGCAGCCAAGGCGTACGGTCCGACAAATGACGCCGGTTCATTTCATCCAATCGTCGTTCGAGGTAGTCACTCACCACTGTAATCGTTAGGTCAGCGGATCGCTTTACGACGCGAACTCCCAACGTCGTCAGAGCACCTTCGAGCTCCCCTGCACCGCTTACGTCGATTGCTTGAATGAGCACACGACATTTCTGCAGATTTCTCGCAGCCGTCTCCGGCGACAGACCTAGGCTCGCCCAGTAGGCTGCTACAACGCCGGCCGAAAATCGCGATGAGGGGACAATATGACGCCGATCGAATAGCCTTTTCAGCGCTTCGTGGATTTTGTCGGTTGGAAAATCTTGCCCCAGCTCACGTACGAGCTCGCGAACGCTTTTTCCGCCCTCTCCCATTGCCGATGCAAGCGCACAATAGAGCTCGCCGTGAAGAAAGAACTTTCGGTCCTCGGAATAGAGACACACGACATCGGGCGGCAGCACATAAACAGTGAAATTCGGTGCGAACTGTGGAACGTCTTTGCCGTTGAGCGGTGTATGGCTTTTCCCGTGTTCGTCCGTCATGACGTTCGTACGCGCACTCTGTACCTCCGGTGCAAGGAGTATCGTCCCGCTGCGAGAGCTTCGTAATTCGCACGCTGGCGTCTTTCGTCTAGCGTTTCTTGATAAAGTTGGCTACCCCGTGGTCATCGGCGGCGCACAGCACCGCAAACAAAATTGCTGCGGGTCAGTCGAGGCTGAACAGGCCGTGCCGAGATGTTCACGTAACCGGAACCTGCTGGAGGAGGGCCGCCTGCCAATGACGGGGCTACGTTAGCAGACCACAACCCAGCCACGGCGTGTCCACACCCAACAGCTTCCGCCGCAGCCTGCGCAAGCTAACCACCAACCTCCGCAGCCTCCCCAGCCGCCGCAACCTCCGCAACCTCCGCACCTAGCTGCACAGCCGCACCTAGCGGCGCAACGAGCTATTGCGCACCGGCCTGCGCAGCCTCCGCACCTGGCTGCTGCGCAGCCTCCGCACCTGCCGCAGCCTCCACAGCCACGGGCGGCCGCAAGTCTTATGCCCTGGCCGAGCTGAGATTCGTTTTCCTTGTCGAAGACATAAAACGTCCCCAAGCTGACGTCGGCGATTTCCTCCTCATCGAGAGTAATGACTGGACGAAGTAAGTTGTCTTGCAACGATGTCCCCGGCGCGGTCGCGGAGGCGCCGTTTGCCATCATCAAAGATGCCCCAGCGGCTCCTAATGCCGGTAAGGCTATCCTCCGATGCTTTCGCTTCGAAGCTCGTTTCGCATGTGCCATGGTTGAACCCTTTTGTAGGTGCGGGCCAATCCAGTCGTATCAATCTCTCGACCTCACATGCCCAGCGACGAAGTTGGGCATGTTCCCTCACGCACAAAAATCTCTCAGAACGTGCGAACGCATTCAAATCACAAATGATTTAGTTTCTAACAAATAAGTTAGCGTGTGGGTCAACGTCTCCCCGTGTCCGTTTTACCCGCAAAGCAGGCATTTTCGGCGCAAAACATCGATATTCCCTTTGGCCCATAGCGGACATGAGTACCTACCGGGCATCGAGCGTGTCAGAGCCACTCTGTTCAATGAGAGCCCAAATTCTTGCGGGGGTGAGTGGTAACTCCTTTGGCTCCGCGCCGAACTTCACCAGCGCCGCGGCGACCGCATTCCCGATTGTTGCTGCCACCGATACGATACCGCCCTCGCCTGCCCCTTTAGCGCCGAGCGGGTTGGTGGCCGAGCGCCGAAGCTCGAGCGTGACACCGCGGACGTTAGGAAAGTCGGTCGCTAACGGTAACAGGTAGTCCGCAAAGGACGCATTCTGAAGCTGGGCGTTCTCATCGTAAATGAGATGATCCAAAAAGACACCGCCTAAGCCCTGCACCACTGCCCCGATCGCTTGCCCGTGGACAATCCCTGGGTTCACCGCACGGCCGACGTCTTCCACAGCAAGATAATCAATCACTTCGACATGCCCGGTTCTCTGATCGATAGCCACGTGCGCTGCGTGAGCGCCGTAGGTATAGGTGCGTTTGGTGTTGGCGAATGTGCCGCTAGCGACAATAGCGCCGGCCAACGCGACGAATTTCGCGAAGGTCACTGAGTGGCCTGACGGATCCCGAATTTGTCCATCGGAAACTTCAATCGCCTCCACTGCGCACCCGAATTGCGCTGCGGCTGCAGTGCGAATGGAGTTGAGCAGATTTTTACAGCCATCCAGAACCGCAGAGCCCCCCATCACCAGCGCGCGCGAATGGTACGTACCGAAGCCTTCATGCACCAAAGTAGTGGAACCGTGCCGAACACGGAACGCATCAAACGGCAGCCCGAGCGCGTCAGCCGCGATCTGCGCCAACACAGTCTCCAAACCCTGCCCCAGAGCCGAAGAACCAACGTCGATCGTCACCATCCCATCGCGCTCAAGCGTCAGCTTCGCATTCTCGCGCGGTCCAGCGCCCCCGCTCTCGACAAAGCATGTCGCGGCCAGGCCCTGATAGCGCCCGTCGATCAGCTGGCCTTGCAAATGCTGCTTTTGGTGCCAGCCAAACTCCTGCAAACAGCGTTCGAATGCGGCGTGGTAATCTCCCGTGTCGTATTCTGTTGGCGTTTCGTACGGCACGAGCTGTCCAATTGAATACGGCAGCTCAGATTCCGTAATTAGATTTTTGAGTCTGAATTTGACGGGATCGATACCGAGGTCTCTGGCGGCCATATCAAATAATCGTTCGCGGAAGAAATTCGCTTCGAAGCGCCCGGGAGCTCGATAGGTCCCAACTGGCGTCTTGCTGGTCATGAAGGCGGCGACGTCGACCTTCAGATTTCCGATGCGGTACGGCCCATGCAGAAACTGTGCGGCCTTGGCTGGCACAACACCACCGTTCGTGCGGATATACGCGCCCATGTCGCCATAGATCCGACCGCGCATTCCGAGAATTGTACCATCACGCCGGCACGCGATCTCTAGCTCGCAATCGATCTCGCGTGAATGGTTCGCGGCGAGAAAATGCTCGCGCCGGTCCTCGATCCATTTCACCGGCCGCCCAACATGGCGCGCCGCAAACGGAATGAGGAAGTCCTCGGGATAGAACTCTCCTCGGACGCCAAAGCCGCCGCCTACATCGAGCTCGATCAAGTCAATATCGTTTTCTTGCAGCTTCATCATCACCGCAAGAGTGCGCCGGTTGAAAAAGTTTACTTTCGTAGCTGCGGTGACGGTGAGATGCGCCCGCGCAACGTCCCACTCCGCGGTGAGTCCCCGCGTTTCCATTGGCGCGGCCGTGTGCCGATGCGCACGGAAGAATTCCAGTCTTTTGTACTCCGCCGAAGCGAACGCTTCGTTGGTGTTACCAATCTCCGCCGTATAGCGGGCTGGGACGTTGGTCCCGTTTTCCTCAAACAGCAGTGAACGATCCGCTGCGGAGGTGGGCCAGTCGGGGATGGCATCTAGGTTTTCGATCGAGAGGTCGATGAGTTCCAAGGCATCTTCCGCAATAGCGCGGCTGTCGGCCAACACGACCGCCACCGGCTCACCCACATAGCGAATCTTCTCCGAAGCGATCACTGGCTGAAGGTACTT
Organism: Pseudolabrys sp.; assembly: GCA_035638295.1. Taxonomy (GTDB): domain Bacteria; phylum Pseudomonadota; class Alphaproteobacteria; order Rhizobiales; family Xanthobacteraceae; genus Pseudolabrys. The sequence continues at coordinate 11,902 of DASRAF010000006.1, forward strand.
TTCAAATCCGGCAATGGGCGCCAACCGAAGTGGGATGCGCGGAATGTACGGTCCGATATCATTCGCGGTGATGACCGCACGAACGCCCTGCAGCCGAAGCGCAGCCGCGACATCGAGTCCGGCGATGCGCGCATGCGCGGCAGGACTGCGGAAGATGGCGGCATGTAAGACGTCGGGTGGCTCGTAATCGTCCGCGAATTGCCCTTTACCGAGCAGGAAACGCCGATCTTCCGCGCGCTCGACGGCTTGGCCGACTAGCGTATTCGATCCCCCCCTCTGCGGCGACGCGCTCATTGTCCGTGCTCCTCCCGAGACGCGTAGGCCTGCCGTGCGTCCAGGATCGCCTCGACAATCGAGACATACCCGGTGCAGCGGCAGACATTTCCCGAGAGAACCTCCCGCACGCGATCCGCGCCTGCATCCGGCTCCTCACTCAAAAGCGCGTGCGCTGTGGTTAAAATGCCTGGCGTGCAGAAACCGCACTGCAATGCATGATGCCTACGAAATGAGGCTTGAAGCGGCGAAAGCTGTTCGTCGTTGGACAGGCCTTCAATTGTGACTATCTCCACGCCGTCGGCCTGTGCCGCGAGCATCAGGCAGGAGCGCACCGCCGCGCCATCCACGATCACCGTGCAGGCCCCGCACACACCATGCTCGCAGCCGACATGCGTACCGGTCAGTTTCAGCTCGCGTCGAAGGCAATCAGCCAGACTAGTGCGCGGCTCGAGGTTCACCTCAACGCGCTCGCCATTCACTATGAACCTCGTCACGATGTTAGTCATGCGTGTTCCTTCAGTTCTGCCGCGCGACGCAACGCCCGCTCGACCAACGTCTTCAGCAGCGCGCGACGGTAGGCAGCCGGCGCGTGAATGTCATCGTGGATCTCGAGATCATTGGCGGCGAGAGAGGCCACGCGGGCAATCGTCTCCTCGTCCACTTGATATCCAGCCAAAGCGGCTTCGCTTTGGTTCAGCCGCACAGGCGTGCTGCTCACGCCGATCGCGCCGACCCGTGGATCGATGGTCTTTCCTTGTGCGTCCATGTCATAGAACAAGGCGACGCCAGCAAGCGCGAAATCGCCCTTCCGTCGGGCGAATTCTTCGAATGCCCAGCGTCGGTGAGCTTTCCAGGCCGGCAGGCGAATGCTGATAAGGAGTTCATCCAGATTCAGAGCTGTCGTCAGAGGTCCGTTAAAAAACTCCGCGGCAGCGATGGTTCGCGCTCCGTGACTTCCGACTGCAGTAATAATTGCATCGCACACAAGCGCGAGCCCCGGCAATTCCGCAGCCGGATCGGCGTGGGCCAGGCTGCCACCCACCGTACCTCGGTTTCGGATTTGATAATGCGCAACGTGTCGCACCATTTCGGCGAGCAGCGGATGCGCACGCGCTAGTGGCCCGTTCCGTTCGATGTCGCGCCACCGGACGAGCGCGCCGATTTCGATTCCATCCGGACTGATGTCGATTCGTTTCAGATCCAGCCGTCCGATGTCGACCAGTAACTTCGGCGCGGCAAGCCGAAATGCGAGCATCGGCATCAGGCTTTGCCCGCCAGCGATCACCTTCGCTTCGCCCCCGTGCGAGCTAAGCAATTTCACCGCGTCATCGACCGTTTCCGGCCGCGCATATTCGAATTGGGCGGGCTTCATTGCACTGTGTTCATGTAGGTGACATTGGCCAGTTCTCAGCCGAGCAGTAGTTGGTCATCGGCAAGTTCCGTCCCTTCCTTCCGCCGGAAGTGATCGAGGAGATTATCGAGCGTCACCGAAGCCCGCTCGACCCCGCTGATATCAAGAATGGCCTCGCCCTGATGCAGCATCACGATTCGGTCGCCGAAATCGAGTGCCTGGCGCATGCTATGAGTCACCATCACCGTTGTGATCTCGAACTGCCGGACGACAGCATCGGTCAACCGCATCACTAGATCAGCCGCACCAGGATCAAGCGCTGCGGTATGCTCGTCGAGCAGCAGGATCTTGGCCGACCCGAATGTCGCCATGATCAGCGACAGCGCCTGCCGCTGCCCGCCAGAAAGCAGTGCGACTCGATCGTCGAGCCGCTTTTCCAGACCAAGATTTAGAATTGCGAGTCGTTCGACCGCACGTTTGCGTAAGCTTTCCGTAATAGCGAAACCGAAGCCCCGCGGTGACGTCCGGCCCGAGGCAATCGCGATATTCTCCAGAATAGACATCTGCTCGCAGATCCCGGAGCGCGGATCCTGGAACATCCGCGCGATCATTGGCGCTCGCGCATGGATTGGCAATGTGGTCACGTCTGCATCGTCGAGCAGAACACGGCCGGTGTCTGGGACGAGTTCGCCGGAAACAATATTCAGTAACGTCGATTTTCCCGCACCGTTCGAGCCGATCATGGTGACGAATTGACCTTTTGGGATCGCGAGATTAACCCCGCGCAACGCCTGCATCTCCAGCGGAGTGCCTCTATTAAACGTGATCGCAATGTCGGCGAGAACGATCATTTCGCGAGTGCACCCTTGAAGAGCCGGAATTTGCTGCCCGGCGCGACCAGCGCAATGGCGACTAGAATGGCAGTAACGAGATTGACATCCGATGCGCTCAAGCCAACTAAATCAGAGTTCAAGGCGAAGGCGATCGCGATCCGATAGATGATCGAGCCGAGCACGCAAGCTAAGGTAAGAAGCGGAATGAGTCGCGACGGCATTACCGCCGTGCCTCCGATCACAGCGGCGAGGCCGATTACGATGACGCCGATACCCATGGACACGTCCGCCGCGCCAAGTATTTGCGCGAACAGGCCGCCAGCCAGTCCGGTCAAGCCATTCGCGATCGCAAGTCCGACGCAGATCATTAGGTTGACGTTGATGCCATTCGCCCTGGCCATGCGCGGATTGGCGCCGGTCGCGCGCAGGGCCATACCGAATCCGGTGGCGAGAAACACATCGAGGAGCAGCTTCGCGATTATGACGACGATGCCGACGACAATAAGGGGCACGTACAGTGATGGAATGCCCAACTGTTCGCCGAACGTGTAAACCGTGGGGACGTTCAGTAAGCCCACGTTCGGACCACTCATGATACGGAGATTTACCGAATAGAGCGCGATGGCCGTAAGGATGCTAGCGAGAATGTGTAGGATGCGGAGCTTCAGATTTAGATAGGCCGTTGCCAATCCGGCGAAACAACCGGCAACTCCGCCGACAGCGGTCGCAGCCCAAGGATCGAGCCCGGCAACCATCAACTTGGCCGTCACGGCAGCCCCGAGCGGAAATGAGCCTTCGACCGTCAGGTCCGGGAAGTCCAAAAGCCGAAAAGTCAGAAACGATCCGAGTGCGACGAGAGCGAAGATCAGGCCCGTTTCGACCGCACCGACGAATGCAAATAGCGTCAAAACCTAACCCATCTTTAACATTTCAGTAGTTGGAGACCGTATCCGCCGGCCGTTTTGCATAGATCGCCTTAATACACGTGCGCCGCTCGCTTAAGCATCTCTGGCGGAACGGTAACGCCCATTTTTTCTGCGGCGTTCTTGTTAAGGTAGAGCGACAGCGCGTCGGGCAGCTTGGACATATCGAGCACGTCAAGGTCGCCCGGCTTCGTGCCTTTCAGGACCTTGTCGACCATATTGGCGGTCTCCACGCCCATACGCTTGAAGTCGAGACCGATCGTCGCGACAGCGCCCCGCTCGACACTGCGCCGCTCGGAGCTGAACAAAGGTACCTTGCCGTCCTGCGCGATTTTCACCAGCGCTTCGAACACCGCATAAACCGTTGTGTCATTTGGTACGAAAATCGCGTCTACCTTTCCGACCAGCGCCTGTCCGGCGGCCGGAACGTTGTTGAGGCCCATGGCTGGCGAGTCGACCGTCTCGAATCCAAATTTCGGTGCCATTTCCTTGATCGCCTTCGTGGTCACGATCGAATTCGGCAGGCTAGGATCGTAGACGAAGCCGAGCTTTTTCAAGTTCGGCACCAGCTGCTTGATCGCTGTGAGCATCTGCTCAATCGGCACGGGGTCAGCGACACCAGACACGTTGCCGCCCGGTTTATCGAGCTTTGGCACGAGCTTGGCCGCGAGCGGATCGGTCACGGTCGAAAAAACGATCGGGATGTCTTTCGTTGCGGCTACAACCGCCTGGCTGGTGGGTGTCGTAATTGGAACGATCACGTCCGGTGCGTCGCCGACGAACTGACGAGCAATCTGCTGCGCAGTTCCGAAGTTCGCTTGCGCGCTTTTGAAATTAATCGTGAGATTCTTGCCTTCGATATAGCCACGCGCTTTGAGGCCCTCAAGAATTCCGTCGCGCACCTCAAGCAACTGAGGCGTGTCACTCATCACAAGAATGTCCACTTTTTTCACGTTGTCGGCCTCTGCCGCGCTCAAAAGGGCGCCGGCAAACATCACAACGGCTGAGGCGATGGACAGCGTCTTCATCTTACCCTCCCCAAAACATGATCTTTTTTGTGCGCGTTATCGGGCAAGCTTAGCCCTGCCGCGCGGCAAGGCAAGCGGCAATCCGAGGCAACAGGACGTTGTGCAAGTTAGCAGTGGCCTGCCATCAGCTATCCCGGCAAGCGTGGAAACAGGGAGCGCGGATTCCGCTCACAGATCGCTTGGATTTCCTCGGCCGAAAACCCCGCCGCGCGCACGGTGCCGATAGGATCGAGATCGGCTGGCGGAAACGAATAGTCGCTGCCGACTACAATTTGCGCGGTCCCGACACGCTGGGAGAGCCATCGCAAGATCGACGGATCGTGCAGGATACTATCGTAGAAAAAGCGCTTGAGATAAGCCGACGGCGGCTGCCGAGCGACGTCCTCTTGCGCTTTGCGGTCCATCCGCTCGTGCATGCAATCGAAACGGCCAGTCAAATATGGAAATGTACCGCCCCCATGCGAGAGTAGCAGTCGCAAATTCGGGAACCGGTCGAGCACTCCTGCCCCAATCAAGGAGCCCACACAAAGAGTCGTATCTACCGTATATTGCGCGATCTGCACCAAGCTGAACTTGGCCGAGCGTGGCACTGGCTGGGCCTGTACCGGGTGAATGAAAACGCCAACGTTCAACTCAACCACTTTCTGCCAAAAGGCATCCAAATCGAACTCGCCCAGATTGGTGTCCTCGATATTCGCCGCAAGCACCGCACCAACGGCGCCGAGCTCTCGCACGGCATAATCCAGTTCAGCCGCGGACTCCTGGGTGTAGGGTAATGGAACGGAGGCGAGTAGCGAGAACTGTTCGGGATTGGAAGCGCATAGTTTCGCCAGATGCTCATTTAGGAAACGATGCCACTCCGCGGCCTGCTGCAGCGACAAGCCATAGGCGAAAATATCTGTCCAGCACGACAGCACCTGACGGGTGATGCCCTGTTTCTCCATTGCGGCTATTCGGTCGCACACAGGTTCGATCAATTTGGGAAAAAAGGGCCGAACCTTCAGCCCGTAATTGAAATGTAGCGCGCAGGCGCATGAAGGCGGGTGTCGCACTACCGAGAGACCGAACCGCGCGCCCCGCTCATCGATCTCGTCGAGAATGGTGGGGGGCACATAGTGCGCATGCACGTCGATGGGCATTGCGTAAACTCCACGGTGCTTATGGTCGTTTCATGAACGTCAACCTCCCGGGAGGCTTCAGACGTCCCCACACTAACATTGTTAAATGTCTACCGGACGGCCAACGCGCCCCTGTCGTCCCAACGCCGTCGCTCGCTGCACCGAGCATCCTGAAAGTCGTTGGGTCACAAGCGGACATTTGCAGTGCAAAGGGGCATGTCCGCTTAACATCCAAAAGCAGAAATGTGCCGTGCAACTGAGAATGTCTGCTTTGGACCAAAAGCCGACAATTTAAGCATCCGCCTTCAGCCCTGAACTCTCACTGGCCAGGATAGGCCGCGCACACTGGAAGGGGGTGATGTCCGCTTTGGGTCAAGAGCGGACATATGTGCACAAAGCATCCGCTTTACCCCCAAAGGCGGATACAGAGGACGCAATTATTCTTTTGTAAGTTCTTTTATCGTCATTACTCCGTCATCGCGTTGGGCGGTGAATGAAACCTTGTCTCCAGGCTTTACGGCGTCAAACATCCGGG
>DASRAF010000007.1:0-18841 GCA_035638295.1 Pseudolabrys sp.
CAGGAATAGCCTGCGATGCAATCGACCGCGTTCGCCATGCTGAGATGTTTCGCCCGCTTCCCAACAATGGCGACCAACTCGGCTTCATAGTCGAGTTGGATCGACTCTTGCGGCCTGACGATCGCCTGCAGGTGCGGCACCATCGAGGTCAATACGCGGAAAAAAATTGAGGGAAATTTTGGAATATTGTCGCGCTGCGGGCCTTCCTTGACGTGATCGAGATAATTCAATCCGAGACAAATTATTTTTCCAGGCCGCGCAACCGGCAACGCAAATTTCAACCCGGCCAGTGGCCGCCGCGCCGACGATGGCGCATTCTTTGCCAGCGCCGCGAGAGGTTTGAGGTCTCCATTGCTTCGGCGCAAGACTTCGCCCAGGTCGCCAGGCAAATTTGCATCCGCCGCCTGCAGATCGATGACATTGTCGCCGTCGACCACGCCAAGCCGCACGCCGTTATTCGATTCAAAACCGACGATCTTCATGAGCCCTGCCTTGCTTGAATAAAGGTATCCGGCCATTGACGGCCGGACAGCCGCAAGGCTTAGCGCAGGCAGACGAATGCGAGCAAGTCAGGTGATGAGTTTGAAAGCCTGAATTGAGAAGAATTTGCGTGTGTCGGTCCAGGCCGCCAGGGGAAGCCACCCCACCCCGCGCGCGAGTGCCGCGAGGGATTCCACGCTGTATTTGTAGCTGTTCTCAGTATGGATGGTTTCGCCAGCGCGAAATTCAATGGTCTCACCAGCGACCCTGACTTTCTGTCGCTTGAGGCTTGCCAGATGCATTTCAATGCGATGCCGCTCGCGGTTGTAGAACGCGTGATGTTCGAAAGTCGAAAGATGAAAAGTGCCGCCAAGCTCGCGGTTGATCCGCGTCAAAAGGTTGAGATTGAATTGTGCAGTGACACCTTGGGCATCGTTGTAGGCGGCATTGAGCACATCGGCCGATTTGATCAGATCAACACCGACAATAATGGTTGAGCCACGACCGAGAATTTTCGCCGCATTGCGTAGAAAACTCGAAGCTTCGTGCGGCTCGAAATTGCCGATAGTCGATCCTGGGAAAAAACCGATACGCACAGGGGATTTCTTCGCCTCGTCCGGCAATTCGAACGGCTTACAGATATCAGCCGTCACCGGCAGAACTTTGAGGTCGGGGAAATCCGCTCGCAGCTCTATCGCCTCCTGCTCGATCATCTCACCGCAGATATCGACCGGGACATAGGCCGCGAGCTTTGGCGCCGCGCCCAACAAAATCCTGGCCTTTTTGCTGGATCCGCTGCCGAATTCGACTAGAGCTGCACCTTGCGGGATGAGTTTCGCGATGTCGGCGCCGTGGCTGCGCAAAATGCTGATCTCGCAGCGAGTCGGATAGTATTCGGGAAGCTCGGTAATACGCTCGAACAATTGCGAACCAGCGGCATCGTAAAAGTATTTCGCTGGCACATGCTTGGGGATCGTGCGCAAACCCTCGAGCACATCGGTTTCAAATTCGGAAGCCTGCGACGCAAGACGCTTGCGGGCTACTGCTGCAACCATGACGACGCCCTCACACAAACTCGGCCAGACGCAGGCCACTGAACTGCCAACGCGCCGATGGATAGAAGAAGTTGCGATAACTCACGCGCTCATGACCATCCGGGGTTGCCAGCGATGAACCACGCAGAACCATTTGATTGATCATGAACTTTCCATTGTATTCGCCGAGCGCGCCTTCGACTGCGCGATAGCCCGGATACGGTAGATAGGCACTCCGCGTCCATTGCCAAGCGATGCCCAAAGCATCCGCAATCACACTTGCGCGTGCGGCCACCTCCCACTCTGCCTCGCTCGGCAGGTGCTTTCCGGCAAACCGGGCGAACGCATCGGCTTCGTAGTAGCTGATGTGTTGAACAGGTGATGCCGGATCGATCGGCTTTAACCCGGCAAGCGTCATCGAATGCCAGCCGCCGTCTTTTTGGCGCCAATAGCCGGGCGCCTGCCAGTTTTCAGTCTGTACCACAGCCCAGCCGTCTGACAGCCAAAGCGACGGGGTCGTGTAGCCACCGGCCGCGATGAACTCGACCCACTCCGCGTTGGTCACCAGATGTCTGGCGATCCGCACATGCGGGATCAACGCGTCATGCGACGGAGTTTCGTTGTCGAAACAAAAGCCGTTCGAGTCGTGACCGATTGCGTGAATGCCTGGCGGCACTTCGACATAGCCGCGCGGACCTTGTGTCGCGCGGGGTTCCCGCCAATTTCCATCATAAATCGGATCTGTCGGATTCTGCGCAAAAGCATGCAGTATGTCGGTAATCAACAGTTCCTGATGCTGTTGTTCGTGGTGCAGTCCGATCTCGACAATCGCGAATACGCGGGCGGCGTCCGCTGCCGGCACTTGCGCGATCAGTTGCTCGACCGCTGCGTCAACATGCGCTCGATAGGCGGCGACATCCGCTCCGTTCGGACGGGTGATCAAGCCGCGCTGCGGCCGGGCATGACGCGGGCCGGCCGCGACATAATAGGAGTTGAAAAGAAACGGAAATCTCTTATCGAAAATCCTGTAATCTGGACCATTGGGAACCAGCAAAAACTGCTCGAAGAACCATGTGACGTGTGCCCGATGCCATTTAGTCGGACTCGCATCCGCCATCGACTGGACGATCTGGTCCTCTGGCGAAAGATATGATGCGCGCTTCTCAGTTTCGGCGCGCACCCGACGGAACGCCCTCAACCAATGTTCGCGGACTTCATCCAGGGAACGCTTCGGCCTCTGCGCCGGCTCACTGTGTGTCGCCGGCGACGCTGCGCTGCGGACCATTGAAGAGTCTCCACCAATAAATAGGGCTTCAGCAGTCGGTATACGTACAGATACGATTTATGGATGCGATTGTTCCATCGACCCTTAGCCCGAGCAACCGAAGATTGCCAGCAAGGCGCGAGGTGAAGGGTTTTTTATGGCGGACGGCCGTAATGGCGTCACAAATCTCCGGAGATCGCCTTTGGTAGCGGGGGAGGGACTCGAACCCCCGACCTCCGGATTATGATTCTAGCTTCTCGCATTGTTTTAATTCGATAATTTGCGTCTGTGTCGCGATCATGTCGCGAACAATGCCTTCTCAGCGCTCGCGAGTTCAGCGCCATCATCGTTCGACGGAAAATAGCGGTCGAGCGTCATCACAATGCCGGCATGACCAAGCCGCACCTGAACGGTCTTGGGTGGAGCTCTAAGCCACCGTCAGCCTTTCGGTTAATGCACCATGAGGCATAGAAGTGCCGCAAGGAGTGCGTCCCGCGGCGGTAATCTGAGCAGGATCTCCCGGTATTGGGCTCAGGCCGAGTCTTTCCCGTCGCGGAGGACAACATTGCCATCGACCAAAAAGATTTTCCCTCACATTGGCCGCGTATCGGCAGCATGGACTTTGGTTTGGGACCGCGATACGGACACTGTCTATGTTAGCCGCACGCATCGGCTGAGAGAAACCCTGGAAGGCGCTGGCGTTGCGTCAGCTGCGCAGTATCGCGAACAGGGCCTCAATTTGTTTGTTGAGCGAATTCAGCCACTACGTCGAAGGCACGGGGCAAAAATCGGTCAGCGTCGAGGCCGGTTTGATGGACATGCTGAACCGGATGCAATCGGGGCGCTTCAAAGTCTTCAAGCATCTCAACGACTGGTGGGAAGAGTTTCGCTTGTATCACCGCAAGGACGGCAAGGTCGTCAAGGAAGGCGACGATCTAATGTGCGCAACACGATACGCGCTGATGATGTTGCGGCACGCCTCGATAGCCAGGTCCTATCACAGCTTCCGTCGCCAAATCGCCTACCCCAAGCAGGGTTGGCTATGAGTGATCGATCAACAAAAGGGCCGAAATGCAGGCATGTATCGCTTGTTGTTGCTTCGGTACTGGCGATTTGGGGCTTCTCGCTATTAAGATAAATTGGCTTTTAGTAGTCGGCGTAGTTAAACGTTGTAGGGGCGTTTATGGAATTAGATCGTTTCGATTTCATTTTAATCGCTGCGGCGATGGCTGCTTTTGCAATGGCAGTTTTCCTGCTCGGTCCGCAGTACGTTGGGGCTCCATTCTGAAATTGCCAACGTGTCAGGAGAGCAATTACATGGCCAAGAAACGGAAGGCGAGGAAAACCAAAAAGCGGAAGACGAAGCGTAGAAAGCGTAGGCGTATATTGGGTATTCCAATTCCCCAGCTTGGTTAAGGGCTCACATCACACCGGCCCTCACTGCGACGCTTTGCAGCGTAGCATTGCTAATAGTGATGTTGTTGAGATTGGGCGGCAGAAATAAAATCGGGGCCGCTCTCGATCCCCATTGAGAGCACGGCCCCGATCTCATCCCCGTCCCCGAACCCCCAGAGAGGTCGGGGTCCACCATCTACTTCTTCAGTAAGAAATCGGGGGCCGTCGTCGGCACTAGGATGAGTGCAGCCCCCGATCCCTCTTCCCGTCCCCAACCGATTAGGTTGGGCCTGACGGAACCAACATCATTACCGTAACTCAGAGCCTCTCGGTGGTTGGCGCTTACCAAGTTCCGTGATTGTTGCAGTGAGGTTACGTCTGTCGGCTTCCTGACTTAGTGCGATCTAGGGATAGGGACTTTCAAAATGAATGGGAAATATGTCTTTGCGATTATCTGCATTGGACTAGTCGTAGCGTTGATGTTTTGGGCTGCGAACTCGATGAGCGCTTCATTCAATTTGTTCGGCAGCTCTTAGCAGATGGTCGCACCGCTGAGGGATGGTCGCGCGAAGTCACAGAGGATATTGCGGCAGCATTACTGGAGCGAGACGCGAGCGAAGGCGACCCTAGCGAATCTGCCAAGACGTTTGTCCGGGCGTACTGAATACTGCAACATGAATGGCTCGCTCAACTGTCCGAATACCCCGGCGACTTGGTTCGTCTGTCCTGTGAGAAATGCGGACGTTCGGGCCTATCGAAAGCAGAATTTGATTGAGCGGTACGGGGCCGATATGCGGCTGCCGGACTTGCGCCAGGAGATTGCACAGGGCAGGCGTCATGGACAGATGCACGACGCCTGCATGGTTCGTTACGTCGATCTATCCCCAGGACGTTTTAGCACCAAGTCCCGCGAGCCTTCCAAGAATCAGGTCTCAAACCGGCGAAAGCCCAGACAACCGCGGCGGGTGCCCCAACTGGCGGCCCTTCTATTTGTCATTACGGTTACTGGATTTTAGTGCCGCCCGTTTTTTCCCGCACTCGATGAACCTTTGTCTCTAGATTCAGGAGGAAAAATATCGGGCTCGTAAACAGATTTGATAAGCGAGTTTTCCTTTAGAAACTGATGATACTGAGTTACGACGGCTTTTGCTTCTTTCAGCGTGGCTGTCCGCCATTGAATTTCAAGATTTTCATTTCCAGCAATGCTTTCGATAATTCTTCGTTCTTCAACCAGCAGCCTAAATTCGCTCGGTTGGTCTGCGTCGTCATTGCCGCTCAGATTTGTAGCGAAATCGATACGGCCAGTCGGTACCCAATCCCGCTTTACGACACCTTGATAAGCTGTGTTTTTTCCGTTCGTCCATTTTGCAATGTTCACGAGCGCATTTGCCATTTCTCCCTCCTATTCTTCACGACAGGGGTGAATGGTCACAATCATAGCTGTGAGTCCGATGGAACCGTGGGTAGCATCACACTTGCCGCGGACAAGCAGTTGTTCAATTTAAGCCTATGGTTGTGGAACTTTGCTGAGTTTGGCGCGTTAAATGTTTATGCCGTTACATGCAGAAGAAAATCGCCTCCGCGTGGAGCGTGAAGAAGAAAAAAATCGCCTCCGCGCGGAGCGGCAATTCAAGGCACGCGAGGGGCAGAAAGCCGATGCCCCAAAAGCATGGGAGGAGTACTACGCTGCTCAGCAGAAGCTTCGTGACCGCACGCGGGAACTCAGAGAACAGCGACTCGCGCGAGCTAAAAAATAGAAACCGCTCTATGCTGTGGTCACTTGAATTTTTTGATTGATCGTCAGCAATCCAGCGTGCTGAAAGAAAGCTGGCCCGCGACGGGGGTTTGTTCGTCACGAGCCAGCGGGCAGTCGCAGATGACCGGAATAACTACTGCCGCACTATTCAGATGACTGGCCGTGGCGTGCCATGCAGCCCCGATAGACGGTCAAATTGGTAGATTGAAAATCGCGGGAGCTAAACTTCGCCGCTTCGGCATTACATTTTTGAATTGCTTCATCTCTCGACATCGGCACAGAGGCGTTGGCTTTCGAACCCGCGTTCGATTTCGCAGTCTGAGCTTGTTGTGCAAGGGCTTGCGCTCCGGGAGTAACAAAAATCACGGCCACTATCAAAAACACGAAGGGCTTCATAAGAGCCTCCATAAATATTCATGGTCTTGGCGCCTCACACCTAACTTAATCATGTGATGGACTAATGAAGCGGCTGTGACATGCATGCATTTTGGGTATGCAACGGTCGCGGCATGTTGTGGCGTAACTCTCGCGGTCGGCCATTAAACGCGGCTGCCGCATTCATCCAGCAGCGACCTTTCCCGTACCAAGAATTTTTTTTCGGACTGTGGCGACGTTCACACAAACTTTGAATGAATAAAGCGAACATCTGACCAGAGATGGAGGCTCACATGCGCAATATCGGTTTGGGCATCCTGTTCGGCATCGCGTTAATCGCAGCGGGTGTTGTAATCACCACTTGGTCAGTCGAACCGACTGTCGGGAAAACTCCTAACGTTTCCGTTGACCCACTTGCTCTTACGGCCACCACGACCAATCTGCCGCAAGCGCATTACCAAGACTTTAGCACCATCTACTGAGAGATCGCGGCCATTCAGACCACCTCTCTAGGAAAGGGCCGGGCTCTTTTTGTGGCCCGGCCCTAACAGCCGCAGCATACTTCATTCGGGGGGACGGGGAGTCGCCGCGACCATAAGGTCAACGGGTCATCGAGACGAGTGTTCCTCGAAATGTTTGTTCGGTGACCGACACAGGAACGGATTTGATTGCTCGGGATTTTAACCGACACTGTCGGTGAAGACTCAATTGGCAATACTGCTTCCCGACATGCGAGCAGGCTGTCACGGGGAAAGCATTGGGATCTGAAAAGCTCTGGCAGTCTGCTCGCCACGCAGCGGTAGAATGGAGTTCGTCTTTGGCCCATACGAGATTTGTTGCTTCATCAAGAAAGAAAACTGGCCGGCCCGGTGACTGGGCGAAATATAAACAGACCGCGGTCAGACAGACCGCGGCGATCGAGTACAAACGCGCAGAAGAAAAAAGGCTCTTCGGCTCACAACGTGCCGCCTCATCCGTCAGGAAAACTGATCCCGGGACCGGGGAGGTGGTGGCGATAATCAAGCCAAAGAAAGATTAGGTGAGCCAGGACTTATGTCGCCATTGAAATATGACTCCTGGACAATGCCGCCCCTTACGGCCGATGAGCTTGTTTAAAAAAAATTGAAAATCACTCGATTCACTGCGAGTTGCCCGACATACACCGAAAGCGTTTACTCGAGCTTGGGTACATTCGAACATTCGTGTTCCCGAGGGACGGTTTTGCTTTAGCGTCAACAGGACTCGGACTGAGACGGTTATCGCTGGAAAATAGCCACAACCGACGTGGCTCACCAAGCCAAGTCACGGCAGTTCGCACCGAACGAGTGGACGCGCTTGCGCGGCCTTTGTATCGGCTCATGTCTTGCCTCAAAAACCCAACGACTATAGCCAGTCCTGCAAAATTCTGATGTTGGCCCGTGGTCCAATGACGGCTTTTGCATGTGACGACCGTCACAGCCGATTGTTTCCAAATGAGTAAGGCTCATTGACTGGAGAAACGCTTTGTGAGGCCAAAGAATGAAAAAGAAATTCACGCCGTCAGACGATGCGCTGATCCGGCAGCAGCCGATGACCGGCGTCGGCATCGGCCGACTTGCACAGATCATGTGCACCAATCAAGAGACGATCAGAGACCGCGCCACCGAACTTGGCGTTTCGCTGGTCATTGGTGATGAAGGCGGCGCGGCTATCGACACGCGAAGGCTCCGCTGCACCGATGGATTCGTCGATCCGTTACTGCGAAGACTGAAGGATGTACACGGGAAATGAGTTTATTAAAACGTCCCATCAATCGCTCGCGTTGCGGCGGGCGATTCGCGTATCATTGCGTTGGCGCCACACCCGTCGGTTTGAGGCGGTTGAGCGCCTCAACAACGTGTCGGCCAAAAGTCGGTAAGTAATCAGTTAAGATTCCTTGCGCTCGCCCTTATCTTTTAGTCATGGTCTGCCCAAGCTCTTTCGTCTGTTCAGCGAAAGCCTTCCATTGCGATCCGACAAACTCAGATTGAATCCGCAAAAACTCTGAGAAATCCTTGGCCTGAGATAGTTTTTGCGTGAAGTCGGATGCCGCAGCAAGATTTTTTTCCATATAACCTTGCATCTGCTTACTCAAATCGGACGAGGCGAACCACGCTGAAGCTTTCATATTTTTTTGGAAAAGATCCATATAGTTTTCCATCGCCTTGCGACTTTGCTCAAAGCCCTGTTGCATCATGTCACTAATCGAGAATGGATTCTTGGTGTCATCTGCCATGTTCGCCTCCCGGGCGTCATCTCGCCATTAAAAACCAAACCGCAATCACGATAATGGCAATGCCGAACGCTCCCACGACCGCATCGCGGGTTGGATTGGGATAATCGTTCCAGATACGCCACCAAGGCGTGCTGTCGGGGCTGACTGAAAACGTGAACCTGTGATCAGAGGGCCGAATGAAGTGACCGGAACGCTTTGGTTGTGGCATGGCCAAACTCACACTAACGCGTCCCCGCATCATCCTAGCCGGGATTTCTGACATTTCGATTAAATTTGTTAGATGCAGCGCACAACCGACATGTTCGGGAACCCGGCTCACCGCGTTACGCTTCTGAGGAACATGGGTCTCGATTGCCGGTTGACTTTATGGTCGCAGCGACTTCCCCGTCCCCGAAGTCCCTCGAAGTATGCTGCGGCTGTTAGGGCCGGGCCAGCACTGGGTGCTCGGCCCTTTCCCTAGATAACTAGTCCAGCGCTGTCAGTGTCTTCTGCAACTGCTTGAATGACGGCCGGCAGAACTGCCAGAAGATTTTTTCCTACCTAAATCGTGTTTTTTGTGACCGATATCACTCGCGTCCCGACCCCAAATCTGCCTATCGCTTTAGAGCGATAACATAGTGGGGACAAAAATGATCAGATTTTCATCGCTGTTCCTGGGACTCGCTACGCTCTTGTCCTTTTCAATCGCAACATCGGCCAACCCTGTCACTTCGACAGCGCCTTTAAAAGAGACGCAATGCAGTCAAAGTGTGTGCACGAAAAACTGCGATGCCAAAGGTCAAAAGTGCTTAATCAGCTGCGACGACAAGGCGACAGGCAACAACTGCAAAAAGAACCTCAATCACGTCACTCCGTATGGGGTGTTGGACATAACACCCAAACGAGCATCGCCTTGATCGGTTTTAGTTGGTCAGAGTCTTCTGCCGCTGCTTAAATAACCGCTTGTCCGGGGCATCGTAGCGAAACCACTTCTTGCCACGGCGGACCAGCGTCTCATTCTTGGTCACGCGCGCGTCGTCAACATTATCTTGGCGACGTAAGGCGATGGCGATGGGGTGTCGCTTCGGGTTTGCTATATCGCCTTCGAGCAAATCATCGGCCCTCACTGCGACCGTGATCTCTTCGCTCTCATCGACCTCGATGACGGGGAGGCCTTCGATTTTCATCTAAACGCGCTTGGTACTAAGTTACGCATTACTTGCTGGGTGTATAGGTAAAAAGCAGAGGGCCGCCAGCGAGGCGCATCGGTGGCAGCCCTTGTTGCACGTACTCCCGGCCGCTGTTGTACGGGTGAGGATGAAAATAGCGGCCGGTAGATATGAAATTCGCTGAAGGTGGGAGTTGTTCCGGCCTCTCATTGCACCCGTATGATCATTCTCCGCGCGGACCCTTTAGGCCCGGCATCTCGCCGGGGCCTTCTTTTATTCAAGTTGCCTTGCTTATCTTGACCACTGATTTCGGGTTGAGCTTACGTGGCGTCGTTACCACCAAATCCGGCGGCCATGTTGTCCGGGCCCAAAGCTCCTCAACTGTACTTTCCGAAACGCCCGTATCGAACGCGGCGAGAACTTTCATGTCTTGCGGCAAACCAGCCAGAGCTAGTTGAAGCTCATGAATGTTTGCCGGGACATTACGGAATAGTTCGTCTGGTTTCCGCATGAATGCACGCACACGCCACAACATGCGGCCGATATAGCTGGGGATAGGACCGGCAGCAATCGTTTGCCCGGCTAGCCTCCTTATTATACCCTCGCACTGGTACTGACCGTCGCGCGTACTACTCGTTACTCGCCCCGGCGCCCACACGGCGGGGTTTTCTTTGAACGCGGATTAGCGGTCCGGTAGTCGGCGGCAATCCAAAGTATAGGTACACATTCCTACGCGTGTCGTAGGTGTGTCGTATGGAGCCGCCGCTAACGTCTGACAGCCCTTGGAAACGCTTGGGAAAATTTACGACACATACGACACACGTTGGAGGCCAAAACAGCGCTAAGTCTTTGATTTATTTGGTAGCGGGGGAGGGACTCGAACCCCCGACCTCCGGATTATGATTCCGCTGCTCTAACCAGCTGAGCTACCCCGCCATTCCGAAATAACGCCGGAACGAGCGCGATATAGGGAGGCACGGCAAACACTGTCAAGCAAGTGTCACTGAACCACTCGATAGCGGTTACTTCGGCTGTATCGATTGGTCCCCACCGGGGGTCCCGGGTGGCGGGATTACAGGCATTGCGCCGCCTGGCGGGGTTGGTTGCTTGATCTCCGGATCTACATTTTTCGGTGGGCAGATAACGCCGCCCGAGCGCGCGAGCTTGTCGCTCAGATTTCCCTGCGCGTCGTGTTGGTCAGATTCCGCGCCCTTGCCCATCGTGCTTGGCGTATCCGATTGCGCGCATGCATTCGGGTCGAGTTGTTCCGCCTTTGGAGCCACGGGCGGTTTGGTTGTCGGCGGGGCCTGCGCGACTGCCGCCGTCGAAAACAGGACTGCGGCCGTCACGATTTCACAGATGCGAATTCCGCGGATCATTGCATGCTCCCTTCCGCGCTTAACGACGTGAACCGACCAATAACGACTTGACGGGAACGAGAGTTCCCTCAGTTCGCGGGACCGGGCAGGCGCTGGAAGCGGATCAATGAAAAATGGCCAAGCGGCGGCATTGGCCGGTTCTCGACCAGTCGCACGCCGCCGTGGCGTTGCGCCCAATCGGCCAGCCGGCCGAAGCGGAATTCGGGCCGCCAGCCGAGCCGGCGAGCGATCGGGGCAAAGCAGATTTCGAATGCACGACGTGGCCCCGCCTCTGCGCCGATATGATTGATCAGTACGATCTCGCCGCCCGGCCGTATGACACGCGCGAATTCGTCGAGAGTGGCTTCGGGCTTCGGCACCGCCGTGATGACGAATTGTGCCACGACCACATCAAAAGACCGGTCTGGCAACGCCATGCGCTCGGCATCCATCACAGCCAACGTCTCGACATTGGTCAGTTTGTGTTCGACCACGCGCTCGTGCGCTTTGCGCAGCATGGGTTCGGACAGATCGACACCAACCAGCCGGTTTCGGCGGGCATATTCCGGAAGCGAAATGCCGGTGCCGACACCGACTTCGAGGATGCGGCCGCCGGTCGGTCCACAGGCCTGCTCGGCCGCTTCAATTGAAGCGCGTCGCCCAGCATCGAACACTGCGCCGAAGACGAGATCGTAGACGGGTGCCCATCGCGCATAGGCACGCTCCACGCTCGTTTTGTCGATATCAGCCCCCATGCAGAGCTCGCTTAACCGCGCATGACAGCTCTGCGCTCATCGTCGCGTTTGTGGTCCACCGCCGCAGCCGCGCTCTTGATGAACCCACCGCCAAGCACACGCACCTGGCCTTCTCCGGCATCATAAAACACGCAGGCCTGCCCAGGCGATACGCCATGTTCGCCATCCACCAGTTCGACCTCGCAACCCGCGGGGCCGTGCCGCAGCCAGGCTGCCTGCGGCGCACGCGTCGAACGGACTTTCACGAACACTTCGCGGCGGTCATCGGCAAGCGCTTCCTCGAGAGGGCCATCTCCGATCCAGTTTACGTCGCGCAACAAGATCCGACTCATGCGCAACGCTTCGCGCGGACCAACGACGACCCGCCTGCGATCGGCATCAAGCTGCACCACGTAAAGCGGCGCACCGGTCGCAACACCGAGACCCCGGCGCTGGCCCACCGTAAAATGAATGATGCCGGAATGTGGTCCAAGCACCTTCCCGTCGAGATCCACGATCTCGCCCGCTTCCGCCGCGCCCGGCTTAAGCCGTTCGATCATATCGGCGTAGTGACCCGACGGCACAAAGCAGATGTCTTGGCTGTCGTGTTTGTCGGCAACAGCTAGACCGAAGCGACGAGCGAGCTCGCGCGTTTCTGTCTTGGTTCGTTCACCGAGCGGAAAGCGCAGGACGTCGAGTTGCTCGCGCGTGGTGCCGAAAAGGAAATAGCTCTGGTCGCGCTCCTGTTCACGGGCACGATAGAGCGCACGTCCGCCGCCTGTTAACGGCCGCGATGCGACATAGTGCCCAGTCGCCAGAACCTCGGCGCCCAGCTCCCGCGCGGTGATCAACAGGTCGTGAAACTTGATCGACATGTTGCATTCGACGCACGGAACCGGCGTTTCGCCTTGAATGTAACTCTCGGCAAAGCGGTCGATGACCGCTTCCTTGAAACGGCTTTCGTAGTCGAGCACGTAGTGCGGGATGCCGATGCGCGCGGCTACGCTCCGTGCGTCGTAAATGTCCTGCCCTGCACAGCACGCACCTTTACGGTGGATCGCGGCGCCGTGGTCGTAGAGCTGCAGTGTTACTCCAACCACGTCATAGCCCTCCCCCTTAAGCAAAGCGGCCGTCACCGAAGAGTCGACGCCGCCGGACATGGCAACGACGACACGGGTGTCTTCAGGCCGGCGATCCAGATCGAGGCTGTTGGGCATGGCGCTACTTAGCACAGTTGGTGACGGAAGAGGTCCAATGCGAGGTGAGACGCCGAGCAGATTTTGCCGCTTTGCCGTCGTCACTGCCTAGACGTCCGCAAGAGGAGCCTCTTACACGATCGGCAAGACGCTGAATAGAAACAGGAATTTGACCTTTCAAGGGCTGGCCTGCCGATTTCACGTGGAAACACGGAAATAGCGGAGGCGCCACAGTGCCGCAAGTTGCGTCCGATCCGACGATCACGCCCACAGCCGCACAACGCCTCGTCAGGCGCGTCCTGCACAGCAACTGACCGCGCCTGCTCGACGACGGCGCATCACCAGCCGCCGCGCCGGCGCCGGAAAGTAAAACTGCGTTCGCGGACCGGGCGCCGTCCCAGAGCAACGATTGGCGAACAATGGCAGCACAGCCAAAAAGGCGGACGGGCCTGGTCGTGCCGATACGCAGCCCGGCAGGCGCAGAGTCCGCCGACACCATTCAAACGACCTTTGCGGCGGACGTCTAGACTGTACGGGGCAGTACCCGCACCGATAGCGCCATCGCCAGATCAGAACGAAGCGGCGGCGCAAATCGTAACGGGCCGGCCTGCCCAAGATCAACGCCGGGAAACAAACCAACGCAATAAGCACATCGCGATGGCTCGACCGCGCGGGCCGACAACTTGATTGCCGAACGGCAAAGGTTACCTGCGTTCATTTTTATTACCGGCTGTTAACGCGGCGGTTTGATCTGTAACCAAAAAGGTCATCGGATACCGGGCAAACATTGCCCGATGCATTTGTCCTGCTTAGTCAAATTTTAAGCCGGGACCTGTAGTTTTTCCGCAGTAACCGTTAGTCGAGTTTTGCTTTGTGAGTGTACCAATGACCGAACCTCATCGCCCGAGGGTCAAATATGTAATCGGGCCAGATGGTAGTCCGCTGACCATCGCGGACTTGCCGCCGACGACGACCAAGCGCTGGGTTATTCGCCGAAAGGCGGAGGTGGTCGCAGCGGTGCGTGGCGGCCTGTTGTCACTCGAAGAAGCGTGCGCGCGCTACACGCTGACTGTTGAGGAATTTCTGTCTTGGCAGGCCTCAATTGACCAACACGGCCTTGCCGGTTTGCGCACAACACGCATTCAGCAGTATCGCCAGTAGCCGTCGGTGTACCCCTCACAATCGAAACGCCGGCCATGTGACCGGCGATTTCATTTGCACTCTCCCTGGCCGACTTCTTTCGCATCCGGGCACGCCGACTTTTACCGGATGCTAACCTTCACCTGAGAATACGCGGCTGACCGCTCACCGATTTCTCCGCCTCTCGGTGGTCCGGAGCTCAACGGCCGCTTAATCTGCCGTACAGTGACGACAATTTATAAAATTTGTCCTGTCCGGCTGTGGAGAGCAGCCGAGCGCGCGGGAGTATTTCGCGGCTCCGAAGTCGATCGCCGCGACGGCTTCATTCATTTTTCGAACGCGGCCCAGGTCGTCGAAACCGCGGAGATACACTTTGCCGGTCAAAGCGGCCTCCTGCTGCTGCGCATCGACAGCGCAAAGCTCGGCGATCGCCTGAAGTGGGAGCCATCGCGCGGTGGCGCTTTGTTTCCACATCTATATGGCGATCTTGACCTCACGGCTGTTATGCTCGTTGAGCCATTGCCGCTTGGCCCTAACGGTCGTCACATTTTCCCGATCTTCGAGGATTGATCGTCCAGCGAGCCGCAATTGTGGCCGCGCGCTAAGGTCAGCGACGAGCCACAGGACGGCGCCCTGGCCATATGAATTTCGACTCCAATCGCAGCCTGATAGCCGCCGCGCTTGGCCGGCCGGCGTCCGGACAGCATTGCAAACGGTGTATCGTTTGCCTCGGCGAAGCTTTGTGGCTTCTGCCCACGTATCTTGGGCGAGCGCACAGAGGTGGAGGACGTGCTGCAGGTCCGCGAGCGCTTCGAAGAAGCTGCGCGGCAGGGCGAAGCGCCGGCGCTCGCGACCTCGGCAAACATCCAGGGCGGCCATCGAATATTTCCGGGCACAACTGGTGCTCTCGCGTGAGCAGCATCTAGCCGCTGTGCTCCGGCGCGACCGATCGCCGCCACCGAACTGAGTAAGCCACCGTAAAGACACGAGAATTTCTCCGAGCTCACGACGATTCAATGATCTGTGATGGGTTCTTGGGAACCGGAGGTCTGTACCTACGTTAGTTCACACGAATTCGGGACGGGGCGACAAAGGTGCAAAGCCCGGAGAATCTCATGAACTGGTCGTTATATACGGCGGACCGCACCACTCACCTCAAGATTGTGGTGGTAGGGCTTGCAGCTGCGCTTTTGATCGCCGTTATCGGCATCTCCGCCCGTGAACTAAATCTCGGCACGGACGTCATGACCGCGCAAAATCCAACCGTTTTCAAGGCGGGCGGCCCGGTCGTGTATACCGACCGCAACGGTCCGACCGTCCGATAAAATTATTCCGATTCTTGATCTTTCGCCCGACGCGCCGCATTTGCGGCGCGTTATTTTGTGAAGTGGTCGAATCGACAAAAATGACCGAAAGCAGGCCGGCATGAGCGACCGTCTGTTCCGTTTGGATTCGATCTGCCTTCTGGCAGCGTGTCTGCTGTTGGATCAAACGGTTGCGCACGCCCAAGGTGCACCGCCCGGCGCAATCGGCGATTACCAAACCAGGCTGGCGCAATATCAGGCTGCACGCGGAGCTTACGAGGCCGAAGCGACGGCCTATTGGGTCGTGGTCTCGGAAAAACGGCGTACGCGCAACGCAAAACGCCGCGATCAACAGCCAATCACGCTCGACGACTACGTGCTCACGCAACCGCCCGTTTACACGGGCCCGCCCCGACCAGTGGACCCGCATGCGCCAGCCGCTCCCCAGCCGGAGCGACCTGAGATTCCGGTTGTCGCCGACTTCCTCAAGAATGCAGCGGAGCAATTCGGCTTTATTCCGGATCGGCCGGCAACCGACATGGACTTCAAGCGTGCCTACGCAAAGGCAGCGCTCGCAGGCGGACTAACCCGCGATCAGATCGTCGGCATTTACGCCTTCGAGACCGGAGGCAACGGCGCATACGATTCGCAAGCCGGACTCGTGCCTTATCGGCCGGGCGCTCGCGCGATCTCACCAGCCGTCGGCTACAACCAATTACTCAGCACTAACACGGTGTCGCTGCTTGCCGAAGATGGCAATCGCTACCTCGCGGCGCTTCGGCAAAAGGAAAAAAGGCTATCTGGCCCCGCAAAGGTTACGATGGAGCGCAAGATCGAGGGTCTCAAGCGGATGATCGCGTACAGTCGCACGGTCCCGAACCGTTGGAGCGAGCACGATCGTCTCGCCAAGACAACGCCGGGAGGCTTCGGTATCCATGCAGCGGTGCTTGATCTCGATCTCGGTCCGATCCTGCAGGTGCAGAAGCTTACGAATTCCGTTCGCTTCGCCCGCGCCAAAGGCTATGCGCCGCCGCTCACCGCCGCCGAGCTCGAACTGATGAATCTCACCGGCGATGGCAATGGCTTCGACATGGTGACGATGCCTCAGGCCTTGCGCGCGCGTGTCCCCACGGCGAATTTTTTCCAACGCGAAGGCTATGAACGCAACCCAGTGGCGCGGCGCACCGGCATTGTGTCCAACCTCATCGCCGATATCGACGCCAAGATGGCGCGCGGCGCGCAGTCGCAGGGGGCGCGCGAACTGGCGGCGGCGTTCTAGAGTCTACGAAACAAAGTCAACGCTGATCGCCGGCGATCTCTTCGACCAGATCCACAACTCGCCGGCGCAACCTCGAGTCCTTGATGTTCGTAAAGGCCTTCGTCAGCGCCAGGCCATCAGAACTCGACAGGAAATCGGAGACGTAGTCGGCGACCGGCGCTTTTGACGATCCGTCTTCGGCCTGTTTGCCGACGGCCCCATCAAAAAAGAACGACACCGGCACCTTGAGAATTTGCGCGATGTGCTGAAGCCGGCTTGCACCGATGCGATTCGTACCTTTTTCGTATTTCTGCACTTGCTGGAAGGTCAGGCCCAGCTTTTCGCCAAGCTTTTCCTGGCTCATTCCCAGCATCAGCCTGCGCATGCGTACTCGAGAACCTACGTATTTATCAGTGGGATTCGGCGATTTTTTTGCCATCATCTGAATTCGGCCCTCAACGTGAGGTTGGAGGTCAAAAGTCGTGTCGGAATTGGCGAAACAAGGACAAGTTGTGCCGAAGCAAAGTACATCGCAGAGCTGGAGATATGTCATTAAAGCCAATACACGGTTTTATTAGACTACATCTAATAAAACGCGGATAGGGTTGCCACCGGCAGGATGGAACGGGGTACCGACCAAACGCAAAGCGGCACCAATGGGCGCCGCCGAAAATTCGCGAGGAGTGAAGCTTTAGGCCGGCGCGCCGCCGGCATTAAACCGCAAGGTTGCGATGCGATCGAGCTCAGCTTGTTCGCGTGCGTTTTCTTCCGCTTTTTCGCGCGCCTGATTCCGCTCGTCCAGCATTTCGACCTTCTTGAGTTCTTCGAATGCCTCGCCTAAAGCGGTCTTGGCGTCCTCGAGCTGGACACGGAGCTCATCGGTCGAGTGCTTGAGATTCTCCCGACGCGTCGTCGCGGCCTTGGCGTAAGTGGGATAAGCGAAATGCGCCGGATCGTGGATGCCTGCGCGATCCTGCTCAACCTTGATCTCGCGTTCGAGCTCACCGGCAATCCGGTCAAACTCGGCAATCATCGCCTCGATCTGGGCGACCTTCCGACGCTTCTCGTCAACTTGAAATTTCTTCAGACGGATGAGGGTTTCACGTGACTTCATCGACTAAATACTCCCCGAAGCCTCTGAAAACGCAGCCCTAACCTGGCGACACCGCCCGGTTCGGACCGCGCTCTGGACCATTCGGGGCTGACTGTGCCGCAATAACGTTAGTTTTGTGTTTCTTCACCGCGCAGGATGCGCTCCAGCCGGTCGTAGCCGTCCGCCTTAGTCGTTGCTTCTTCCTTACTTTGCGACAGAAAGGCCTCAAGCGGCTTATGAAGCGCGATGGCCTCATCCACTTCCGCGCTGGATCCAGCCCGGTAGGCACCAGACGATGACGACCCAGGCCATCGCTCAAAGGGGCGAATGCCAGCCGCGGCGCATCCATCGAGCGCGGCGAGCGCATTCATCGGTCCGCTTTCAGTGATGGCGACGCGCAAGCCATAAACCTGCCCTTAGGCTTACCGGCTCATGCGTTACATTAACTCGGTGTTTACCCGCGTCGTTAATCATTGGGTTATTCGTCCACGGGACTAAGGCTTGAGATTCGCCCAGCCAGGACGGAAGGGGCGAGTCGCAAGAGTCGGTTAGAACAGACTCCTAAACTGGAACTTGAGGCTGAACGTGGCCAAAAAAACCACTCGTAAGCAACATCTTACGCCGATTAGGGGGCTGCTGCCTACGGCACGCTTGCGTCCGAGAATCAGTTTTTGTTAACCATGGCCAGATAGTGTCGAATCGGTTTGTCCCACCGCGTTTTTTAACACTCGCCGCCTATGCGGCGCTGACCTGAAGCCCGGCTGCGGCGAGAAGGGGACTTAAATGCGCGTTTTACTTATTGAAGACGACAGCGCGACCGCACAATCCATCGAGCTGATGCTCAAGTCCGAGAGTTTCAACGTCTACACGACGGACCTCGGAGAAGAGGGCGTCGATCTCGGCAAACTTTACGATTACGACATCATCCTGCTCGACCTGAACCTTCCGGACATGTCTGGCTTCGAGGTGTTGCGCTCGCTACGTGTCTCGAAGGTCAAGACTCCGATCCTGATCCTGTCCGGCCTGGCCGGCATCGAGGACAAGGTGAAAGG
>DASRAF010000008.1:0-2548 GCA_035638295.1 Pseudolabrys sp.
CTCGTCCCTGAGCCGGGCAAGGGCATCTGCGAAATACGCGTCGTAATTCATGGATTGCGGTTCTCCCGGCAAGGAGAGCCCACTTTGGAACGCTCCCAAGCTCTTTTTAGAGGCGTTCCAGGGCTCTTGTCGAGGCGGTAATGAGGTGGCCCAACGCCGCGGGGCTTGAGCTCGATCACGGAAAACCTGGAGAAAACCCCGCGCGGGCAACCTTTTTCACGACCGATCACGGAGGCAAATACGGGCTCCGTTCAAAAGTAGCGCCGGCGGTGTCACTAAACTAACATTCCCCGCCTGCGCTGGCGCGAGCTAGGCCGCATGCCGTGATTTGGCGAGGGGTATAAGGGTGACTCAACGTACGCACGGGCTGGAGCACGGTCTCACCAATTACGGCGACCGCGATTTCTCGCTCTATCTCCGCCGCTCCTTCGCGCAGTCCATGGGCTACTCGCGTGCGATGTTGTCGAAGCCCGTAGTCGGCATCGCCTATACGTCCTCGGGTTTCAACAATTGCCACCGCCACTTCCCCGAATTGCTGGACGCAGTCAAGCGCGGCGTGCTCGCGGCCGGCGCGTTGCCGATCGCCTTCCCCACCATCTCGCTCGGCGAAGTGTTTCTCAGCCCCACGAGCCTCAAATATCGCAACCTGATGTCGATCGATACCGAGGAAATGATCCGGGCGCAGCCGATGGACGCAGTCGTGCTCATGGGCGGCTGCGACAAGACCGTACCGGCGCAGCTCATGGGCGCGGTGTCCGCCGGCCGGCCGGCGGTCATGCTGGTGGCGGGCCCTATGATGACGGGTCGTCACCGCGGCGAGCGACTCGGCGCCTGCACCGATTGCCGTCGTTTTTGGGCGCGCTATCGCGCGGGTGACGTCGCCGAGGAGGAAATTTCGGAGGTCGAAGGCGAGCTCGCGGTCACTGCCGGGACCTGTGCGGTGATGGGCACCGCCTCCACCATGGCCTGTATCGCCGAGGCGCTCGGTCTTGTCCTGCCGGGCACTGCCGCAATCCCGGCAGTGCATGCCGACCGCCTGCGCGCAGCGGAGGCAACCGGCGCTGCGGCCGTGAGACTCATCGGCTCAAACCGCACGCCCGACCAGATCGTCAACGCGAAGTCGGTGGAAAACGCGCTGCGTGCTCTTCTTGCGCTCGGCGGCTCGACCAATGCCGTAATCCACCTCACCGCGATCGCCGGTCGGGTCGGTGTGAAGGTTTCACTTGAGCAACTCAACAAGCTCTCCGATACGACTCCGGTACTGGTCAATCTCAAGCCGGTCGGCAACGGCTATATGGAGGATTTTTTCGCCTCCGGCGCGATGGGCTCGCTCTTGCGCGAGCTCAAGCCGCTGCTCCATCTCGATTGCATGACGGTGACCGGCGAGATGCTGGGCGAACGCCTTGCGTCCGATGTCGCCTTTTACGTCGACCGGTCGATTATTGCCGGCCGCGACAAACCTTTCGAACTCCAAGGGGGACTCGTTGCCCTGTTTGGAGATCTCGCCCCCAAGGGCGCCATTCTCAAGCGCTCGGCGGCCGATGCAAAGCTGTTCGAGCACGAGGGCAGGGCAGTGGTTTTCTCCTCGCTGGCCGATCTTGCCGCACGAATCGACGACCCGGGGCTCGACGTCACTCCACAGGACGTGCTGGTGTTGCAGAATGCCGGCCCCCACGCGAGCGAATGCATGCCTGAGGCGGGTTACCTCCCGATCCCGAAGAAACTCGCCCAAAGCGGGGTCAAGGACATGATCCGAGTCTCGGACGCGCGCATGAGCGGAACCGCATTCGGCACCATAGTGCTGCATGTGACTCCGGATTCGGCGTCCGGTGGCCCGCTCGGCCTCGTCCGCAGCGGCGACCGCATCCGCCTTTCGGTGAAGGAACGTCGCATCGATCTCCTGGTCGAACAGGCCGAATTGAAAGCGCGCGCCGCCGCCATCAAGCCCACGCAGATGAAGCCCGAGCGCGGCTATGCCAAGCTCTATGCACAGGAAATTCTCGGTGCCGATGACGGCTGCGACTTCGCCTTCCTGCGGCCAGCCCCCAGTGGGCGCTGACGAATGGTCCGCTCACGTACTGAACGATGTCGCGACTATGCCGGCATTATCTCATCGCCGTAAGTGGCACCGTTTTGGATGGAATTTCACCCGCTGCGATAGCCCACTATATTGTTGCATGCCACAGGGGAGGAACAACCGATGGCCGTCGAGAGCATCTTCTATTCCGTATCCGGCATGAGTTGTCGCGGGGCTCTGATCTGGGACGAAGGGGTCAAAGCGCCTCGTCCGCTCTTGCTGATGGCGCCCAACTGGAGGGGCGTCATCAAGCCGGCCATCGAAACGGGCCAGATGCTCGCGGGCGAGGGTTATGTCGTCTTCGTCGCCGACATGTTCGGCGAAGGTAACGGACCGGTCGGGACGGAAAACCCAATGGAGTTTCTGCGGCCGTTCATGTCCGACGTGGCAGGAATGCGTCGGCGCATCGCCGCCGCCCTCGACACGCTGACGCGGGAAGCCGACCGGCGCGCCATCGGCGACATCAGCCGG
>DASRAF010000009.1:0-2696 GCA_035638295.1 Pseudolabrys sp.
TGGCAGATTTTCGCGGCTCGGGATTCCCAAATCAGTTTTTCTGTGACTCATGGGTGGTCGGCTCGTGGAGGGGCCGACCATGGCGGGCGGGACATCGGATTGGAAAGAAGAGCTTGGACGTTGGCTCCAACCGTTTCTGGATCGGCTGGGGCACAAGGCGCGGCGACAAATGTGCCCGCTCTATGTGTCGGGGCTGATCGGCCCTGGCGATCGCAAGAGCATTCAACCGATGGCGCGGCGGCTAGCGCTCGGCGCATGTGATCAATTGCACCACTTCATTGCCGCCGGGGTCTGGGATGCCGGGCCTCTGGAGACAGAACTGCTGGTTCAAGCGGATAAGCTCGTCGGCGGCGATGCCGTGCTGGTGATCGACGACACTGCGATACCCAAGAAGGGCACGCATTCGGTGGGAGTAGCCCCGCAATATGCTTCGGCGCTGGGTAAGACCGCCAACTGCCAGACCCTGGTGTCGCTGACGCTTGCGCGGGGCGAAGTGCCTGTGATGCTGGCGTTGCGGCTGTTTCTTCCCGAGGGTTGGGCGAGCAATCAAGCTCGGCTGAAGCGAGCGGGCGTTCCAGCCGAATATCGAACGGCGCGGACGAAGCCAGAGATGGCTCTGGCAGAACTCGACCGGGCGATCGCAGCCGGCGTACGCTTCGGTTGCGTGCTGGCGGATGCCGGTTATGGGCTGAGCGCGCCGTTCCGTCAGGGGCTCACGGCTCGTAAGCTTGCCTGGGCAGTCGGCATTCCGCGCCACCTCAAGGTCTATCCTGCCGATGTGCAAATGATCTGGCCGATTGCCGGACGCGGCCGTCCCCGTCAGCGGCACATCCCCGACACTCTATCGATACCGGCTGAAGACATGTTGGCCAATGCCAGATGGCGCACCATCAGTTGGCGCACCGGCACGAAAGGAAAGCTCAAGGCTCGTTTTGCTGCGGTCCGCGTGCGGGTCGCTGACGGACCACCGCAGCGGATCAGGGACAAGGGTCAGCAGCATCTACCCGGCGACGAGGTTTGGCTCGTTGGCGAACACAGGACGTCGGGAGAGAAGAAATACTATCTCGCCACTCTGCCGGCGAAGGCCGAACTGCGCACCTTGGCGGCCACTATCAAGGCGCGATGGATTTGCGAGCAGGCGCACCAACAGCTGAAAGAAGAACTCGGTCTCGATCACTTCGAAGGCCGGTCCTGGCAAGGCCTGCACCGCCATGCGCTGATGACGATGATCGCCTACGCTTTCCTTCAGTATCGCCGGCTCAAAACAGCAAAACGGGAAAAAAAGAATCAACGGACCGCCACCTCAGCCAACACTGCCCGCCGTGCGTCAGGCCATCCTCGAACTTATCGGCGAGCCACCAAAGCAGCTGTGCCCGCATTGTCGAAAATGGATTTGCAACGAGCAGCGGCGTGAGTAAATCTGCCAAAGTAGTGCTAGTTGTCTGGTCCCACGGAATCGTGGTGCATTGTATCATGATCTCCGGAGGGACGAGCTATGGGGCAAATTCTTCACGGTAGCGCCACAACGACTGAGGCGGTCCGTCGAGCAATACAGAATAGTCAAGCGAGCCTGAGGCAACTCGCCGGCCGCTACGGCATCAATCCGAAGACTGTCGCCAAATGGCGCCGACGCAGTTCAGTCTGCGATGCCCGCATGGGACCGAGGGAGCCGCGCTCTACGGTCCTTAGCAACCAGGAAGAGGCGCTGGTCGTCGCCTTCCGCAAGCATACACTGCTTCCGTTGGACGATTGCCTTTACGCCCTGCAGGCCACCGTTCCGCACCTCACACGATCATCCTTGCATCGTTGCTTCCAGCGGCACGGGATCAGCCGTCTGCCTGAGACCCAGGGCGATAAACCCGCTAGGAAGAAGTTCAAGTCCTATCCAATCGGCTACTTCCACATCGACATTGCCGAGGTGCGAACCGAGCAGGGCAAGCTCTACCTGTTCGTGGCAATCGATCGGACATCGAAATTCGCCTACGCCGAGCTACATGAGAAGGCCAATCGCTGGATCGCCACGGACTTCCTCAAAGCCTTGATCAAAGCGGTCCCTTACAAAATCCACACCGTGCTCACCGACAACGGCATCCAGTTCACCGATCTGCCAAAGAACCGTCTCGGCCCGACGGCACGCTGGCGCGCCCATATGTTCGACATGCTCTGTGACGCGAACAGCATCGAGCACAGGCTGACCAAGCCAAACCATCCTTGGACCAATGGTCAAGTTGAGCGGATGAACCGAACGCTCAAGGAGGCCACCGTTCAACGCTACCACTACGGCACCCACGCACAGCTCAAAGTGCACCTCCACGCCTTCTTGATGGCCTACAACTTCGCCAAACGGCTTAAGACCCTCAGAGGCCTGACCCCCTATGAGCACATCTGCAAAGTCTGGACGACGCAGCCAAACTGGTTCAGGTTAGACCCGCTTCACCACATCGTGGGACTGAACACCTAGCCGGTACTGCCAGGGCCGAGGTGAAGTATCGGTCACCTGCGAGGCTGTACTCTTTCCCCCTTAAGCAAGTGATGAAACCAATCGGTTGGATCCTGATCAAAGACCCACATGAAAAAGATGGCCGCCAACCCAACGACAACCAGCGTTATGCCCGTGGCGAGAGCGATCCGTAATAGTTCATCTGCTGCAAGCCGTCTCATGAGATCGCGCCAACCTCGTCCGCAGGGTTTGTACT
>DASRAF010000010.1:0-11302 GCA_035638295.1 Pseudolabrys sp.
GTCGGCGTAAGCGAGGTGCCATTTCTTGCCCATGTTCTTGATCAGATAGGGCGCGAACGCGACCGCTTGCGCCGGCGCGTAGTCGTGAACCCGGAAGCTGTAGCGGTTGCACTTTGTCGTGGTCAGCGTGGTGTCGAGGCATACGCTAATCATGTTGACAATCTTGGCCTCTTCCCAGACCGGCATGCATGCAAGGCAGATGTTGGAGAGAAAGCCTCCGCAATGGGCGTCGATCTGGTCTTCGTCCACCAGCTTGCTGGTCTTGCGGCGTCCGACATCGGGCTTGGACTCATCATCCGCTATGATCAGTTCGATCGGACGGCCATTCACGCCGCCGGCGCTGTTGATACGGTCCACGGCCATCTGCACGCCAACCAGCGCGGTCTTGCCACCGGCAGCGCCCGCACCTGACAGCGGATTGATCGCACCGACCTTGTAGGGCTTGGCTTGGCCGAAGGCCGCGCGCCACGGAGCCGGCACGAGCATGAGCGCACCGATCGCGCCGCCGCCCCAACCGACGACACGACGACGGGTCACCTTGCCGCCGTACCAGAAGTCTTGCGCCCAATCCTCCTCTTTCCATTTTTCACTCATTTCACTTCCTCCCTCTGGATCAGATTGGTTCCGATCGACTCACGCGCCTGTGCGCGAGAGTTTGCGGAATCAGCACGTCAATTTGGAAAAACGTCGATTTTGACCGCACGCCCACACCACGGCACGCGTCAAGCGCAACCGTGAGGGCGTTCACCGCACGCCTATGCCAGATGGCATGACGCGGCATTGCCAGTCCTCCCCTGCCGACCCTTGGCGGGCTCTTTGTTCCCATAAGCAAACGCGATCCGCCATCAACTTTCAACCGCTATAGTCATATTTAATGGGAGGCCACTCACATGGTCGTATATGGTTGCCTGCGAAGTAAGCAGGCGCGCTCGAATAAAGTGGCGGCTGGTGTTAGGCTCGCCGCAACGGAGACGGACAGCTGATGGGCACTGCATCTCCCCTGCGAAAAGACCAACCGGAGCCCGGCAGCGGCCTTTCAGCGCGCCTGGCGGTCAGGGCGGGAACGCACCGTGGGCCAACCGCTGGTCTCGCGCCCGGCAATGTGCAGGGCAATCTCGCCATTTTACCGCAGGCGCTCGCAGCAGATTTCATGCGCTTTTGCCATATCAACCCCAAGCCTTGTCCGCTGATCGGGACCTCCGCGCCGGGCGATCCGCGAGTGCCGGAATTGGGCGAGGATCTCGACATCCGCACTGACCTGCCGCGCTACCGCGTCTGGAAGAACGGCGAACTGGTCGCGGAACCCGAAGACGTGCGGCAATTCTGGCGTGACGACCTCGTCAGCTTCGTGATCGGGTGCTCTTTTTCTTTCGAGGAAGCTTTGGCGGCTGAAGGCATCGAACTGCGGCACATCACGCGCGGCTGCAATGTGCCGATGTATCGCACCTCGATCGCCACGCATCGGTCGGGCCCATTTCACGGTCCGATGGTCGTGTCGATGCGACCGATGACGCCGCGCGATGCCATTCGCTCGGTCCAGATTACGACCCGCTTTCCGTCAGTGCACGGCGCGCCAGTGCATATCGGCAAGCCGGAGTTGATCGGGATCAAAGACGTGATGAAGCCTGACTATGGCGATGCGGTCGAAGTGCGCGACGACGAGCTGCCTGTCTTCTGGGCGTGCGGGGTGACGCCGCAATCGGTCATCGCGACCGTGAAGCCTGAATTCTGCATCACTCACTATCCGGGCAGCATGCTCGTCACTGACCGTAAGAACACCGAGTTTGCGATTTTGTGATGGGCTAGGCAAAGACTCGGTCACTTCCAGGACGGCGCCAAGCGGCCGACCCGGAATCCATGGGCTCGTGCGACGCCAATTTCCCGGCATAACGACTTACGCCGCATCTCGCGCGTTCTTGTCCAGCAATCCGGCTTCGATCAGTGCCTCACGAATGCGTGCAATCTCTGCCCGTTCAATCTTGACCAATGGCGGGCGCACCACCGCGCGCGACAGTTTGCCGAGCAGGACCAGGGCCTCTTTCATACGGTTGTGCATATCGACGAACGGATCCGCATAGAAGATCCTTGCAGTCGGTTCGATGCGATCATTGAGACGCTTGGCCTCCGCCAGATCATTCTTCTGTACGGCGCGGAATAATTTCGCCTGCAAGTCGGCAATTACGCTGCCCGACCCCGACAGCAATCCATTGCAGCCGAGCACCAACGATGAGAAAAGCCATGAACTGTGCGTCGTAAGCACGTTTACAGGCCTCGATAGGTTCTGCAGCGTGCGGATATGCCACTCATGGTGTGGAACGTTGGCGATCCAGTCCTTGATGGCGCGGATCGAAGGTATCTCCTCGCACAACCTGAGCAGCGTTTCCTTCGGATAACCCTGCCCGGTCGAAAGCGGATACTGAAATACGATCAACGGCAAATCGGTTGCGTCAGCGATGCGTTTGAAATGGGTGAGTGCCATGGCCGGCGACTGACCGAGTGTGAAGGGCGCCGGCGGAAAAACCAGCAGCGCCGACGCACCACCCTGTGCCGCCATGCGGGCGATACGAGCAGCCTCCATGCTGCCATCTGCCCAGACGCCGTTGATTAAAGGAAGCCTGGCGCCGACCTCGTCCTGCGCGGTTTCGAGAACGCGTCTCTGTTCGTCGAAGGTGCACGACGCAACTTCGGTCGAGTGCGCATTGATCGTAATCGCGGACAGGCCTTCCACCGCCGCCACATCGCGCAGGTGCTTGCGGAAGCTCGCCAGGTCAATTGCAAAATCATTATCGAAAGGCAGCAGCACGGCCGGAATCACGCCGTGGGGAACATAAGACGCGTGACGAGGCATTCGCCGCCCTCCTCTTCAGATGAGAGCGACTTTAGTCATAACGGTTTAGCCGGACAATGTCGCCGGGCGCCTCGCGAGATGGCAGCAGGCCTCACTCGCTGCTCTTGCAAAGGCTACAGACCGCCTTCAGCGCGGAAATTCCAAGTTACACTGAGGTATTTTTGTTTCCGGAGGCTCAGACCGCTGACGTGGCATGGGCAGATTTCTGTAGTCTCTTCAATATGATCGTGCACTTTTTTGGACTGGCTCTGGTTTCTTGCGCGAAGGGAACTTTTCGCCACTTAGCGGATTTAATTGCCCGCGGGCGCTCCGCTGTGACTATTGGCCGGAGCGAGCGGGAGGGTCAGGCTCTGCCCCATAAGCAAAGTGACGAACGACCATGGCGTTGCGGCTGCAAAACCCTGCGGTAGCTGGCCGTGTCGTTCGGACCTCTTCGCATGAACGCATGTCCGGTGCACGCGAGTGCGCGGGGGGACGGGGTTATTCGGGAGGCGTCGATGGATCAAGCGACAATCACAAACAAGAAGACTGCCAATGGCGTAGTGTCAAAGAAAAGCCCTCGTCGACCGAATGAAAAGGCTCCTGACGTAGGCTCGCCAACCGAGCTCCAGGAGCTGCTGCTGGCGCTCCGCGCCATGCGGTCCGGCGACTTCTCGGTGAGAATGGGTGTCGAGCACGACGGGCTCCTCGGGAAAATCGCCGACACCTTCAACGACATCGTCGCCTCGAACGAACGAATGGCGCAACAGCTCGAGCGCGTGGGCCAGGTCGTAGGTCGTGAAGGTAAGACCCGCCATCGCGTGAAATTCGGTCTCGCCAGTGGCTCCTGGGGCGAGATGGAAAGCTCGGTCAATACACTCATCGACGACCTCCTCTGGCCAACGAAGGAGGTCACCACCGCGGTCGCCGCCGTCGCCCAGGGCGATCTTCTGAAAACCGTCCGACTCGAAGTCGACGGCCGTCCCCTCAAAGGCGAATTTCTCGAAGCCGCGACCATCGTGAACACTATGATCAAGCAACTGAGCGTGTTCACGTCAGAGGTGACGCGCGTCGCGCGCGAAGTCGGCACCGAAGGAAAGTTAGGCGGCCAGGCGCAGGTGCGCGAGGTCACTGGTGTTTGGAAGGACCTGACCGAAAGCGTGAACTCGATGGCGTCCAACCTGACCGCTCAGGTCCGCAACATCGCCGAAGTCACCATCGCCGTCGCCGACGGCGATCTTTCAAAGAAAATCACCGTCGACGTTCGCGGAGAAATCCTCCAGTTGAAGGAAGCCATCAATACGATGGTGGACCAGTTGCGTTCGTTCGCATCTGAAGTCACGCGAGTGGCACGCGAAGTCGGAACCGATGGCAAACTCGGCGGCCAGGCCATCGTCCCAGGCGTCGCGGGGACCTGGAAGGACTTGACGGACAACGTCAACCTTCTGGCGGCGAACCTCACCACACAGGTGCGTAACATCGCCGAAGTGACCACCGCTGTCGCGCGTGGCGACCTTTCGCGCAAGATCACGGTGGACGTGCGAGGCGAAATCCTCGAGCTGAAGGATACCATCAACACCATGGTGGATCAGCTCAACGGTTTCGCATCGGAAGTGACGCGCGTCGCGCGCGAGGTGGGCACCGAAGGCAAGCTGGGTGGTCAGGCGCAGGTGCCCGGCGTCGCCGGCACGTGGAAAGACCTGACCGACAGCGTCAACTTCATGGCGTCCAACCTGACAGCTCAGGTCCGCAACATCGCCGACGTCGCAACGGCAATCGCCGGCGGCGACCTGTCGAGGAAAATCACCGTCAGCGTGTCAGGTGAAATCCTGCAGCTGAAGGAAACCATCAACACGATGGTGGACCAGCTCAACGCATTCGCCGGCGAAGTGACCCGCGTCGCGCGCGAAGTCGGTACTGAAGGGCGGCTCGGTGGTCAGGCTAACGTCCCGGGCGTCGCTGGTACGTGGAAGGACCTCACGGACTCGGTGAATTCGATGGCCGGCAATCTGACCGCCCAGGTCCGCAACATCGCCGAAGTGACGACCGCCGTGGCGCGCGGCGACCTTTCGCGCAAGATCACGGTCGATGTGAAGGGCGAAATTCTGGAGCTAAAGAACACCATCAACACGATGGTGGACCAGCTGAATTCATTCGCCTCGGAAGTGACGCGCGTAGCGCGCGAAGTCGGTACGGAAGGCAAACTGGGCGGCCAGGCGGAAGTGCCGGAAGTGGCCGGCACATGGAAAGACTTGACCGACAACGTCAATCTGATGGCCTCGAACCTGACCGCTCAGGTCCGCAACATCGCAGAAGTGGCCACGGCCGTCGCCAATGGCGACCTTTCCAAGAAGATCACCGTCGACGTTCGCGGCGAGCTGCTGCAACTCAAGGAAACACTCAACACGACTACCGATCAGCTGAGGTCATTTGCCGGCGAAGTGACGCGCGTAGCGCGCGAAGTCGGCACCGAGGGCCGCCTCGGCGGTCAGGCCAAGGTGCCCGGCGTCGCCGGCACGTGGAAGGACCTCACCGATAACGTCAACCTGTTGGCGGCCAACCTTACGACCCAAGTGCGCAATATTGCCGAAGTGACGACGGCCGTGGCGCGCGGTGACCTGTCGCGCAAGATCACGGTCGACGTGAAGGGCGAAATTCTCGAACTGAAGAACACCATCAACACCATGGTAGACCAACTCAACGCCTTCGCCTCCGAAGTAACACGCGTCGCCCGCGAGGTCGGCACCGAAGGAAAACTCGGCGGCCAGGCACAAGTTTCGGGCGTCGCCGGCACCTGGAAAGACCTGACCGACACCGTGAACGTGATGGCTGCAAACCTCACCGAGCAAGTCCGCGGAATCGTCAAGGTCGTGACAGCGGTCGCCAACGGTGACCTGAAGCAGAACCTCACGGTGAAATCGAAGGGCGAAGTGGCCGCGCTTGCGGAAACCATCAACAACATGACCGACACGCTCGCGACCTTCGCCGATCAGGTGACAAGTGTCGCGCGCGAAGTGGGTGTCGACGGACGTCTCGGTGGCCAGGCCAACGTGCCAGGGGCGGCGGGCACATGGAAAGCACTCACCGGCAACGTCAACCTGCTGGCCGCAAATCTCACGACGCAGGTGCGCGCCATCGCCGAGGTCGCAACGGCGGTGACCAAAGGCGATCTCACTCGATCGGTTCAGGTCGACGCGCGCGGCGAAGTGGCTGAGCTTAAAGACAACATCAACACGATGATCGACAACCTGCGCCTGACAACGGACCGCAACACCGAACAGGACTGGCTGAAGACCAACCTCGCAAAATTCACCAACATGTTGCAGGGCCAGCGCGATCTCAACACCGTCGGCCGCCTGCTGCTGAGCGAACTCACGCCCCTCGTCAACGCGCAACAGGGCGTCATCTACCAGGTAGAGAGCGAAGAACTGCAGAGTGTGCGGCTGCTTTCGGCCTACGCCGACGACAGCACGAACGGTCATCCGCAGCGGCTGCGCATCGGCGAAGGTCTCGTCGGCCAGTGCGCCGCCGACAAGCGACGCATGCTCATCACAGAAATGCCGGATCACGCGGTGCCGATTGGTTCGGCGTTGTTCAAGGTCAAACCGGCCAATATCATCGTCCTGCCGGTACTTTTCGAAAATCAGGTCAAGGCGGTGATCGAACTTGCTTCGGTGAACCAGTTCACAGCATTGCAGACGATGTTTCTTGAACAACTCACGGCCAGCATCGGTATCGTGCTCAACTCGATCGAAGCCACGATGCAGACCGAAGGCCTGCTCAAGCAGTCGCAGCAGCTTGCCGGCGAACTTCAGACGCAGCAACGCGAATTGCAGCAGACCAACGAGCAGCTCGAACAAAAAGCGCAGCAACTTGCCGAGCGCAACGTCGAAGTCGAAAGAAAGAATCAGGAAATCGAACAGGCACGACGCGCCCTCGAAGAAAAGGCGGCGGAGCTGGCGCTGACGTCGAAGTACAAGTCCGAATTCCTCGCCAACATGTCGCACGAGTTGCGTACGCCATTGAACAGTATTCTTATTCTCGGACAGCAACTGGCCGACAATCCCGACGGCAACCTCACGAGCAAGCAGACAGAATTCGCCCGCACCATCCACGGTGCCGGGACTGACCTGCTCAACCTTATCAGCGACATTCTCGACCTCTCGAAGATCGAGTCCGGCACGGTCACGGTCGATGCCGAGGAAATCTTCTTCACCAACCTGCTCGATGCCGTGGGGCGCCCGTTCCGTCACGAGGCGGACACGAGGCAGCTTTCCTTCAAGGTCGACCTCGACCCGTCCCTTGGACGCAGCCTGATAACCGACTCCAAGCGGCTACAGCAGGTGTTGAAAAACCTGCTGTCGAACGCCTTCAAATTCACCGACCGTGGTGGCGTTCAGCTCAAGGTCTCTGCCGCGCCCGTTGGCTGGACCTCGACACACCCGATTCTCAGCCAGGCACAGACCGTCGTCGCCTTCGAGGTCGCCGACACTGGCATCGGAATTCCGGCCGAGAAACAGAAAATCATTTTCGAGGCATTCCAGCAGGCCGATGCGAGCACCAGCCGCAAGTACGGAGGAACTGGGTTGGGCCTTGCAATCAGCCGTGAACTGTCGAGCCTTCTGGGCGGGGAAATCCAGTTGCGCAGTGCGCCTGGTGTCGGCAGCACATTCACCTTGTATTTGCCGATCACCTATGCCGGACCATCCACCGCCACGCAGTCAGCCAGCCCATCCGCTTCGCAAATCCAGGCACCGAGCATGCCGATTGCCTTGCCGGAGCGTCCCATCGAGCAAATTCCGGACGATCGGCATGAAATCCAGCCCGGCGACTCAATATTGCTGATCGTGGAAGACGACCCCCACTACTGCCGTGTCCTGATCGATCTCGCGCGGGACAAGGGGTTCAAGGTGCTCGTGGCCATGCGCGGCGCCGACGCACTCGAGCTTGCCAAGCAATATCAGCCCAGCGCGGTCTCGCTTGATGTTTTCCTGCCCGACATGCTGGGGTGGAGCGTCTTGAGCCAGCTCAAGCAGAATCCGCTGACGCGTCATATCCCCGTACAGATCATCACGCTCGACGAGGACAAGCACCATGGCCTCGCCCGCGGCGCATTCTCGTTCGTCACGAAGCCGACGACAACAGAAGGTGTTGAAGCTGCGCTCCGACGCATTAAGGAATACTCGGCTCCGCGTCGCAAGCGTCTGCTTGTGGTCGAGGATAATCCGGCCGAGCAGCTCAGCATCTCGGAATTGCTTGGCTATGACGACGTCGAGATTGAAACCGCCGGTACCGGGCGAGATGCACTCGCCGCTTTGCGGCGGCAGACTGCGGACTGCGTGGTTCTGGATCTGAGGCTGCCCGACATGACCGGATTCGAAGTCCTGGAACAGTTGGGCGCGGATCAGGCGTTGTCGGAAGTGCCGGTCGTCGTATTTACTGGTCGCGAATTGAGCGCGGAAGAAGACGCCCGGCTGCACACGATGGCACGCAGCATTGTGGTCAAGGGCGTCGAATCCCCCGAGCGATTGCTCGATGAAACGGCCCTCTTCCTGCACCGCGTCGTCACCGATTTGCCGGCAGAAAAGCAGCGCATGCTGGAGCGCCTGACCACCTCCGATGAAGACCTGGTGGACCGTACAGTGTTGTTGGTCGACGACGATGCCCGCAACATCTTCGCGCTGAGCAGCGTGCTGGAGCGGCGGGGCATGCGAGTTCTGACCGCCACGACAGGCAACGAAGCGATCAAGCTCATCGAGTTGAATACCGATATCGCCATCGTGCTGATGGACATCATGATGCCGGAGATGGACGGTTATCAGACCATGGAGGAAATCCGCAAAAATGCGAATTTCCGTCGTCTACCGATCATCGCGCTCACGGCCAAAGCGATGAAGGGCGACCGCGAGAAATGCCTCGATGCCGGTGCGTCGGACTATCTGGCGAAGCCGGTGAACACCGAACAGTTGCTGTCTGCGCTCCGCAGCTGGCTCCACCGCTGAAAACGAGGACTCCATGTCCGAAGACAGGGTCAACATCCTCCTCGTCGATGATCAGCCGGCCAAACTTCTGACCTATCGCACGATCCTCGAGGACGTCGGCGAAAACCTGCTGAGCGCCAGCAATGCCACGGAGGCGCTCGAGCTTCTCCTGAGGCACGACGTCGCTGTCGTTCTCATTGACGTCTACATGCCCGATATCGATGGTTTTCAGCTGGCGGCGATGATCCGCAATCACCCACGATTCGAGAAAACCGCGCTGATTTTCATCTCCGCCATCCTGCTGACGGACGTCGATCGGCTGCGCGGCTATGAGATGGGGGCGGTCGACTATGTACCGGTCCCCGTAATCCCTGAAGTCTTGCGAGCGAAAGTCAAAGTCTTCGTCGAACTTTTCCGCAAGACGCGTCAGCTGGAACAGCTGAATAAAGGACTCGAGGCGCGAGTCGCCGAGCGCACCGCCGAACTTGCATCATCCACATTGCAGCTTCGGCAAAGCGAACGGATGCGCAGCCTTGCACTTGCCGCCGGTCAGATGGGCAGCTGGGAATGGAATATATTGCGCGGCTCGATCGTGTGGGATCAGGGTCAGTGCGAAATTTTCGGGGTCGATCCAAATACGTTTGTTCCGACGCTCGAGAACGTGCGGCCCCTCGTCAATCCGGAAGACTTTGAGCTACTGGAGCGTTCTTTCCGCAAGATCACTAAAGCCACCAATACCCTGCAGACGGAATTTCGCGTTTTGCGGCCGAATGGCGAAGTGCGTTGGTGCACCGGCACGGCAGCAGCCAACTTTGATGAAACTGGCCGTCTCGTCTGGCTAAGCGGCGTCACCTCCGATATCACCGAAAGAAAACGCGCCGAAGAGCGTCAGATCCTGCTCGCCGAAGAAGTCGACCATCGCGCGCGCAACGTCGTTGCCGTGGTTCAGTCGATCATGCGCCTGACCCGCGCCAACAGCATCGACGACTACATCGGTGCCCTTGATGGCCGGATCGGCGCGCTGTCGAACGCGCACCGGTTGCTGGCTGGATCGCGCTGGGAGGGGGCCGACCTCACCCGCCTCGTTGACGAAGAGTTTGCGCCCTATCGAGCAAGCGGCAATGAACGGGTGAGAGCACGCGGGCCCGTTGTTCTGCTGCCACCCGCGACCGCCCAGACTATCGCCCTCGCGCTGCATGAGCTCGCGACAAACGCAGCGAAGTATGGCTCACTGTCCGTTGATGCCGGTTATGTCGAGCTGACCTGGCGGACTGAGCCCGGAAAGCTCGAACTTGTCTGGACGGAATCTGGCGGCCCGCGGATCACCCCACCCGAGCGGCGCGGCTATGGGAGCCGCGCCATTGTCGCGGGCATCGAACGGCAACTTGGCGGGCTCGTACACTTCGACTGGCGACCGGATGGCCTGCACTGCACGTTGTGCGTGCCGCACGAAGCCAATGCGGACGACTCCAAACGCGCGTTCAAGCCGCACGTCGACATGCCCACGGTAGCAGCCGATTCCAATTCCAGCGACAAGCGCGTTCTGCTTGTCGAAGACGAGCCGCTCGTGTCGATGATGCTCGCGGACATGCTTTCCGCCTTCGGGCACAAGGTCGATGGTCCCTACAGCCGGTTCAGCGACGCCATAGTCGCGGCGAAGACCGGAAACCTGCAGGCGGGTATTCTCGACGTGAATTTGGGCGGCGAAAAAACCTATGCCGTCGCCGATATTCTCAACAACCGAAAGATCCCGTTTGCCTTCGTCACCGGCTACGGGCCGGACAGTATTGTTTCGGCGTTTTCTCACGCACCTGTGCTGCAGAAGCCGATCGAGGCCGCAAAGCTGCACGCCCTGCTCCAGCAGATCGTCCGTTAGACCTTCAAATCGTCCAGCTTTCCACGGACCGGAGGAACCAACCGTCCCCGGCCGCGTTTGTTGGGCGTCACGAGGTACAGACAGAAACGATGACGGCGAAGCAAATTCTTCTGAGCGAAAGCCTGTATTGCCGGCGGCGTGCGGCGGACTGTGCGGACCCATTTCTGGCTGAGGAACTGCGGCGCTTGGCGGATGGTTTCGAACGAACGGCAGGGATGGCCGAGGACAAAAAAACGCCTTCCGACAATAGCTCGGAACGGATTTCCCATTAGCCACCGGAACTCGCTACAATCCCCTTGTTGAGTGCGGAACGTGGTTGCGCCGCTGAATGGGTCCGGTAAGCGTCAGATGAACACAGCGAAGCGTCACAAAACTGTCGCGGTTGGGGTTGGCGGCGTCACGGTTGGCGGCGGGGCGCCGATTGTCGTGCAATCGATGACCAATACGGAGCCGGCCCCCGCCAGCGCCGCCACCTGTCGCGCGGTCGATCGCGATGAAGCGGCAGCCGCTGTCCCCCACATCAAGGAACGGCTCCTCAAATGGGGCATCGCCGTGCCGCTGGTCGGCGACTTTCACTACATCGGTCACAAGCTGCTCGCCGAGCATTCAGGCTGCGCG
>DASRAF010000011.1:0-5599 GCA_035638295.1 Pseudolabrys sp.
CCGTGTCCTCGAGGCTGAGCACCCCGCGCGCGACCAGGGCGAGCGCCGTCGCACCGCTAAACGCCTTCGCCACGCTCGCCAACCGCATGTGTTTGTCAACTCGAAGAGGTGCACCGGTGCGGATATTAGCGACGCCGGCTCGGATTACCTGACGATCATTGCGTCGTTGGATCACGACGATGACACCTGGCGGGCCATCCTCCTTTGCCACGAGTTCGGCCGCGGCTTCCTCCACGGCCCGCTCGGCACGCGACGAATGGTCGTGGAAACCACCGGCAGCATCAGCAGCCGTAATGGGAACGACCAAGGTGAACGCGCAGAGCGCGATGGCGATCTTGACTGAGAAAGTTGACTTAAAACCACACATAAGAGACCTCCTGCTGAACGTTGTGCGCTCTCGAACGCGAGCCGACAAAGGTCGGCGGGGCGTTTGAGTTCTCAGCGGCTGAACCTCGAAATCGAGTTCCTATCACTTACCACTAAATCGCAAACGATGGAATTGCCCGCGGAAGAACGGTCTGCGGACGGGCGGGCCTTTTACGGCGTGTTTTTTTGAACGTCACTTTTCCGTCGACTACCGTTCTAGCCAGGCTCGTAATGGTGCGAGACATAGGCACGCGTCGCGCCGGCATCGTGGAACAGTCAGCAGATCCCTAGCCGATGGTAGCTGTCCTGGAGTTCGTGAAGTTGCGAGTGGAAATCGACGCTGAGATCGAAGGTATTTGGCGCAACTTTTTTTTGGGGGTCGTCATTGCCACGCAGATAGGGCCTACTTGCGAACTCTGCAAGCAACGAACCCTCAGATAATGATAGGCGAACTGCCAAGAGATAGTTTTCAGGCAACGACGAGAGAATGGAACGTCGACAAGTCAAGAAAAGACAGTTAAGTTCGTAAGGACCTGACCCAGCCGTCGCAAGATAGGAAAGACTTGCTACGTTAGTAGAGTTAGGCAAGTCCGACACCGATTCTTGTTTGTAGACGATGCGGAATACCTTGTCGGTGATAAGGCGATACGGTAAATAGCTGGGAGCTTGGCGTAATGGAGTGATGAAATGGTGGCCATCGCGATTGATGATAGAGGATCGAGGATCGCGCAGGCGATTGCGTTCCTCGTCTTTGTAGCAGCGTTTGCTCTTCCTTGTGCGGCTCAGGAAAAGTTCCGTTTTCCTATGGGCGAGTCGTCCAAAACTTTGAGCTACGGTCCGCTATGGGTTGCGGCGAAGATGGGTTTCTTTGAACGAGAAGGCTTGGAGGTGCCGATCATCACCATGCGCGGCTCGCCGCTGACCATTCAAGCTCTGACCGCCGATTCCATCTTTGTGGCGAGCGCAGGAGTCGACGCCCTCATCGCCGCTTATGAGAGAGGCGCCGATATCACCATGATTGGCGGTCTGCTCAACGGTCTCGGTTTGAGTCTGATTGGCGGTAAACCGTACAAAACCTACGCCGATCTGCGCGGCACCACTATCGGCACGCAAACGATCACTTCGGGCACCGGCTTTGCCTTACGGTTGGTGCTCAAGGCGCATGGTCTGGAATACCCGCGCGATTATAAGCTGCTCAACATCGGCGGCTCTTCCGATCGCTTTCAAGCGTTGACTTCGGGGCAAATCTCGTCGGCTCCCGTGGGTGTGCCTCTCGACCTGGTGGCCAAACAGCAGGGCTTCAACATCATCGGCTATTTCGCAGATGACCAGCCGAACTTTCAGTTCAATGGCTACTTCGTCAAGCGCTTCTGGGCCGAGAAAAACCGGGCGCTGGTGGTTCGCTTCATGAAAGCGATGGCTTCGACGATGCGCTGGATGGCCGACAATCGCGAGGCCGCCTGCGCTTATTTATCAAAGGAAATGGCGATCAGCCTGGAGCACTGCCGCTATGCCGCGGATTATAACTGGAAAGCCCGCATCTGGGACCGCAACGCCGATTTGAACGTGGAAGGCGTGCGCACGCTGATCAAAATCACTGCTGAGCAAGGGATTCTTAAAGAGCCCCTGCCCGAACCTTCGAAGTACATCGATCACAGTTATCTAAGGCAGGCGTTGGTGGAAATTGGAAGAAAGTGACACGTAAAAAGTGAAAATCACTTTTTACGTGTCATTCCGAGCAAAGCGAGGAATCTTTCTGAGTACGCCGAAACTCTAAATGAACCACTAACCACCTTGACACTGCAGAGACGCCGTTGTTATGAGTAATCGCAAATAAAAAGTGTTGTGAAGGAGAGCGAAATGTTAGTACAAGGCTTCGATCATTTCGTGGTACCGGTCAACGACATCGTTGTCGCTGAAGATTTTTAT
Source organism: Pseudolabrys sp. (assembly GCA_035638295.1). GTDB lineage: Bacteria > Pseudomonadota > Alphaproteobacteria > Rhizobiales > Xanthobacteraceae > Pseudolabrys. Next base: position 2,296 of record DASRAF010000011.1, read on the forward strand.
TCCCAGGTTTTTGGCGGCAAAGTCGGCAAGCGCGTTGGCCTTAATGTACGCTCGCAGAGCCTGGGACCGCATACGTTTATCACCATTGCGGAGAAACGCATCGGTGTGTATTTACAAAAAGAAGAGCGGGGTACGCCGATCACGCCGCAAGGCACACCGACTTATTCGTTTACAACCACCGCGCAAGGCTTGCAGGATGTAATTCGGGCGCTGGAGGAGTGGAGAATCAAGTTTGCCGGGCCGGTTAAGAATACACATTCATTTGCAGCCGCGACTATTTTCTTTGCCGATCCGGCGGGCAACAACTTTGCGATCTATGTGCCCACCGTCGAGGAAAACAACAGGACGACGGAACGCCTGACCAGTGTCGGCTATTTGGAATTGGAAGCGCCGAAGCTTGACGCGTCAATAAAATTCTACGAGCAAGTGTTGGGCTTTAAGGTTCTCGAACGCGGTCGCGATGCGCAATCTAACAAAACGCAGGCCACCATGCGGATGGCGAGCGGTCAGTATTTGATCTTGACGGAAACGCCATTTGGCCCCAAGGGCTATCCCATGAGCCGGCTGATTCCTGGTCCGCATTTGGGTTTTTACGTCGCTCCTGCGCACTGGAAGGAGGCGCTTGCCCAGCTCGACCGGCTAGGCATTCCCAATGGAGACCGGGGAGAAGAGGCTAAAGGCCGGACGCCCGGCGGAAACCAAGGAACCTACATGGATGATCCGGCGGGATATGTAATTCAATACATCACCGAAGGCATACAATAGCGGTCTGTGAGGCCGGATTGAAACTGGGGTCGTTGCGCGTCACGGGTCGGAGCGCCACCCTCAAAGGAGAGACACACGATGAAGCGTAGCAGGGAAAGAATCCTCACGACTCATGTGGGCAGCCTGGCTCGCTCCGACTCTCTGACCCCGCTTCTTCGACTGAGGGAACAGGCTCAGCCCTACGACCACGAAGAGCTCGCAAGGCTGGTGCGCGAAGCGGTAACGGACGCTGTGCAGAAGCAGATCGAAGCGGGCATCGATATCGTGACCGACGGCGAGCAGAGCAAGGCGAGCTTCTTCGGCTACATCATCGAACGATTCAGCGGCTTCCAGCGCAAGCCTCCCGCTCCAGGTAAGGAGATGAGACCGCGCTCGGCAGGCAGAGAGTACGTCTCTTTTCCCGACTACTACGCGTGGTCCGAGCGTATCGCCGAGCCGTTCGGCGGTCGAAGCGGAGGGCGCGGGCATGGCGGTGTCGATACCTGCACCGGGCCGGTCAGCTACAGGGGCCACGAAGCGATCCAGAAAGACATCGACAACCTCAAGGCGGCAGTGAAGGGTCAGGCCCACGAGGACGTGTTCGTGCCAGCGATCGCCTCTTCCTACGTCGCGTCTACCTTTGCCAACGAATACTACCGTACTCACGAGGAGTACGAGCAGGCCATATCCGACGCGGTGCGCGAAGAGTACAAAGCCATTGTCGACGCAGGATTCATCCTCCAGATCGACGATCCGCGCCTGGTCAGCTATTACATGATGAACCCAGAACTCAGCATCGAGGAGTGCCGAAAGTGGGCGGCACAGCGCGTCGAAGCCATCAATGACTCGATCCGCGGCATCCCGCCGGAGAAGATTCGCTTCCATACGTGCTACAGCATCGACGTCGGGCCGCGCATCCACGAAATGGCCCTGAAGGACATCGTCGACATCATGCTGAAGATCAACGCCGGCGCCTATTCTTTCGAAGCGGCGAATCCGCGGCACGAACACGAATACCATGTCTTTGAGCGGGTCAAGCTACCCGACGGGAAGATCCTCATCCCGGGCGTGATCAGCCACACCACCAACCTGGTGGAGCACCCGGAATTGGTCGCCGAACGAATTGCGCGGTTCGCCAAGATCGTCGGTCGCGAGAACGTCATCGCCGGAGCCGACTGCGGCTTTGCCGCCTCCGCTTTGAGGTTCAATGATACCCATCCCAGCGTGGCCTGGCTCAAGTTTGACGCGTTGGCGGAGGGCGCCCGATTGGCAACCGCCGAGCTGTGGAAGTGAGTTCGTCGACCACAGCCTCGAACGAGGCGTTCAGGAATGTGTAAATGAAGCGCAGTACCGACCGCATTCTCACCACCCATACCGGCAGTCTGCCGCTGCCGGCGCTGATTCGCCAAGCCTTCGCAGCCAAGCGCAGGGGAGAGACGTACGATCAGGTAGTCATCGATGTCGCGCTGACCACGGCCATCGACGAGGTGGTCCGGCGCCAGATCGAAGTCGGGGTGGATATCGTCGACGACGGCGAGTTGAGCAAAACATCGTGGAACGATTATGTCGTGCACCGCGTCAGCGGCCTTGAAAGAAAGCCGCGCTCCCGGGCGCGAAGCGCCGAGCCTTGGAGCGTTGCCCGCGGTATCCTGCGGCCGCGCGAAACCGGCATGGCGAGAGTCGATATCGAAGGCGCTCCGCGCCACTACCGTACCGACATCGCCGAGTTTTATGATCTGGCTCGGAGCATGAGCGACGGTCACGACAACGACGGCATGGCCTATGTCTGCACGGGTCCCCTGGGCTGGCGGGATTTCGCTCAAGTCGAAACCGATATTGCTCGATTGACCGCCGCGGTGAGCATGACTCAACCCCATGATGTTTTTATGTCGGCGCTTTCGCCCGGGTGTTTTGTGCGCTTTTTCAGAAATGAATATTACCCCAACGAAGAAACCTATATGCAAGCAGTCGCCGACACCATGCGCCAAGAGTACCAAGCCATCGCCGATGCCGGTTTTGTCTTGCAACTCGACTGCCCTGACCTGGCATCGGGCGCCAACACGGACTATGCCGGCCTTAGCGTCAAGCAGTTTCGTAAAGTCATAGAACGTCATGTCGAATATCTCAATTATGCGCTGAAGACGATTCCACCCGAACAGGTGCGTATTCATGTTTGCTGGGGCAACTACGAGGGGCCGCACCACCGCGACATCGCGCTGCGCGATGTCATCGATATCGTACTTAAAGCCAACGTCACGGGAATCACTATCGAATCGGCCAATCCCCGCCATGGCCATGAATGGAAGATTTGGCAAGAGCTAAAGCTGCCGGATGGAAAAATTCTCTTCCCCGGAGTGATCGACGACACCACGTACTTCATCGAACATCCCGAGTTGGTCGCCGAGCGCATCGTGCGCTTCGCCAAACTGGTCGGCAAAGAAAACGTCATCGCCTGCACCGATTGCGGTTTGCGCCATCTCCCCGATGCCAGCCTCGCCTTTGCTAAGCTCTACGCGCTGGCGGAGGGCGCCCGATTGGCGACTGGCGAGTTGTGGCGTGG
>DASRAF010000012.1:0-3014 GCA_035638295.1 Pseudolabrys sp.
CGGCCGGCGAAGGCACTTCCATCGACGCCTTGTCCGATTCCAGTGTGATTAGGGGAGCGTCGACGCCCACCCGCTGGCCGGGCTGCACCGCAATCTCGATGATCGGCACATCCTTGAAATCGCCGATATCGGGAACACGGATCTCTCTCAGTTCACCCATCGCACTGCCCTCCCAACATACGCAGGCTGCGCGTTACACTTATTGGTGCTCTTGCCCTCTTCTCACATCTTCCAGGGTGGCGGTCGCTCCGGATCGATCCCGTATTTGGTGACGGCGGCCTCTACTTTGCTCTTGGGAATGGCACCCTCTTGCGCGAGCGCGTTGAGCGCAGCCGTTGCCACGTAGTGGCGGTCGACTTCAAAGAACTTGCGCAGTGCGATACGATAATCGCTGCGACCGAAGCCATCCGTGCCCAGACACACATAACGGCGTGGCACAAACGGCCTGATTTGATCCGCAAAGCTGCGCATGTAATCCGTGGATGCCACAACGGGTCCCTGCCGGGGGCCCAGACATTGCTCGACGTAGCTCGGGCGCGGTGCTTGCGTGGGGTGAAGCAGATTCCAGCGGTCAGTTTCCAGACCCTGGCGGCGCAGCTCGTTGAAGCTCGGACAGCTCCAAATATCCGCGCTCACGCCGAAGTCCCGCGCCAGCAGGTCGGCCCCGGCGATCACCTCGCGCAGGATGGTGCCCGAACCGAGCAGTTGGACGCGCAGGCCTTTGTCATTGCCGCCATCGCGCAACAGGTACATGCCGCGCCGAATTCCCTCCTCCGCGCCCGCTGGCATCGCAGGGTGGGAATAGTTCTCGTTCATCAGGGTGATGTAGTAGTAGACATCCTCCTGATCCCTGAACATGCGCCGCAGTCCATCTTGGACGATGACAGCAACTTCATAGGAGAAGGTCGGATCGTAGGCGACGCAGTTGGGGATTGTAGCGGCGAGCAGGTGGCTGTGACCGTCCTCGTGCTGAAGCCCCTCGCCGTTGAGCGTTGTCCTCCCCGCGGTACCGCCCAGCAGGAATCCGCGGCAGCGCATATCACCGGCGGCCCAGGCAAGATCTCCCACGCGCTGGAGCCCGAACATCGAGTAATAGATGTAGAAAGGGATCATCGGCGCGTTGCTAGTGCTGTAGGAGGTCGCGGCGGCGATCCACGAGGACATGGCACCCGCCTCGTTGATGCCCTCCTGCAGCATCTGCCCGGACTTGTCCTCGCGATAAAACATCAGCTGGTCGGCGTCCTGCGGTTTGTAGAGCTGGCCGAGCTGCGAGAAGATACCGAGCTGACGAAACATTCCCTCCATGCCGAAGGTGCGCGATTCATCCGGGACGATGGGCACGATGAACCGGCCGATGACTTTGTCTCGCAACAACGTGCTGAGGATGCGCACGAAGGCCATCGTGGTCGAAATCTCGCGGCTTTCGGTGCTTGCAAGCTGGGCGCTGAACGCGGAGAGCTCTGGCACCTCAAGGGCCTTTGAGGTACGGCGGCGCTGCGGCAGAGGGCCTCCCAGCGTGGCGCGGCGCTCGCGCAGATATTTCATCTCCGAGCTGTCGGCCGGGAGAGTTAGGAACGGGATCTCTTCGATCTTCTCATCCGAGACCGGGATGGCGAAGCGGTCGCGGAATTTGCGCAGGGCCTCTAACCCCATCTTTTTCTGCTGATGGGTGATGTTTTGTCCTTCGCCGGCCTCGCCCATGCCATATCCCTTCACCGTCTTGGCGAGGATGACGGTCGGCTGCCCAACATACTTTACGGCGGCGGCATAGGCCGCGTACACCTTAACCGGATCGGAGCCGCCGCGGCGCAGCGCCCAGATCTCGTCGTCGCTCCAGTCCTTCACCAGCGCGGCTGTCTCGGGATATTTGCCGAAGAAATGCTGACGCACATAGGCGCCGTTCTTGGATTTGAAATCCTGGTATTCGCCGTCGACGCATTCCTCCATGCGCTGGCGCAGCATTCCTGAGGTATCCTTGGCCAGCAGCGGGTCCCAGTTGCTCCCCCATAGCACCTTGATCACGTTCCATCCGGCGCCGCGGAAGACAGCCTCAAGCTCCTGCACGATCTTGCCGTTGCCGCGCACGGGTCCGTCGAGGCGCTGCAAATTGCAGTTGATAACAAAGATGAGATTGTCGAGCCGCTCCCGCCCGGCAAGCGACACGGCTCCGAGCGATTCTGGCTCGTCCATTTCTCCGTCGCCCATGAAAGCCCACACCTTGCGCGCTGCGGTATCGGCGATGCCGCGGCCGTGCAGATATTTGAGGAAGCGCGCCTGATAGATCGCCATCAGCGGGCCGAGCCCCATGGATACGGTGGGGAACTGCCAGAATTCCGGCATCAGCCAGGGATGAGGATAGGACGAGAGGCCGCAGCCTCCCGTCTCCTGACGGAAATTCAGAAGCTGTTGCTCGGTGAGCCGGCCCTCGACGAAGGCCCGCGCGTAGATGCCAGGCCCGGAGTGGCCCTGGATATAGACGAGGTCGCCGCCGTGCTTATCCGACGGCGCGCGCCAGAAGTGACCAAAGCCGATGTCATAGAGCGTGGCCGCCGACTGGAAGCTGGCGATATGGCCGCCGAGTTCGGAGGACCCCTTGTTGGCGCGCAGAATGATCGCAACCGCGTTCCAGCGAATGATCGAGCGGATTCGATGCTCGATATCGCGGTCCCAGTTCGCACGCTCCTCGCGCTCCGGAGGAATGGTGTTGACATATGGGGTATTGAGTGTGAGCGGCGCGCTCGCACCGGCGAGCTGCGCCTCCTCACTCAATCGGTCAAGCAAAAACGACGCCCGCTCTCGGCCTTGGTGATGCACGACGGCGCGCAGCGAATCGATCCATTCGCCCGTCTCCACGGGATCGGCATCCGTCATCGCCAGCATGAGCTCCTCCCTGACTTTGTCAGACTATTTACGGTTTGGTCGCAGCCTCCCCGCTTGTCATGAATCGCTTTAGCTTTTGCTGATGGGCCGCGGCTCGCTAGCTCAGCTCAATTCAGGCTCGGAGCCACCTTGGC
>DASRAF010000013.1:0-3579 GCA_035638295.1 Pseudolabrys sp.
AGCAGGCGAGTTACATAACAGGGACCTGCGTGACGGTTGACGGAGGGGTCACGCGAGGAATATGACGGCTAACCAACAGCTTGAGAAAGACCTTCGGACCTGCTCGCTTCGCTCGCGAGTCCAGGCTTCTCAGCCTTGGCGGTTAGCCAGCTCTCAACCCACAGGTTTGAACATTGGTCATATTTTATAAGCACTTCATCATGAGGCGGGCACGGCAACGGGCACTGCTAGGATAACGACACCAGGGGTACGTGCGCCACCGGTGCGTCCCCTGTCACCTTGGATGAGCATGATGCAAGAGGAGCTAGCAACTAACCATTGACCGAAGGAGGGACACGGCGTGGCTGAACAGTCCGGTCCGCTCAAAAAGCCGTTCCGGCTCGAAGAGGCTACTATCGACGAGATGCACGCGGCGATCAGGGCCGGAGAGATCACCTGCGTTCAGATCGTCCAGCACTACATCAACCGTGCGCGCGCCTTCAACGGCGTGGCCAGCGCGTTGGTCACCGAGGACGGTGCTCCCGTGCCCCAGGCAATGGGCACCGTGCGCGCGGGCGCGCCGCTGCCCTTTCCCACCGGGACGGTCAAGGCCTCGACAGTCTTCCCCGATCTCGACAGGTACAAGGGCAAGCCGCTCGAGTACGGCCGCATGGAGGCGACCGCCTCTGACCCGACGGTGCCGCAGCAGTACGGCATGATCGTGGGCATCCCGGATGCCGGCCAGGTCAACGCGCTGGCGACGCTCAACATCCGTGGTGAGCGCTCCGTCACCTGCCGCGGCGACTTCGACCGGCATCCGTCGAAGGGGCCTCTGCCGCCCGGCGCACCACCGGTATGTGAGGTGTTCCGCCACTACCCCGATGCCCTGGAGCGCGCGGCCGAGCTCGACGCCGCGTACGGGCGTGATCCTGATCTCGAGACGATGCCGATGTACGGCGTCGTCTTCTCATTCAAGGATTCGTTTGACACGAAGGACATGCGGAGCACAGGCGGCGGCGATGCCGCGTATGACATCGACTTTCCCGCCCGCGACCACGCGCTGGTCGAACAATTGCGGGACAAGGGCGCCATCATCTACGCCAAGGCCGTGTGCACCGAATACAACGGCCGCGCCGGAGATCCGGGCGGCCGGCACGTGCCCGCCACGGTCCTGCCGTCCACTCTAGGCTATCAGCGGAGCAGCTGGGGCGGCAATCCGTCGAACCCTTACGACACCACCCGCGCGGCCGCGCTGGGTTCGAGTTCGGGTTCCGCACTCTCTGTGAGCATCAACCTCGTCATGGCCAGTCTCGGCGAGGAGACGCGCGCCTCGACGCGTGGACCCGCCAACCACAACGCGGTGGCCTTGATCCTGCCCCACAAGGCCCTGCTCGGCTTCGTGGGCGGGGCCATCGGCGCCGACATCTACTGCGACCGCACCGGGATCCTCTGTCGCACCATCGCTGACTGTGCCAAGGTGCTGGACGCGCTGAAGGATCCGGTCGAAGGCTACTACGACCCGCGTGATCCGTTCACGACCGTTCCGCGCTCCTCGATCCTGTCAACGCCCTATGCCAGCCATACGGCGGTGCCCGGCACGCCCGGCGCTCTCAAGGGCGTGAGGATCGGCGTGATCCGTGAATCCATGGTGTACCCGCCCGGTTCGTTGACGGAGGTGCCGATCGTCAGTGCGGCGGCAGGGGAGATCAAGTCCGTTCTCGGTGGCACGTTGGGAGCGACGCTGGTCGAATCGGCCGATCCCCGCTGGACGCGCGATCCGGACCTCGAAGTCATGACGACCGACTTCCGGCGTGCCCTCGCCCGGCTCGTACCGCTCCTCATGCCCGACCTGCTCTTCCGCCTGGGCCTGGACGGCCAGCCTCTGTTCAGGGAGTTCGCGGCCGCGATCGAGCCGACGGAGTTCCTGCCCGGCAAGGTGTTTGGCGGCGGCCGGATGAAGCCGATCGACTACTGTGTCGAGCTGGCCGAGGGACGAGTCGAGCCGCCCGCGAACCTCGACATCGCCACCATCCAGGAGCAGGAGCTGGCGACGACCTTTCGCTTCCACATTCCGCAGTACCTGACGCGCCGCGCCCAGGACTGGAAGGCGCATGGCTTCCAGGAGACGCTGATCGACTTCGCCCAGCTCAACGCCCGTTCGAAGTTCTGGGGCGACGACCAGCGCGCTGCCTTCAAGAACTGGGAAGAGATCGCCGACCCCCGCAATCGCCTCGGCGGGCGTCAGGGCGTGGACGAGCGCATCATGCTGCGTGAACTGCTCCGGCGCGTCGACATGATGGTGCTGCTCGAGAACCACCTCGACGCGCTGGTGCGCCTGCACACGCCCTGGCCGCCGGGCAAGATCGGCGGCGCTCACCAGCCGCGGGGCGGTGCACCCAACCTCAGCCGGGAATCGTTCTATGGCCCCAATGCGGGCCTCACTGAAGTCCTAGTTCCGGCGGGGTACGTCACGACGGTCTATGACCCGGTATTCGAGCTGTCACCGGACGGCACGCACTACGTGGCGACGCCGTCGAATACTCCGACCACCATCCGGCCACCCGGACTGCCCTTCTCCCTGGTGTTCCGTTGCGAGCCCGGCAAGGAGGACGTCATCCTGAAGATTGCCTCGGCGTACGAGGCGGCTTCGAAACGTCGCATCCCGCCGCCGGCCTTCGTAATGTTGCCGCGAAGCTAATGGTGTTATGCGGTGCCCGCACAAGCGAAGGATCTTGCGTGGCTCAGCCGGAGCCCGTGAGAAGTAAATGGGGAAGTCTTGAATTATCAGCAAAAGAGAATAGGTACTGTCTACGAAGTCAGAGGGATAGCGCCTTAACCATCCCGTGCACGTGACCACCGCCCGCTTGCGGTTTGGACTGAACGTGAACAGTCCCGTCTGGGCGGCGGCTCGTGACGGCGGGCGTTAGACACTTAATAACCAAAGGAGGCCAATTTATGACTTCTTTAATCTTCGCATTGATTCTCTTGCTTCTGCCATCGGTGGTGCTTGCCCAATCAAAGTCAGTCTTAATCGAAGATCTCACGTGGATGGAAGTTCGGGATGCAATTGCCGGCGGGAAAACCACCGCAGTTTATTACGCCGCCAGCATTGAGCAGAACGGCCCTGGTTTGGCTTTAGGTAAACACCTCTTCATTGCCCACTACGCCGCTCAACGGATAGCCGAGGAGCTTGGCAACGCTTTGGTGTACCCGACCATGCCCTATGCCATTGCAGGCGATCCGATAAAGAAGACTGGACACATGAGATTTCCTGGTACCGTTAGCCTGTCCGAGGAGACTTTTGGTGCGGTCGCGCGTGAGGTTGCAATTAGTGCCCTAGCAGCTGGTTTCAAGAACGTTGCGCTGATGGGCGATCATGGTGGCGGTCAACAAACCCTCAAAAACGTCGCTGAGGCGCTGAATGCTGAATGGTCACCGAAAGGTGTTCACGTCTATTACATCCCCGACCTCTACTATAAAGAGAAAGAGCAAATGAAGGAGTACTTGACCAAACGTAATATGGCGATTGACGAGCACGCCGGAATTGACGACACGTCGGAGGTCATGTTCATCGACAAAGAAAATAAATGGGTTCGCAAG
>DASRAF010000014.1:0-4468 GCA_035638295.1 Pseudolabrys sp.
GCTGCTTGGTCGCAGGTCCCTTGCTTGTCGAGTGCGCGTCAATAGGCCATCTAAATGGCCATCAGGCCGGGCCCCTCTGGCAGCCAAGTGGCTGCGATGTCGGACTGATAATATCCGCAGCAGGGCCCGATGCGCCGAACCGAATTCCTCCAAAGATCACGCCGCAAGAACCCAGACGGCCACAACCCGCGGTTTGCAATTCTGGCCTTCGTGGCGAGCGTGACCGTCTCGCTGGTCACGCTAGTCGTCCTGTTGCCGCGGCCAGTCGTGTTGCCGGCCTTCAGTATTTGTGCGCTCACCTCAGCGGCTTGTCTGGCCCTCGTCGCCAGTTTGCATAGACCTAGGAGCGCGCGCCTTCCGCCTTCCGCGTGGAATCTCGCCGGCGCATTTACCCTTGTCGGCTGTGCCGCCGCTATCCTCGGGGAGATCGAGGCGATCGTTGAATACATGCGGCTGACGCCACCCAGGAGCAGAGCGGATGATTGATCTCGATATATTTTCGCAAGGCGCGATCGCCGCGCTTATCCAGGTGATCATGATTGATCTAGTGCTGGCCGGCGACAATGCCGTCGTGATTGGTCTTGCCGCGGCAGGCTTGCCTCGAGAGCAGCGCTCCCGTGCGATTCTCGTCGGTATTATCGCCGCTACGGTCCTGCGAATAGCTTTTGCCGGTATTGCGATCGAGTTGCTGGAGATCGTGGGCCTCCTTCTCGCTGGCGGCATTCTACTACTTTGGGTGTGTTGGAAGATGTGGCGTGAGTTGCGCGGTCCTGACCACAAGGAAGCGGAGGCCGCTCTGTCAACGGGTGACGGCAAAGCGCCACACAAAACATTTGCGCAAGCGGCTTGGCAAATTGTGATCGCAGATATTTCGATGTCGCTCGACAACGTGCTAGCGGTGGCGGGCGCCGCGCGCGACCATCCAGCGGCCCTGGTATTCGGTCTGGTGCTCTCAATCGTTCTGATGGGCGTGGCGGCGAACTTCATCGCCCGGCTGCTCAACCGGCATCGCTGGATCGCTTACGTCGGGCTTGCGATCATCCTTTACGTTTCATTCGACATGATCTGGCGCGGTGCGCTTGAGGTCTGGCCACATGTCTCTAGCTAGAAACCGAATGAGCCGAGCGTGCGCCTCAGTGTCGGAGAGGGCGTCCGCTTGGAGGTGAATTCGATCACTGGAGCGCTGGGTGCCGAGTGTGGCGGCCGCTCACGCAGCAGTTCCGCGACCCGACGGGCTATTGCCGGTGCTGGATCAAGCCAATCGACGCTCCATGGCGCGACGGCGCGAAAGCGATCGAGCAGCAAGGGGTAGTGGGTACAAGCAAGGACGATCGTGTCAGTCCGCCGGCCATCGGCGTTTATGAAACAACCGGCCGTTTCGACTTTGAGGGCGTCGTCGCCGACTGCCTCGCCGGCGAGTTCCGCTTCCGCATACCCGGCAAGGCGTGGTGAGCCGACCAGATGCACGTCACAGCCGGCGGCGAATTCGCGGATCAGCGTTCGAGTATACTCGCGTCCGACCGTGGCTTGCGTCCCCAGCACGGCAACGCGCCTGCTCTTTGATCTGGCGCAGGCCGGCTTGATGGCCGGCACGGTGCCAACAAAGGGCACTGCAAAGCGCGATCGCAATTGCGCAAGGGCTAGCGTGGATGCCGTGTTGCAGGCCACGACCACCAAGTCCGGTTTGTGCCGACCGACTGCGTCGGCGACCACCTCAGTGACGCGAGCCACGAGTTTGTCCTCGGTCAGATCGCCGTAAGGGAAGCCAGCGTCATCCGCGAGATAGACAAAGCGTGCGTCCGCACGCGCGACTTTCGTTTCGCGGAATACCGTAAGGCCCCCGAGCCCTGAATCAAAAACCAGAATGGTTGGGGCATGCGACATTGCGCTGGCGAGGTCAGGCGGCTCCGAACACGCGCTTGAAGATCGTATCGACGTGCTTGAAATGATGGTCGAGGTTGAAATTGGCTTCCAGATCCTTTTCCGAGAGCTTGGCCCGAACGTCCTTGTCGGCCTTAAGCAGCGCAAGGAAATCGCTCTCGCCGCCCCAAACCTTCATGGCGTTGCGCTGAACGAGACGATAGGCGTCTTCGCGCGAAACACCTTTTTGTGTAAGCGCGATGAGTATGCGCTGCGAATGAATAAGTCCGCCGAGCCTATCGAGGTTTTTTTGCATGGCGGCCGGGTAGACGATGAGTTTGTCGATGATTGAGGCAAGCCGCGCCAGGGCGAAATCGAGCGTCACCGTCGCATCGGGTCCGATCATGCGTTCGACCGAAGAATGTGAGATGTCGCGCTCATGCCAAAGCGCGACGTTTTCCATCGCGGGCAGGGCGTAACCCCGCACCATGCGGGCAAGCCCGGTAACGTTTTCCGAAAGAACAGGATTTCGCTTGTGCGGCATTGCCGAGGAGCCCTTTTGCCTCTCGGAGAAGAACTCCTCAGCCTCGAGAACTTCGGTGCGCTGCAGATGACGAATCTCAGTTGCAAGCCGCTCGATCGAAGACGCAACAACGCCAAGGGTGGCGAAGTACATGGCATGGCGGTCACGCGGAATGATCTGCGTTGAAACCGGCTCTACCGATAGCCCCATGGCCTTGGCTACATGAGCTTCGACGCGCGGGTCGACCTGCGCAAATGTCCCCACCGCCCCGGAGATGGCGCAAGTTGCGACCTCTTTCCGTGCAGCGACAAGACGCTCACGAGCGCGAGAAAATTCGGCATAGGCGTAAGCCAGTTTGAGACCAAAGGTGGTCGGTTCGGCATGAATGCCGTGCGAACGTCCAACGGTCGGCGTCAACTTGTGTTCGAAGGCGCGCCGTTTGAGTGCAGCAAGGAGTTTGTCGACATCAGCAATGAGGATGTCTGCCGCCCGTACGAGTTGCACGTTGAAGCAGGTATCCAGCACATCGGACGAGGTCATACCTGCATGCACAAACCGCGCTTCCGGTCCGACGATTTCGGACAAATGGGTCAGGAAAGCGATGACGTCATGCTTGACCTCTGCCTCGATTTCATCAATGCGGGCAACGTCGAACTTCGCGGCATTGCCTTTTTCCCAGATTTTCTTTGCGGCGTCTTTCGGGATAGTGCCGAGCTCCGCCATGGAGTCCGCCGCGTGAGCTTCGATCTCAAACCAGATTCGGAATTTGGTTTCCGGCGACCAGACCGCAGTCATCTCCGGGCGGGAATAGCGCGCGATGGTCACGCTGCTTCCCCGCGTGCGAGGGCCGCAGCGTTGCGGATCACTGCGATGTTGCCCTTATAGTTGCCACCCTTGAACACGGCCGATCCGGCGACCAACACATTCGCCCCAGCTTGCACGACTCGAGCCGCGTTGTCAGAAGTGATTCCTCCGTCGATCGCGATATCGATGGGGCGTGCCCCAACCAGCGTCCGCACGTCGCGCAGCTTGTCGATGGCTGCGGGAATGAACGCCTGACCCCCAAAACCCGGGTTGACCGACATGATGAGAATGAGGTCAACCAAGTCGATCACATGCTCGATGCTCGACACCGGCGTGGCCGGGTTCAGGGTGACCCCGGCCTTCTTGCCGAGGCTGCGGATTGCTTGCAGCGAGCGATGAACATGCGGACCGGCTTCGACGTGAACCGTAATGATGTCCGATCCGGCTTTCGCGAAAGCCTCAAGATATGGATCACATGGCGCGATCATAAGATGGACGTCGAGTGTTTTCTTCGTGATTGGGCGGATTGCCTGAACGACCACGGGCCCGATCGATATGTTCGGGACAAAGTGGCCGTCCATGACGTCGACATGGATCCAGTCGGCCCCCGCAGCTTCAATCGCACGGATCTCATCCCCCAACTTGGCGAAATCGGCGGAAAGTATCGACGGTGCAATAATTAACGGACGGGGCATTGGGGCCTCCAGACGCCGTCCCGCCTAACACGAGGCGGGTAAACGGGCAACGCTGCAGCCAAGCAAATACGCCGGCTTGTTAACGATTGACTGACAGGCGCCTGGCGAGCGACTTCAGCAAGTGCGGGAGCAGATAGATAGGAAACTGCGCGACCGCGAAATAAAGCCACGCGATGTCGTGGATCGCGAAGCCGGTTGCGGCCAACATCAAGCCGACGTTTCGGTTCCCGGCGACCAGCTGATCACGATCGCGGTAACAGTGATCGAGGCGAGTGCGAGCAAGAATGCAAGCGCGGTAAGCTTGATGACCAGAATGGGATCGGCGCGAAAATGATCCATGGCGCCGTCCATGGCGGCAATGGCAAGCATCGACATTGCGATGACGCTCAAGCCGTCAATGGCCTCTCTCTGTGCCTCAATAAATCGGCGACCCGCTATGAGCCGGATAAGGGCGGCAGAGAGGTTGCAGCCTGCGATAATCAAAAACAATCTGAGTCCAAATTCGAGAGGAGAGGCCAGCGCCGTCCCCAGAAAGACATGAGTGAAAAGGCTGGCAGTAAATGGAGTTACCGCGGTTGCGGCGATC
>DASRAF010000015.1:0-2240 GCA_035638295.1 Pseudolabrys sp.
CGACCGCGCCGCAGCCGAAGCCTAGTATCGAGAGCTGCATTCCTGTGCGCCCGTATACCCGCATGTCCATCGCCGTTCCTCCGCCTGCGTGAGCCATATATCGCGATAGAATACTAGTGCCCCGAACCCGAAGTTCGCACACGTCGTGCTGCAAGGGCAGTTGCGAACTTCGGGTTCAAAAGGGGCACTAGAATCATAGAGTTGCTAGTGTCCCTTTGATTCCGAAGTTCGCATCAGAGGCTGCCCGCAAAGGTTTACGAACTTCGGAATCGGGACACTAGCCGGCATGCTGATCCGGCCCATGAAAAGGCAATGTGATGGAATGGCGCAACCAAGTGGCGGTAGTGACGGGCGGCGGCCGCGGCCTCGGCCGAGCAACGGCGCGGCTCCTGGCGCAACGCGGCGCCGCGGTATGCGTGAACTATGCTGCGCATGCCGATGCGGCCGCAGCCGTGGTCGCGGAGATTGCGGCCGCGGGCGGACGAGCGATCGCGGTGGCGGCAGACGTCGCCGATGAGGCCGCGGTCGAGGCGATAATCGCGCGCACCGAAGCGGAACTGGGTCCGGTGACCATCCTGGTGAACAACGCCGGCGTGGCTTGGCAGGGGACGCTCGACACCTACGACCGCGAGCAGGTCGCGCGCATGCGCCAAGTCAACGTGGACGGCGTGATCCATGCCACGCGCGCAGTGATGGGAAGCATGCGGGCGCGGCGCTACGGGCGGGTCGTCAATGTGGCCTCAATCGCGGCGATCGGCACCGCGCTGTCGGGCAATGCATTCTACGCGGCGACGAAGGCCGAGGTGGTGATGCTCACGCGGCGCTTTGCCCTGGAACTGGGACAGCACGGCATCACCGTGAACGCCGTGGCGCCAGGCTTCGTCCGCACCGACATGACGCAGCGCGGGCGCGGCGCAGCGGACTGGCCGGGGACGGAGGAACGCTTCGCCGCACGAGCGATGATGGGCCGCATCGGCGAACCTGAGGACATCGCCAATGCGGTGGTGTTCCTGGCGTCGCCGGAGTCAGGTTGGATTACGGCGCAGGTGCTGACGGTCGACGGTGGGCGGATGGACTACATTGGACACGGTTAGAACCGAACGGCTATTCGATCGGCCCATATTGATGGGCGAAGCGGACGATGAGATAGCGGAAGAAGCGGTCCGTGATGAGGCCAAGCGCCCCGAGGCAGACGATGCCGATGAAGATCTTGTCCGTTGCCATCCACAGGCGCGAATTGAATATCAGATAGCCAAGGCCGGAATCCGCCGCGATCATCTCGGCGGCGACCACGGTTGCGAACGAATTGCCCATGGCAAGGCGCATGCCGGTCAGGATGAACGGCAGCGTCGCCGGCAGCGTCACAAAAATGAATGCCTTGAGGGGAGTGGCGCCCAGGCAGGCCGCGGCGCGCAGCTTGTTCGGGGCGATATGCGACACGCCGACCATGGTGTTGATCAGCACGATGAAGATCGTCGTGTAGACGATGATGAGAACTTTCGATGTCTCCCCGATGCCGAACCAGATGACCACCGGGGTCAGCCATGCCAGCGAAGGCACGAAACGAAAGAACTGCACATAGGGGTCGAAGATCGCGCGGACGATGGGAATTGAGCCCATCAGCAAACCAGCCGGAGCGGCGATCGCGCTGCCGATCAGGAATCCCGCGAGGATGCGTTGCAGGCTGATGCTGACGTGCTCCATCAGTTCTCCGCTTTCCAGCATCTCCCGCCCGGTCGACAGCACCAGAAGCGGCGGCGGAAAGAACTGCGGCTTGAAGAACGTCGTGGCGATCAAGTGCCACAGCATGATCAACCCGATGATGGAGGCGATATAAATGAGATGATCGCGCTTGATCCCGCCGAGCGGCAGGCGCGGCGCCGGCGCCACAGCGTCAGCGGGCCTGGCGTCTCTTGCCGGGCTGACCTCCGTCATGGTCCATTCGCCTCTTCGTTCTCGATCAGCGCGTTGATGCGTTCCCACATCTCGCCGAAGCCGGGACTGCTGCGCCGGCGCGGTCTCGGCAGGTCGACTGGAATAATTGCATCAAGGCGCGACTCCGGCCCCTTGGTCATGACGCCGATGCGATCCGCCAGCAGGACTGCCTCGGTGATATCGTGGGTAATGAACACGATCGTTTTGCCGGTCTTGTGCCAGATCTCCACAAGCTCGCTCTGCATACGTCCCCGGGTCTGAGCATCGAGCGCGCCGAAAGGCTCGTCCATCAGCAGCACCTTGGG
>DASRAF010000016.1:0-3340 GCA_035638295.1 Pseudolabrys sp.
CGTAAGAAAGGATGACCGATGTCGGTGACCGCCGGCCGCAAGGCCGAAGTAATCAAGTCGTATGCCAAGAAGCCCGGAGATACCGGGTCGCCGGAAGTGCAAGTGGCGATCCTGTCCGAGCGCATCAATAATCTCACCGAGCATTTCAAAACCCACGTCAAGGACAACCATTCGCGTCGTGGGCTGCTCAAGCTTGTCGGCCAGCGCCGTCAACTGCTCGATTATCTGCGTCGCACCAACGAAGCGAGCTACAAGAATTTGATCGAGAAGCTCGGCATCCGCCGATGATTATTACGCGCAGGGCGCAGACGCCCTGTGCGTTTCGTGCAGCGAATACGGGTACGCGTTCGCTCGTTAAGCCGGCGGCGATAGGCGCGGCCGGCGATTTGGCAGGAGCCGATAAGGATCGCCTCCTGCGACAAGGCAAGGTTCGAAACGCCATGGCAGGATCGCCAGACGCTGTTGCCTCCCGCAACGCGGTGACGCGCGACAGCTTCTCGCCGTCTTGCTCATGGCTTTCGAGGCTCGCCGGAAACCATGAGAGAAAGACAAAATGTTCGATATGCATCGAGTTGAACTCGATTGGGGTGGGCGCAAGCTAACCCTCGAGACCGGACGGATTGCGCGACAGGCCGATGGAGCCGTGCTCGCCAACTACGGCGAGACCACGGTGATTGCCACCGTGGTTGCGGCGAAGACGCCGAAGGAGGGCGTCGACTTCCTGCCCCTGACCGTCAATTATCAGGAGAAGTTCTTCGCGGCTGGCCGCATTCCGGGCGGCTATTTTAAGCGCGAAGGCCGCCCGACTGAAAAAGAGACGCTGACATCCCGCCTCATCGATCGCCCCGTGCGTCCGTTGTTCGCGGATGGCTGGCGCTGTGACACGCAGGTGATCGTCACCACGCTGTCGCACGATCTGGAGAACGATCCCGACATCGTTGCCATGGTGGCGGCCTCTGCCGCGCTGACACTGTCCGGTGTGCCCTTCATGGGCCCGGTCGGCGCCGCGCGCGTCGGCTTTATCAACAATGAGTACGTACTCAACCCGCAGCTCGACGAGATGGTCGAAAGCCAGCTCGATCTGGTCGTTGCCGGCACTACAGAGGCGGTGCTGATGGTCGAATCGGAAGCTAAAGAGCTGTCCGAGGACATCATGCTCGGCGCGGTGATGTTCGGCCATCGGCATTTCCAGCCGGTAATCGGGGCAATCATCAAGCTCGCGGAAAAAGCGGCGAAGGAGCCGCGCGAACTCACCCTTCCCGACAATGCGAAGCTCAAGAAGGAAATTCTCGGCCTCGTCGAGAAAGACCTGCGCGCAGCCTATTCGATCCCCTCGAAGCAGGAGCGCCATGTCGCGGTCGATGCCGCAAAGGAAAAAGTGATGGAACACTTCTTCCCGGGCGGCGCCGAGAATCCGGACTACAATAAGCTGCGCGTTGCCGCGGTGTTCAAGGAGCTCGAAGCCAAGATCGTGCGCTGGAACATTCTCGATACCGGCAAGCGCATCGATGGCCGTGACAACAAGACCGTCCGTTCGATCGTGGCGGAAGTCGGCGTTCTGCCGCGTACCCATGGTTCAGCGTTGTTCACGCGCGGTGAGACCCAGGCGCTGGTGGTCGCGACGCTCGGCACGGCCGAAGATGAGCAGTTCATCGACGCCCTGCAGGGAACGTACAAAGAGACTTTCCTGCTGCACTACAACTTCCCTCCCTTCTCCGTCGGCGAAACCGGCCGTATCGGTTCGCCCGGCCGCCGCGAAATCGGTCACGGCAAGCTCGCTTGGCGTGCGCTCCATCCGATGCTGCCGCCTTCGGCCGAATTCCCCTACACGATCCGCGTCGTCTCCGAGATCACCGAGTCGAACGGGTCGTCGTCGATGGCCACGGTCTGCGGCTCATCGCTGGCACTGATGGATGCGGGCGTGCCCCTCAAGCGTCCGACGGCGGGCATCGCCATGGGCCTCATTCTCGAGGATAAGCGCTATGCCGTACTTTCCGACATTCTTGGCGACGAAGACCACCTCGGCGACATGGACTTCAAGGTGGCCGGCACCGACCACGGCGTGACGTCCCTGCAGATGGACATCAAGATCGCCGGCATCACCGAGGAGATCATGAAGGTCGCGCTCGCGCAGGCGAAAGACGGTCGCCTGCACATTCTCGGCGAGATGGGCAAGGCCCTGACAGCGGCGCGCGCCGAACTTGGTGAGCACGCTCCGCGCATCGAGATGTTCAAGATCCCGACCGACAAGATCCGCGAAGTGATCGGCACCGGCGGCAAGGTGATCCGCGAGATTGTCGAAAAGACGGGCGCCAAGATCAACATCGAGGACGACGGCTCCGTGAAGGTCGCTTCGGCCAACGGCGAATCGATCAAGGCGGCGATCAACTGGATCAAGTCGATCGCTTCCGATCCGGAAGTCGGACACATCTACGAAGGCACTGTGGTCAAGGTCATGGACTTCGGCGCCTTTGTGAACTTCTTCGGCGCCAAGGACGGTCTGGTGCACATCAGCCAACTGGCAGCGCGCCGGGTGAACAAAGTCTCCGACGTCGTCAAGGAAGGTGACAAGGTTAAAGTAAAGCTCCTCGGTGTGGACGAGCGCGGCAAAGTGCGCCTGTCCATGAAGGCGGTGGATCAAGCCACCGGCGAGGACATCGAAGGCAAGCAGCGGGCCGAGGGCGGCGACCAACCCCAGGCCGCGCAAGGCGGCGCCGCGGAGTAACGGCGCACGACACATCTGCAAGGGCGGCGCAGTGCCGCCCTTTTTTATTTTGCCTTGCGCAGGAGTTTTTCTGGACGCCTTAGACCGCAATGCGCCGAGGCGCTACGGGCCGCCGTTGCCGTCCACCCCATTTGCCTTGAGCGCGTCCGGCTGCGGCATGGCGATGACGTTGTAGCCGGAATCGACGAAATGGATTTCGCCGGTGACGCCGGTCGACAGATCCGACAGGAGATACAGGCCGGCGCCGCCCAGTTCCTCCAGCGTGACGCCTCGGCCAAGCGGTGAATGCTTCTGCTGGAAGGCGAACATATAGCGCGCGTCGGTGATGCCAGCGCCGGCGAGCGTACGGATCGGCCCGGCCGATATGGCATTGACCCGGATCTTCTGCGCGCCGAAATCGACGGCGAGATACCGCACCGAAGCCTCCAGCGCAGCTTTCGCCACGCCCATTACGTTGTAATTCGGCATGGCGCGCAGGCCGCCATTATAGGTGAGCGTGACCATGGCGCCGCCATTCGGCATCAGCGATGCGGCGCGCTTGGCTGCTTCGGTGAACGCGTAGCAGGAGATCAACATCGTGCGGATGAAATTCTCCCGCGTGGAATCGGCGTAACG
>DASRAF010000017.1:0-4088 GCA_035638295.1 Pseudolabrys sp.
CGGCATTTGTCTGCCGTTCGTCGACAACACCCGCGGCTTCGTAGGCCTGCCTGAGATGTGGGCCGGTGAGGTGCGCGTAAGTCAGGCCGGAGGTGTGCCGCAGCAGATCCTGCACGGTCATTTCGCGGCGCACCGGCTCCAGCGTCAGCGACTTTGCGTTGACGTCGTCGGAATTGGACGCGACCTTGAGATCGGCGAAGGCCGGGATATAGCGGGAAACCGGATCAGCGATGAGGAGCTTGCCTTCCTCGGCCAGCAACATCGCCGCAACCGAGGTGACCGGTTTTGTCATCGAGGCGATGCGGAAGATCGTGTCGGGTGTCATCACCGCGCCGTCCTCGCGATCGCGATAGCCGAGCACCTCGAAGTTTGCGATTTGCCCGCGCCGCGCGATAAGCAGCACTGCGCCAGGCGCGAGGCCCTTGTCGATGTCGGCCTGCAAGGTGTCGCGGATGCGTTGCAGGCGCTTCGACGATAATCCGACATCTTCGGGTTTGCTCGCCCGCGGCATTTCGAATGCCATTTGCCTTTCTTCCTATTTCCAGAATTGATGGGAGGCGATCGCCGCGCCGTCGGCCATGGCCTTGAATTTGGCGAAGACAACATCCGGATCGACCGCTGCCTGTCCGACCCAGGTTCCGTAGCCGCAATCGCTGCCGGCAATCACATTTTCGCGTCCAACAAGTTTGGCATAACGCCCGATGCGTTGCGCAATGAGCTCAGGATGCTCGATGAAGTTCGACTTCGATTCGATGACACCGGGGATCAGCACCTTGCCGTCGGGCAGCTTCACGGTTTCGAACAATGTCCACTCGTGCGCGTGCCGCGGGTTGGCGGCCTCCAGCGAGATCGCAATCGGCTTTGCCTTGAAGACGATGTCGATGATGTCGGCGAGCGGAACATCGCGATGATGCGGGCCTTCGTAATTTCCCCAGCACAGATGCATGCGCAACTGCTCGACGGAAATATTGGTGACCGCATGATTGAGTGCTTCGATATGCAACTGCGCGCGCTTGCGGAAGTCGGGCACACTCAGGTTCGCGTATTGGATATGCCGGCCCATGGCGAGGTCAGGACAATCGATCTGCAGCACGAAGCCGGCCTTGGTGACGGTCTCGTATTCATGCCGCATGGCGTCGGCGATGGCGTAGATATAAGTCTCGAAGTCTTTGTAGTGATCGTTGCGGAAAAACAGCGACACGACACCGGGCGAAGCCGCGCTCATGAACCCGCTCGCGGCTTTGACCTCCTTGAGTGCGGCCTTGAGATTGTCCGCATCGACTTGCGGGGCTTTCCGGTCGCGCACGCTGATCGGGGCATTGCACGCCGGGGTCTTGCGGCGGGAACGGCCTGGATCGCCGAAAACGCGCTTTTCCAGCCGCGGGAAATCGGACAGGTCCTGATAGACAAAGGTGTTGCCGGTACCGCCGAACCCTGCAAGGCGGTCCTTGATGTAGGTTGCGTAGCTCGGCTTCGACATTTCTCCATCGTTCATCAGATCGATGCCCGCATCGGCCTGTTTCCTGACGACCTCGGCCACCGCCGCCTTCACCCGGGCGGCGAGGGCGTCCGAGTCGACCGGCACGCCTTCCTCTTTGGCGTACATCATGCGGATCAGGTCGTCCGGCCGGGGGAGGCTGCCGGTATGGGTTGTCAGAAAGCGGTCACGGCTGCGCTGCATGGTTTGAACTTCTGGACCGGTGACTGTAGAGCAGGGCGATGGCCGCAACCATCGTCCGGCTCACGTTGACAGGGCCGGGTGGGCTGCGTATGTACCCGGCAAAACAGCAGCCTGAGATCGACATGAAAGTCCGTAATTCCCTGAAATCCCTGCGCGGCCGGCACCGCAATAATCGTCTGGTGCGCCGGAAGGGCCGGGTCTACATCATCAATAAGACCAATCGCCGCTTTAAGGCCCGTCAGGGCTGATTTCGCCGCCGCCGGCGCCTGTTCCATCGCGCATATTGGTTTGCTATAGCAGACGGAGGCACTACACTCCGCCCATGTTTCCGCGCGCGCGATTCCTTGTAGCATTCCTCACCGCGGCCCTGGCCACGAGCATGACCGCGACCTGGCCAGCCGCCGCACAATCCAGTAAGCGCAGCGAACAGGCGGCCAAGCCGCAGATGTCGCGCATCGATCGCACCCGCAGTCTCGATTTCCTGTTCGGCGCGCTCAAGCTCGCGCCCGACGACACCACGGCGAAGGCGATCGAAGAGCGCATCTGGACGGTCTGGACAGCCTCGCGCAGCGACACCGCAAATCTTCTGATGATGCGCGTGAAGAACGCGATCGAGGCAAAGGATCTCGACCTTGCCGTCACGTTGCTCGACGGGATCGTCAAGATCAAACCGGACTACATCGAAGGCTGGAACAGGCGCGCCACGATTTTCTACATGAAGAAGGATTATGGCCGCGCGATTGCCGATATCCGTCAGGTACTCAAGCGCGAGCCGCGCCATTTCGGCGCCCTGGCGGGACTAGGGTTGATCCTGCAGGACATCGGTGACGACAAGCAGGCGCTTGAGGTTTATCGCCGCGCGCTCGAAGTTTATCCACGGATGGAGCGCATCCCTGACATTGTGAAGACGCTGCAGGAAAAAATCGAAGGGAGGGATATTTAGGCCTGCGTTGCCTCGAAGGCCGATGGCCTTCCTGCTGGACCAGAAAAAAATGACGTCGCCACCGGAATGATGGACGGCGGTCAGAAGGGTCGTTTCAGGATATCTCGATCTATTGCTACCGGAAGTGAGCGGCGCGCAGCGCTAGTCCTTCGCGGCGTCATCCCCAATATAGGCGATGCGCAACATATTGGTCGCGCCGGGCGTTCCGAGAGGAACGCCGGCAACGACGATCACGCGCTGGCCGGGTTTGGCGAAACTTTCCTTCACAGCGATGTGACAGGCGCGCTCGACCATGTCGTCCTGGTCATGCGCATCCTCGGTGACGACGCAATGGACCCCCCAGACAACGGCAAGCCGCCGTCCGGTCGAGATATTGGGCGACAGCGCGACGATCGGGGAGCGCGGCCGCTCGCGAGCTACCCGCAGGCCAGTCGAGCCGGAAGATGTCCAGCAGATAACGGCCGCAAGGTCGAGCGTGTCGGCAATCTGACGCGCAGCGTCGGCGATGGCGTCGGCGCCCGTTGCCTCCGGTGCTGCCCGCTGGGCGGCGATGATGTTGCGATAGAGCGCGTCGCCTTCGACTTCCTCGGCGATGCGGTTCATCGTCGCCACCGCCTGCACGGGGAAATTTCCGGCCGCCGATTCCGCCGAGAGCATCACCGCATCGGCGCCTTCGAAAATCGCGGTCGCAACGTCGGAAACCTCGGCGCGCGTCGGCACCGGAGCGTTGATCATCGATTCGAGCATCTGCGTCGCCACGACCACCGGCTTTCCGGCGACACGGCCGGCGCGCGTCATCTGCTTCTGAACGCCAGGCACTTTTTCGAGCGGCATTTCCACGCCGAGATCGCCGCGCGCCACCATCAGCGCATCGGCGAGATCGATGATTTCGGCGAGCCGGTGCACGGCCTGCGGCTTTTCGATCTTGGCCATCACCGCGGCGCGGCCGCGCGTGATCTTTTTTGCCTCGGCGATGTCTTCCGGTCTCTGGATGAATGACAGCGCGACCCAATCGATGCCTACCTGGAGAGCGGCTTCGAGATCGGAACGATCTTTGTCGGCAAGCGCGGAGAAGGGGATTGTCGTGTCGGGAAGGCTGACGCCCTTGCGGTCGGACAGCTTTCCGCCGACGACCACGCGCGTTGCGATGCGTTTTGGCCCCGCCTCCGCGACGGTGAGGCGGACCTTGCCGTCGTCGATCAGCAGCGTGTGGCCGGGCCTGATGGTCACGAAAATTTCCGGATGCGGAAGGTATGCGCGCATCGCATCGCCCGGCGCCGGATCGCTGTCGAGCACGAAGCTTTCGCCGGCTTTGACCGTGACGGCGCCGCCGGTGAAGGTGCCGAGGCGGAGCTTCGGTCCCTGCAGGTCGATTAGGATGCCGATGGGGCGGCCGGTGTCGCGTTCGACCGCGCGGATCATGCCGACCAGTTCGCGCATGCGCTCCTGGCTGGTGTGGCTCAT
>DASRAF010000018.1:0-12129 GCA_035638295.1 Pseudolabrys sp.
GCGCAGTGGCAGCTCGACCGTCGCTTCGAGCCGCGCATGGATTTCGAAACGCGGGAGCGCAAGTATTCCGGCTGGCGTGATGCGGTCCAACGCACGCTGACGGAGCAGGACTGATAAGCGTGCCGGGTTGAGTGCGTTCTCGCGTCCCGGTAGCGTGATGCCACGAAACGGGGATTCGATGGCGGACGGCGGCAAGGCAGCACAAGGACCTGCAACGAACGAAAAGCAGCCGCTGGTGCGCTTCGAGGCCGTCACCAAGCGGTTCGGCTCGGTCGCGGCGGTTGAAGCGCTCTCGCTCGATATCGGGCATGACGAGTTCTTCGCACTGCTTGGTCCCTCGGGCTGCGGCAAGACCACGTTGTTGCGGATGCTGGCCGGATTCGAAACGCCGACCGAGGGCCGCATCCTCCTCGACGGCGAAGACATCGTGCCCGTCCAGCCGCACCGGCGGCCGGTGAATATGATGTTCCAGAGCTACGCCCTGTTTCCGCATTTGACGGTTGAAGGCAACATCGGCTTCGGTCTGCGCCAGGGGAATGTAGCGCGAGCGGAGATTGCCGATCGTGTTGCCGAAATGCTGGCGCTTGTGCGTCTGCAAGGCTTCGGGGCACGGCGGATCGATCAACTTTCCGGCGGACAGCGGCAGCGGGTCGCGCTCGCCCGCTCGCTGATCAAGCGTCCGCGGGTACTTTTGCTCGACGAACCGCTGGCGGCGCTCGACAAAAAATTGCGCGGAGAAACGCAGTTCGAGTTGATGGAACTGCAACGCAAGTTGGGCACCACCTTCGTCATCGTAACGCACGACCAGGAGGAGGCGATGATCGTCGCCGATCGAATCGCGGTCATGGATCGCGGTCGCCTGATGCAGGTTGCATCCCCGGCGGAAATCTATGAGCGGCCAAACTCGCGCTGGGTTGCCGGCTTCATCGGGGAAGCGACCATGATGGAAGGTCGGGTCGGCCCGGACGATAATATCGAGAGCGCGCTCGGCCGCGTGCGCACTGGGGGAACGGGCAAAGCCAGGCCGGGCGACACGGTCTGGCTGGCGTTACGTCCGGAAAAGATCGGCATGGCCGCCGATCGGCCCAAGGATCATGTCAATTTGGTCTCGGGCACCGTGTCGGAGATCGGCTATCGCGGTGACATGTCGATCTACAAGATCCTGCTCAGCGATGGGTCGGTGATGAAAGTCGCACTGACCAACGCCAGTGCGCGAGGCGGGGCACCTTTTTCGCTTAACGACCCCGTCTGGCTGTCATGGCCGCCGGAAGCTGGCGTGGTTTTGACGGAGTAGCGATGCAGGAGAACTTGCAGAAGCGGGATTGGGGCGGGCGCGCTGTCTTGCTTCTGCCCTATCTGTGGCTCGTTGTCTTTTTTCTCACTCCGTTCATCATCGTCCTCAAGATCAGCTTGTCGCAAACGGCAATGGCGCAGCCGCCATATTTGCCGGTCTTCGATCTTTCGGCTGGATGGGCGGGTCTGAAGGAATTTGCAGCGCAACTGTCGCTCGATTCATTCCGGCTGCTGTTCACCGATCTGATCTATCTGCTGTCCTATCTCAAGAGCGCGCAAGTTGCAGCAATTTCCACGATCATCCTTCTCTTGATCGGATACCCCTTTGCCTACGGCATCGCCCGCGCGCCGCGTGGCTGGCAACCGCTTTTGGTGATGGCGGTCGTGCTGCCGTTCTGGACATCGTTTCTGATCCGGGTCTACGCGTGGATCAACATCCTGCAGCGGGACGGCCTGCTCAATGACGTACTGATGAGGTTGTACATCGTCGATACGCCGGTCAGCTGGCTGTCTTCCGACACCGCGATCTATATCGGCATGGTCTATTCGTATCTGCCGTTCATGGTGCTGCCGCTTTATGCGGCCCTGGAACAAATGGACGAGACCCTGTTGGAAGCTGCCGCCGACCTTGGCTGCTCTCGCTGGAAAACTTTCTGGCTCGTGGTCGTGCCGCTGTCGCTGCCGGGAGCCGCCGCTGGCGCGCTCCTCTGCTTCATCCCGATCGTGGGCGAATTCGTCATCCCCGACCTGCTTGGTGGCTCCGAAACGTTGATGATCGGACAGACTTTGTGGAACGAGTTCTTTGCCAATCGTGACTGGCCGGTCGCTTCCGCGATGGCCGTGACCTTGCTGGCTCTGCTGCTCGTGCCGATGCTTTTCTACGAGCGCCTCCAGCAGCGATCACTGGGAGGAGGGCCGTGATGCGCCGCGGCGCTTCGCCCTTCAATATCGTGTCGGTCGCGCTCGGTCTGGCGTTCCTCTACCTGCCGATCACGGTCCTCGTCATCTATTCTTTCAATGCGTCGCGACTGGTCACCGTCTGGGGTGGTTGGTCACTCGCGTGGTACCGCGAGCTGCTGAACGATGCCGCACTCCTGCAGGCCGCCTGGATCAGCTTGCGCGTTGCTGCTTTTTCGGCAACGGCCGCAACGATTCTCGGCACGCTCGCAGCCGTCGCCCTGGTGCGTCTCGGGCCGTTTCGCAGCCGCTTGCTGTTTTCCGGGATGGTCTACGCGCCGCTGGTGATGCCGGAAGTCATTACAGGTCTTTCACTCTTGCTGTTGTTTGTCGCCCTCAACGTGGACCGCGGTTTCTGGACCATCACCATCGCCCACACCACGCTCACGATGTGTTTTGTCACGGTCATCGTGCAATCGCGGCTTATCGGCTTCGACCGCAGCCTCGAGGAGGCGGCGATGGACCTCGGATGCCCACCGTTGAAGACCTTCCTGACGATCACGTTGCCGCTGATTGCGCCGGCCATTGCGGCTGGCTGGATGTTGGCATTCACACTCTCTCTCGATGATCTCGTCATCGCGAGCTTCACCACCGGTCCGGGCGCGACGACCTTGCCGATCCGTATCTATTCGGAAGTGCGACTGGGCGTGAAACCGGAGATCAACGCAGTGTGTACGATCATGATCGCGGTTGTCGCAGCCGGAACGATCGTGGCATCGCTGATCACCAAGGGCGGCGCCGCCCGGCGCGAGCGGGCGGCGCTCGGCGCCCAGGTTTGAAGCGGTATCTGCAGGTATCGCGGCAAGTAGCGTTATTGGGATTTCCCCGGAGTCGCCGGTGCGGCCTCCGTGCCGGCCGCCGGTGCCGGCGCGCTGCCGGTCAGGCGTTCGATAGCGGATCGAACCGAGTCTCGGGTGCTGCGCTCGCGCACCGCGTTAAGCAGAGGAGCCGCTGCACCGGACCGGCGGATCAGGGACTCCGGATCTGGCAGCATGATCGGGTCGTCCCACGAACCCTGGACGATAAACGGCAGCTCGAACGGCGTTGCGCCAGGCTTGGGTGGAGCAACGAGGGCGGCAGTGCCCTTCAGGTCGAGCTCTCTCGCGGGGATCGAAGCCGAACCGATGAGCCCGAGAACCACAGCCGCACCCTCGATCTTCACATCTTCAACTGATACGACGCCTTGGTTGATTTTCAGCGCAACCGTCATCTTGTCAAAGGGCGTGCGTCCAGTTCGGAACTCGCCGCCACCCGACAGCGGCCGCCGCTCCAGGCGGCGCAGCAGCTGCTCGACATTCAGTCCCGCGAGCGCACCATTCATGGCGGTCAGATTGGCCGTTCCGTTGAGCGTTTGCGTCACCCCAAGGACGCTGTCGCCGCTGCCGTCGACGGTGAGTGCGATGTTTCCTTTGCCTTCGAGTCTGCGCAGACCGAACAGCTGGCCAAGGCAGGTTTCAAGGTCGACGTCGTTGAAATTCAGCTGCGATTTGATGTCGACCCCTTGCTCGAAATTGGCGAGCGTCATGGAGCCCTTGATCACGCCGCCGTAGGCCTGCGCCTCGCCGACCGTCAGCACCAGATGGCCGTTACGCAGGTTTGCGGCGATCGCGGTGCGTCCGAGTTTGGCGTTAGAGACGATGACGTTTGCCGCCGACAGTCGGAGATCGAGGTCCATCCCAGCGAGGCCATCAAGTGTAATTCGGCCGTTGTTCCACGCGCGCTCGTTAGCTGCGATCAGACGGACAGTGGAAACATAGGGCGTGAGGTCCAGTGTTTCGGCGGCAAGGGTGCCCTGCAACGTCTGCCGTCCATCCGCGGCGAAGGTGAGCACGCCCTCGGCGGAGTTGCCGTCAAGTTCTACATTGACACTCGACAGGCTGATCGTGCCGCCCACGACATTGGTTCGCGCCTTGATCGCAAACGGGCCGAAGCCGCCGCCGGGCAACGGCTTCTGCCCCGACCAGATCAGGGCGTTGCGCAACGAAGGCGCATCGGCGGCAAACGTGCCTTCGATCTTCAGGGCGGGTTTGAAGCTGACGGCGCCGTCAAATGCGGCCTTCATCGGCGAGCCGGCGACACGCAGCTTCACGCCGCTGCGGCTGCCGGAAAGCGCAGCGGCAAAATCGGCGAGTGTCAGGCTCGCGTCTAGGGGCGCATCGCGCCAGATGAGCCGGCCGGTCGCCCCGAAGGTCTTGGATATTGACGGCCAGGCCAGCGAGAATTCCACCCCGTACAAGGTTTCATTGAATTGCCGCGCTTCGTCGCGAATGGTCACCGTGCCGCCATCGATGCGCATTTCGGAAAATGCGGCGACGCGATGCGCGGTGGCCTGGCTGCGTGTCAAGGCATCGATCAAGCCCGACCAGTTGGACTGACCGTTCTGCAGGAATTCGATCACGATTCTCGGATGATCGAGCGAGACGTCGGCTATTTCGACGCGACCGATTAGCAGAGGGAAGAACCTCAGGCGCGCGGTCAGCCGCTCGGCCACAAGGGCGGGCTGCTTGGCGTCGCCAAGTGCGACATCAGCGAAGTTCACGCTGCCGCTCGGGAACAGCGAAACGCTGGCTTTTCCCCGCAAGACGGGATCAAGGCCAGTTACCTCGCGGATCTCCGCCAGAACCCGCTGGCGCACAGTGTCGGCGGATATGAGATATCCCGCGGTCGTCAGCACGGCCAAACCACCCGCGATGACCGCGAGCAGGACAAATCCCAGGCGTTTCAAGCCGGTAGCCGTCGTCAAAGGGGAGGATCCGGTTATTTCGGTGTTTGGTCCCGGCGGACTATAGCATCGGTCCCACGGCCGCCAACTTGGATGGCGTCTGTGACCCTTTCAAGGCTGAGAGATCAAAGGGTTAAGATACCCCCCAGCTATTGGCGAAGCTCGGCGATCTCCGCGATCATCTTTTTGACGATCGCCTCTCCGAACGAATTGAAGTCCTTTGCTTCGAGCACGAAGCTCCCCGGCCCGCCGATGACATTATCCCGGTAGTATCTCGTTAGCCCCCCGGGCGGATTGGTGTGCTCGGGGTTCCAGGGCAGCGGAGTTTCACTGAGAATCACCAGCCCGTTGATGCTGATGCCCAAAGCCAATGCTTCGTCGCGCGCCAGTCCGACGTCGCGACCGGCATTGTTGGTCCCGTCGCCCGAGACGTCGATGGTACGATGCTGGGCTTCGAATGGTGCGCGCGTGAGTTGGGCCACTGCAGCGTCGATCCCGCCGCTGATCGACGTGCGGTCGGCGAAAGAACGCGGCGATTCAAGGAGCCGGTCGCCGAAAGCCTGGGCGGCATTGGGGCCATCAACAACCGTCCAGTCGATCACGACCTTCTGGTTGCCGAATCCCGACCATTCCAGAAACAGCACGCCGATGCGGCCACGTCGGCCCGACTGAATCGCGTCAATCACGCGCGGATCCACAAGCGCCGCGGCATATCCCTCGCGCTGGAGCTGAAACTTCTGGCTGTCAACGCTGCGCGAGACATCGGCCGCCAGGACCAGAAGCAGATCGACAGGTTCGGTCTGCGCAGGCGACGCGGCAAAGAGTGCGCTCGCAAACGCCAGCACGATGGCCGCGCGGCGGGAGATGAAGCTCATCCGCAAAGCCTAGCCGATTTCGAAATCAATGCGCCAGCAGTCGCGTGGTCGGGAATGCTACTTCGACGAGTGTTCCATCCCCGACTTCGCTGGCGATGCGAAAACGGGCCTGATTGGCCTCGACCAGGGCTTTTGTTATCGGCAGGCCAAGCCCACTCCCGGTTGAACCCCATTGTCCGGTGGCGTCTGCACGACGGAATGGCTCGAGCGCGGTCTTGAGATCCTCCTTGCTCATTCCGTTTCCAGTATCGCGCACGCGCAACACGACTTCTTGATCGTCGGTGAGTGCGGTTGAGACAATCACCTGACCGCCTGCACCCGTATATTTGATCGAATTCGACAACAGATTGAGTGCGATCTGACGCAGCGAGCGCGCGTCGGCGATGATGTGCGGGAGATTGGCAGCCAGTGCAGTACGGATGATGACCCGCTCGCGGTTGGCCTGCTGCTGCATGATGGCCACGCACTGCTGCAGCAAATCGTTCAGATTGACGCTGACGAAGGTGAGATCAAGAATTCCCGCTTCGATTTTCGAGAGGTCGACGAGATCATTGAGCAGCGAGATGAGGTGTTCACCGGACGCATGAATGTCTTTCAGGTATTGCCGGTAGCGTTCGTTGCCGATGGGGCCGAAGCGCTCGTCCATCATCACTTCGGAAAAGCCGATAATGGCATTGAGCGGTGTGCGAATTTCGTGGCTCATTTTCGCGAGAAATTCCGACTTGGCGACCGAAGCTTTTTCGGCCGCTTGCTTCGCGCTGTTTAGTTCTTCGGCGCTGCGCTTCCAGGCGGTGATGTCACGCAGCACCGCGCACAGCTTTTCGCTGCCTTCAATACGCCCCATCGTGATGTAGAGCGGAACGAGACCACCCTGGCGCACACGGCCGATCGCCTCGTAGCCGGCGTTAAGTACGCCCGCGCCCCCGCTGTTCGTCAGTCGCTCCAGATGCTCGTGCGCGGCGCGGCGACTTTCCGGGGCCAGCAGATCGTCCAAAGTGTGGCTCGCGAACTCGGCCGCACCGTAGCCGAACAGCGCCTGCGCGCTGCGGTTCGCGGAAAGAATGCCGCCGCTTGCATCGAGCACCAGCACGCCGTCCGTTGCCGTGTCCAGGATCGCCCTGAGCTCGCGATTTTCCCGTTCCGCATCAGGGATTGGTGCAGGCGGCGTCTTTTCCCTATTGCCGGACCGCGTATCGACCATCAGCACGAGAACGTTCTCATTGTTCCAGGCAGCACTGAGAAGGCGGCCGTCGACCGGCTTCTGCGTGCCGCTGACGGTGGCAATCGTCAGCGATTTGCCACCGCCCTTGCTGTCCGGCGAATTGTCCTTGCTCTCGATGAACAGGCTGTCGAGACCGCCCGCTTCGCTCAACTCATCCAGGGTCGCGTAGCCGGTCCACTCGAGGAAAGCCTGGTTGGCGTAAACTAACGTGCTCAGGCGATAAACCAAGATACCCACCGGCAGCCGATCGAGAATCGGCCGACTGTCTTGAATGTTGGGAAGTTGTTTGGGCGGTTCGCGCACCGGCTGAGCCAACGGAACAGGCGGCACGGCGCCGAAATCGTCCGAGGTTGAGGCGGTGCGATCACCCGGCGACCGCTTCAGCCGCTCGCTGAGCTCGCGTGCCAATTCCCGGAACGCACTGTGCTCTTGTGCGTCAAGTTTCGGTTCATGCGCGCGTGGTTCGAAAGGAAACGGAGGAACCATCGCCGCCGGATCGTCTTCCGGCAGTGGCGTAGATTCGGAAGCCTTATCGACGTGATCCTGCGCCCTCTTAGCAGCCTTACGCTCGCGACAGATGCCGAAGCCACGGAAGCCCGTGAATTCCCGCTCGCGGTCGAACACAGGCAGGCCCGACATCTCGACCACCATCTGGTCATCGGAATCGTCGAGCGGCCAGTGCAGGACGATCCCGCTGAAGGTTTGCCGCGCCGCCATGGCCGCAGCAATCTGCCCCTGCGGGTCAAGCTTCAGAGTCTGTGCGATTTCGGTCCAGGTCCGATCAAGCACGGCAGACGTCTTCGGCCCGAGGAGTTCGGGAAATTCCCGGGTTGCAAGGCTGAATCGACCCTCTGCGTCGGTCTGCCATACAAAGCGCAAGGGCAGCCGGGGCGGGTGTGTTTCCGAAGATGTGGAGTCCGACGTTTTCGGCACCATGGTAGTCGTCTCTGAATCGACCGCTGACGTTTCCGCAGCTTTTGCGAAAACGGCAAGCAATGTGAACGTCGATCCGGCGCCGAGCTTAAGCATACTAATTTGCCCGGCAGAAATCTCGCCTTCCGAAGCTCCGTTGTGAGCATGAGGCCGCCGGGTCGGTGGCTGAGGACATGCAGGACGAATGTCATGCCGAAGGAAGGAAACGAAATTCCGGCCGACATGCTTGCGTTGGCTGAAAGGCCGTCGAACAGGCCAAGCACGCATTCGAGTTTTCATTTCAGCAGCGCAGCATGCTGTAAGCACTGCGGAAAATCAGGCCGCGAGCGAACAAGCCGGCGCCAAGGAAGTCGGAGAGCTTGCGATGGGTTTCGCCGAACGGAACATCGCTTCATCGTTCGAGTTCGCACGGAAGCTGCTGCAGGGCAAAGACCCCAATGACGTCATGGCGTTACATGCGGAGTATGTAAACAACCAGATCGCGGTGTTCATGGAGCAGGGGAAAGAGTTGGCCAGGCGAGCGGCAAAAATGGCCGGTCAAGACCCGAAGCATTGACGAGCCGACCGCCCGTTGAAGGTCCATGGCGCGGGCCGTCGAGCCGTTCGCTACAACGATTTTGTGCATTGCAATATTTTTTATTGCAATGCATCAAAAACGGGTGTATAAGCGTTGTACCCTTGGATCGCGGCACATCAGCACGCAGGTGCGCTGCGGCTTACACAAGATAGGGCCTATTTGCCGAGGGTGTGTGGTCCGTGCGGGATCACGCCCTTCGCCAGCCAAAGGACGATTCTCATGCCTGAAACCGCTGCTTCTCCGGCCACGAAATCTAAGCCGAAGCCGGTCGCCGTCGCTGCGCCCGCTTTCGAAATGCCGAAGTTCGAGATGCCGAAATTCGACATGCCCAAGTTTGAAATGCCGAAATTCGAGGTCCCGCCTGTGTTTCGCGAGTTCGCTGAAAAGGGCATCGCGCAGGCCAAGGAAAACTACGAGAAGTGCAAGAGCGCGGCCGAGCGGGCCACCGACGTCCTCGAAGACACCTACTCCACGGCGTCCAAGGGCTGTGCGAGCTATGGCCTCAAGGTGATCGAGACCACGCGCGCGAATACTGATGCCACCTTCGACCTGATGAGCGAACTGATCGGCGCGAAGTCCTATGCCGAGGTGGTCGAGCTGACCAGCGCCTTCATGCGCAAGCAGTTCGATGCAATGATCGCTCAGACCAAGGAACTCTCCGAGCACGCCCAGAAAGTCGCGACTGATACGGTCGAGCCGATCAAGGAAAGCATCAGCAGCACGTTCAACAAGGCGGCCTGACGCGCCCTTGCGCGTTAACGCCTGGAACTAGAGGGTGCGAAGCCCGGGCGGAAATGCCCGGGTTTTCGTTTATACGGCGGCGACCTGCGTGGACGCTTGCCAAAAGGGCAGGCGGCACCTAGGTTCCGGCCGCTTGGATCGAGCACGAACAAGCCGATCGCGCGTGCAGGCGTAGCTCAGTTGGTTAGAGCGCTGGTCTGTGGAACCAGAGGTCGGTGGTTCAAGTCCACCCGCCTGTACCACCTTCGCAAATCGTCAAAACAAAAACGCCGGCGACGATGCGCCGGCGTTTTGTGTTTCTGCCCGTCCAGCGGCTAGCGCCAGCTGTACCGGCCGTTGTTGTTGCGCGCCGGAGGCGGAACGTTACGCGGCGGATAGGGGCGGGCACCGCCCTGCGGTCCGCCAAATATCCAGTCGAAGAAGTTGCTACCGCCGCCGCCATAACTTCCGCCGCTACCATACATGCCGACCGGCATACGTACCGGCTTGGATGAGGAATTCGGCGACGCACGCTCGACCGCGATATCGGCGACCTTGCGCTCGTTGCTCTTGAGGATGGCGAGCATCTTGGCATCGCGTCCATAGACATCCTCGCGCAGCTGTAGCTTGCCCGCATCATCCACAAACGCGGTCTGATAGGTCAGATGCACCGGGATGAATTTCGGGAAGTTGATGTTGATCTCGCTGCCGCCGAACATCGATTCCAGGCGCGCCTCGGTGAAGCGCTCCTTCGGCAGCACCAGCGACAGCAGCTTTTCCCCGTAGGTCAGCGGGTTCTGCACGCGCATGCAGCCGTGGCTGAACGCGCGCTTGTCGCGCGAGAACAGGTACTTGTCTGGCGTGTCGTGCTGGTAGACCAGGAACTTGTTCGGGAAGTTGAAGCGGATGCGGCCGAGCGCGTTTCCGGCTCCCGGCGGCTGCGAAATATGGATCGTGCCGTCGGCGTCCTGCGTCAGCTTAAGGCCGATGCGGTCGAGTGCCTGTGGATCCGCCTGCAGGGCCGGCAAGTATTCCTTCTCGATGATCGACGGTGGCACATTCCAGGTCGGATTGACCGTGATGAACTTCATTTCGGCACTGAGCATCGGCGTCGGCAAATTCGGTTTGCCGACCACGATTTTCGTGTGCCAGTAGACCTTGTCGTTATTGTAGAGCGTGAGCGTGTAATCCGGGATGTTGACGACAACATGCGGATTGCCCAGGTCGCGCGGTGTCCAGCGCCAGCGCTCCATATTCACGATGATCCTGTCAGTCGGGTCGGCTGCGCTCGGACGTGCTTCCCGGCGTTCACCGTTGAGCATGCGGACCGTGTTCGGCCCGAGATCGCCGTCGACATTGATGTCGTTTTCGGTTTGGAAAGCCTTAACCGCATCGTGAACCGCATCGTCATAGAGCGGGTTCTCTTTGTCGCCCGCGATGTCGAGACGCTTGCGCAATGCGGTCACGCGGGCATCTTTCATCCCCGGACGGATGATCTTGCCATCCGGCACGTGCACGCGCGGGAGCTCGGGCTTTTCTGCGATCTTGGTTTGAGATGGCGCCGGTCCTTTGCGCAGTTCGGCGAGCTTGGCTCTGAGCGCCTTGAACTCTGCCTGCGGCGGATTGTAAGCGTCGAGCACTTTGCCCGCATCGCTACTGTCGCCGAGCTTGGCCAATACATCGGCTGGTTCAGGTGCATTCAGCTCGTACAAGATATCCGGGCTCACGCGCGTGTAGTGGATGCGGCCGATCTGCGCATGCCGCGCGAAGGTCAACGCCGCGGCGGTGAGCTTGAGCTCAGCTTCGGCAAGCGCGTCGGGGGTCGTCGCAGACTTGAAATCCGGTGCCGGATAGTCGTTCGGATCCAGGCCAACCGCATCGGCTTGACCTAGGTAGGCGATCGCCGCCTTGGCGCGGTCATTACCAGCATTGTTGCTGACCCAGATCGGCGCGTAGTTGTGCGACTTGTAATAGGCCTCGATGCCAGCGCGGTCGGCCTTACGCCCGACGAGTAGGTCAAACTGGCGGCCCGCGATGAGCTCGCGCAGCTTCTCGCCGACGGGATCGGTGGGCGTGGCATTGTTGGCAGCCTTGGCCGGCTCGGAGGGAGCCGTCGTGGCGTTCTGTTTCGGCTCTTCCATTGCAGCGGCCGGGGCCGCTTGCTTGGCGGGCGCTTCGACGTCTTTGGCCGTCAGCGGCGGTGGGAGCGTCGTATCCGGCACAGGCACCGACGCCGTGGTCGGGTTGTCGCTCTGCTGCGCGATGCCGGCGTGGCTGGACAAGGCCAGTACCAGGACCAGCGCCGTGGAGGCCAGCAAACGGTCAAATCGTGCACTTTTCACCGCGTTTTCTCCCAAGACTGTCAGGGGCATAAGCCCCGATAAAATGTTCGACTCAGTTTAACTGATAGCGCGCACCCAGTTACGTTTTTCCCAACGGCCCAGAGAGAACAGGCGTCAACTGTGGCTATTTTGCACGAGTGAACGTTTGAACGAATCGGGAGCTTTAGCTGGACAGGTAGGCGGAGCGTAAGTCAACAGGCGGCTGGGTATAAGGTTTCCGGGCGCATTTCAGCCGTCATACCCATATGTCTTATCTACGGCACGGTTATGGCGGGCATCATGACAAAGGCGTGATGGCTCCTATGATTTGGGGCCCTTGCGGTAGCCCCGGCCTGCGCTAATGTGGCCCGAGAAACCGCCCGTCTGAACGCGGTCGAAAGGAAACGCCATGGCTTGGTCGACCCCTATTCTTGTAGAGATTTGCATTGGACTCGAGATCAACGGCTATCTGCCGGCCGAGTTCTGATTTTCTGAGCCTTCTTCCAAGA
>DASRAF010000019.1:0-5448 GCA_035638295.1 Pseudolabrys sp.
CCCGTCGACAGCTACAAGGACTTCGACATCGTTGTCGGCGCGGATGGCGTGAATTCACGCGTCCGCGCAGCCTACGCAGACGCATTCAAGCCTGACATCGATGTCCGGGCCTGCAAATACATCTGGCTCGGAACGCATCAGAAATTCGACGATGCATTCACCTTCATTTTCGAAGAGACCGAGCACGGCTGGATTTGGGTGCACGCCTACCAATTCGATGCCGACACGGCGACCTTCATTGTCGAATGCTCGGAAGAGACCTGGCGACGCGCCGGCTTCGATCGCATGAACATCGAAGAAACGATCGCGGCTTGCGAGAAAATCTTTGCCCGTAATCTCGGCGGTCACAAGCTGATGTCGAACGCGCGTCACTTGCGGGGATCGGCATGGCTCAATTTCAACCGTGTTCTCTGCGAACGTTGGAGCCACAAGAACATCGTATTGCTTGGTGATGCGGCCGCAACCGCGCATTTCTCTGTTGGCTCGGGGTCAAAGCTGGCCATGGAAAGCGCAATCGCGCTCGCGAGCTATCTCGACAGCGAGCCCGATATTACTTCAGCTTTTCGTCGCTACGAGGAAGAACGTCGGCTCGAGGTGTTGCGGCTCCAGAATGCCGCGCGCAATTCGACGGAATGGTTCGAGGATGTCGAGCGCTATTTCGATCTCGATCCTGTTCAGTTCAACTATTCACTGCTTACACGCTCGCAACGCATAAGCCACGAGAACTTGCGCCAGCGCGATCCACAATGGCTTTCCGGCGCGGAGAAATGGTTCGAACAAAAGGCGACAGGACACGTCCCGAATTTGGCGCGGCCGCCGATGTTCGTGCCGTTTCGCGTGCGCGGCGTCGAGCTGGCGAATCGGGTGTGCGTTTCGCCGATGGCGCAGTATCGCGCCAAGGACGGCACGCCGAACGAATGGCATTTCGTTCACTACGCCGAGCGTGCCAAAGGCGGCGCCGGGCTCGTCTTTACGGAAATGACGTGTGTTTCCCCCGAGGGCCGCATTTCGCCCGGTTGCACCGGCCTCTATGCACCCGAACACGCTGGCGTCTGGCGGCGCATCGTTGAATTCGTCCATGCCGAGACTGACGCGAAGATCGCGATCCAGCTTGGCCATTCAGGGGCGAAAGGCTCGACGCAGCTTGGCTGGGAAGAGAGCGACGCGCCGTTGGAGAGCGGAAATTGGCCGGTGCTCGCGCCCTCGGCCGTGCCCTGGAGTGCGCAGAACCAGATGCCACGCGAAATGACTCGCGCTGATATGGACCTGATACGCGAGCAATTCGTCCGGTCGGCGGAAATGGCAGCTCTCATTGGGTTCGACTGGCTCGAGTTGCACTACGCGCATGGCTATCTGATGTCGTCCTTCATTACGCCGATCACCAACCGTCGTACCGATGAATATGGTGGGACGCTTGAGAACCGCATGCGCTTCCCGTTGGAAGTCTTTCGTGCCGTGCGAAAAGTGTGGCCGGAGGAAAAACCGATATCGGTGCGTATTTCGGCGCACGACTGGGTCGCCCCCGACGGCGTGCGGCCCCAGAATGCCGTCGAGATTGCCAGATTGCTGAGGGAAGCCGGGGTCGATCTCATCGATGTGTCGGCTGGCCAAACATCGACGCGTGCGCGTCCCGTATATGGCCGCATGTTTCAGACACCATTCTCCGACCGCATTCGCAATGAGGCTGGTGTCGCTACGCTCGCCGTTGGCAACATCTACGAACCGGACCACGTCAATTCGATCCTGATGGCCGGCCGCGCCGATCTCGTTTGCCTGGCGCGGCCGCATCTGTCAGATCCGTACTGGACGCTGCATGCCGCGGCTGAGCTTCGTTATGACGGCATGAAATGGCCGAAGCCCTATTGGCCAGGTCGGGATCAACTCTACCGCCTCAAATCACGTAGCGAAGCAATGACGGGAAAAGTCTGATGGGTGTGCTCGACAACCGGCATGCTCTGATCACCGGCGGCGGCACCGGTATAGGTGCAGCGATCGCGCGCGCGCTTGCAGGCGAGGGTGCTGCTGTTTCGTTGGCGGGGAGACGCAAGGTGCCGTTGGAAGACGTAGCCGCAAGCCTTGGCAAAGCGACGGCGATCGTCGCCGACGTGACCAAAGAGGCAGATTGCGTCTCCATGGCGAGCGCGGCACGCAAGGCATATGGCCCGATTGATATCGTCGTCGCCAACGCGGGAGCTGCTGCAAGTGCACCCGCCGAAAAGACCGATCTTTCGCGCTGGCAAAGCATGATCGATGTGAACCTGACCGGTGCATTTCTTACCGTGAAGGCGGCGCTGGCCGACGTTACGCGCAATACCAAGGGAGCGCGCCGCATCATCTTCATCGCGTCGACAGCGGGGCTGAAGGGCTACCCCTACGTTGCAGCCTATTGCGCCGCGAAGCACGGCGTGATCGGGCTGGCCCGAGCTCTCAGTCTCGAGCTCCAGCCAACCGGGGTAACCGTCAACGCAGTGTGCCCGGGTTACACCGATACGCCGCTCCTCGATGCCGCGGCCGAGAAGATTTCCGCAAAGACCGGCCGATCGGCCAGGGATTCGCGCGCCATGCTCGCCAAGGACAACCCGTCCGGCCGATTGATCAAACCGGAAGAGGTGGCGGCGGTCGTGCTGCGGCTGTGCTCGCCGGCTTCAGCTTCCGTGAACGGCCAGGCCATCGAAGTGACCGGAGGTCCACAATGAACGTCGTGAGCAAGGCGCGCGTGCGCGGCTCGCCCCGTCCGATCAGTAAACAGCGCCTGCGGCTGTGGCTCAGGCTGTTGCGGTCGTCGCGCGCCATCGAAGCCCAATTGCGGGAACGATTGCGCACAAAGTTTTCGATCACGCTGCCGCAGTTCGACGTCATGGCGGCACTCGCCCGCAGCGACGAAGGCATGACCATGACCGAGCTTTCTCGTCAGTTGATGGTGTCGAACGGCAATGTGACGGGCATCATCGACCGGCTGGTGGCTGAAAAGCTCGTGTTGCGTCAGGCGCCTGTCAGCGATCGTCGATCCTTCATCGTTCGTCTCACGCCCAAGGGCGCGTCGCAATTTTCGGTGATCGCCAAAGCTCATGAAGGCTGGGTCGATGAAATGCTTGTGGAATTTGGCTCCGTTGAAGCTGAGTCGATCATTTCCCAGCTTGATGGACTTGTGAGGCGCGTTCGCGCTCGGGAGGCCAGACCATGAAACTGAGAGAATTCAAGCCCGCGCATTTTAACTGGCGCTGCACAGGCGATGTGGCGGTTATCACGCTCAAAGGTAGCGAGCGGAAGAATCCGATAACGTTCGAATCTTATGCCGAACTGCGCGACACTTTCCGACAGCTCACTGCCGCGGATGACATCAAAGCCGTTGTTTTTGGGTCAAACGACGGAAATTTCTGCTCGGGCGGCGACGTGCGCGACATTATCGGTCCGCTGCTCGACAAGAACATGAAGGGTTTACTCGAGTTCACGCGCATGACGGGTGATCTCGTGAAAGCGATGCGCGCCTGTCCGCAGCCCATCATTGCTGCCGTTGATGGTATCTGCGTTGGCGCCGGCGCTATGATTGCGCTGTTTTGCGACATACGGTTCGGTACTCCGCAGGCGAAGACCGCATTTTTATTTACTCGCGTAGGACTTGCCGGCTGCGACATGGGTGCGTGCGCGATGTTGCCGCGCGTGATCGGACATGGCCGAGCCTCGGAATTGCTGTTCACCGGTCGCACCATGAGCGCCGAAGAGGCCGAGCGCTGGGGCTTCTTCAATCGGCTGGTCGGCGCCGACAAACTCGAGGCTGAATCGCTTGCGTTCGCGCAGAAGCTGACGCAGGGGCCGGTTTTTGCGCACATGATGACCAAAACGATGCTCGGCCAGGAATGGTCCATGTCGATCGATCAGGCCATCGAAGCGGAAGCACAGGCACAGGCGATTTGCATGCAGACTGCCGATTTCAGGCGCGCCTACGACGCTTTCATTGCCAAAGGCACTCCCCGTTTTGCCGGAAATTGACCGATGAGCGACAAGAGTTTTCTGCACTGGCCGTTTTTCGAGGCGCGCCATCGCGAACTGGCCGGCCGGCTGGAACCGTGGGCGGCGCAGAATCTCTCAGACGTCGACCATGACGACACCGACAAGGCTTGTCGAAGCCTCGTTGCCATGCTTGGGCGCGATGGTTGGCTGAAGTTCAGCGCTCCAGGCGAGGGGGACGCGGAAAAACTTGACGTGCGTACACTGGCGCTGATCAGGGAGACATTGGCGCGACATTCAGGTCTCGCCGATTTTGCTTTTGCCATGCAGGGCCTGGGGGCAGGGCCGATATCCCTTTTCGGCGATGCCGAGCAACGCAGAACCTGGCTGCCAAAGACCCGTACCGGCAAGGGTATCGCGGCGTTTGCGCTGTCGGAGCCCGCGTCAGGATCCGATGTCGCAAACATCGCCACAATCGCTCGCCGGGACGGAAATGGCTTCGTTATAGACGGTGAAAAGATCTGGATTTCGAACGGCGGTATCGCTGATTTCTACATCGTTTTTGCCCGCACCGGCGAAGTCCCGGGCGCCCGCGGACTTTCTGCGTTTATCGTCGAGGCGGAGAGCCCTGGTCTCACGATAGCCGAGCGTTTGAGCACAATCGCGCCTCATCCGTTGGCGCGTCTTCGCTTCGAGGGGTGTCGCGTGCCCGCCTCCGCGCTAATCGGGCGCGCCGGTGATGGCTTCAAGATCGCGATGGCAACTCTCGACGTGTTTCGAACCTCTGTCGGTGCAGCTGCGCTTGGCTTCGCTCGCCGCGCGCTGGACGAGACGTTGAAACGTGCGGCCAACCGCCATTTGTTTGGCGCGCCGCTGGCTGATCTTCAGATGGTTCAGGGACATGTGGCGGATATGGCGCTCGAAATCGATGCGGCAGCGTTGCTGATCTATCGCGCGGCCTGGACCAAAGATGTGGGTGCCGAGCGTGTGACCCGCGAGGCGGCCATGGCCAAATTGTTTGCGACTGAGGCCGCTCAGCGTGTGATCGACACCGCGGTGCAGATTCATGGCGGAGATGGCGTACGTTCCGGCCATCCCGTAGAAACCCTTTATCGAGAGATCCGGGCCCTGCGCATCTATGAGGGCGCGTCTGACGTTCAGAAAATCGTTATTGCGCGTTCCGTTCTTTCTTCAGTGGAGCACTGAGATGACGACGGCAAAGGCCCAGACGCGACTTGGTCCGTCGGCACATGTCGACACATTTACCCGTGACAACTTGCCTCCGTTCGACCAGTGGCCGGAATTGCTGCTTGATCGACCGGAATTTCAATATCCCGACCGACTGAACGCGGCCGTTGAACTTACTGATCGGATGGTCGAACGCGGTTTTGGTGATCGCATTGCCTTGATTGGAAATGGTCGGCGGCGCACTTACAAGGAGCTGGCCGATTGGTCGAACCGCGTGGCCCATGCGCTGGTCGAGAATTACAGCATTAAGCC
>DASRAF010000020.1:0-3090 GCA_035638295.1 Pseudolabrys sp.
GAACTAGCCCAGGCTTATCGCCGTTTCGGCAGCGAGGTTACGATCATCCAGTCCGGGCCGCAGCTCATGGTTCAGGAGGATCCTGACGTCGCGGCTGGGATTCAGCGGGTCCTCAGCGATGAAGGTATTCAAGTGCTCGTCTCAGCCGAGACACTGCATGTACACGGCCAATCTGGAAAGGATGTCAGTCTTCTCGTGCGTACGAGGACCGGTGAACGAAAAATCGAAGGTAGTGACGTGCTGGTCGCGACGGGGCGCATTCCGAACACCGCCGGGATTGGACTTGAAAAAACCGGTGTTGAGTTGGACGCGCGTGGCTACATTCGGGTGAATGAGCGGCTGGAGACGAGCGCGCCCCAAGTCTGGGCGGTCGGCGAATGCGCCGGGAGCCCACAATTCACCCACGTATCCGCCGACGATTTCAGGATCATTAAGGACAATCTCGCGGGCGAAAACCGCAGCACGCGCGATCGGCTGATTCCGTACTGCATGTTTACGGACCCGCCGCTTGCGCGCGTGGGGCTGAGCGAAGCCGAAGCGCAACGCCAAGGCATCACCGTACGCATCGCGAAGCTGCCGATAAGCGCGGTGCTGCGGGCGCAGACAACTGACGAAAAACAAGGCTTCATGAAGGCTCTTGTCGGTGATGACGACCGCATTGTCGGCTTCACGATGATTGGCTCCGAGGCCGGCGAGGTCATCGCCGCGGTGCAAACGGCGATGCTGGCAAATCTGCCATATTCGAGGCTCCGCGACGCCGTTCTCGCGCACCCGACGATGGTCGAGGGACTTGACCCGCTCTTCTCGAATGTGCCGCCTATGTCCGTGCAACAGCTCACGCCGAAAAGTTCGTTGTCGACGCCTTCACGGGTACAGGCGTGAGACCATTTTGGCTCCTCGCTTTGGAGAAAGGAGTGGTTTCCACCCGCTCAGCTCCCGCCGCTCAAAGTTGTAGGAATAAGACATGATGCGTGAAACCCTGCGTGACGTTCTCGTGAATCTTGAGCAACGCGGAAGATTGATTCGCGTTTTCAAATCGGTGGATGTCAGTTGGGAAGTGGCCTGTCTCGTCAAATGGATGTTTCAAGCCGTCGAAGAACCAAACCGCCGCGGCCTTTGGTTTGAAAACATCGCAGGACACAACATTCCAGTTGTCATCGGCGCTTTGGGCATATCAGCCGAAGTTTATGCGCACATCCTTGGCGTTGTCCCAGAGGAAATAAATGCGACCTGGGAAAGAGCGCTGCTCAATCCGGTCGCGCCGCTTAAAGTAACCGATGGACCTTGTCAGGAAACAGTTTTGCTCAAAGACCAGGTGCGGCTGGACCGCTTGCCTATTCCGACCTGGACCCCGGAAAAAGACATCGGTCCCTACATCACGACACCAGTGGTAACGAGCAATGCCCACACGCGCCGGCAAAATGTCGGCTTTTATAGAACGCGGGTGCGCGATGCAAACAGCGTCGTCTCGAATCTGAATCCGGGTCGTCAGGGATTTCTCAACGCTTGCACGTGGACCGAGCAGGGGATGAGCGCACCGATCGCCTGGGTTATCGGCGCCCATCCGGTCGTCCAGTATGCGGCGACTGCGAATCTGCCCTGGGGCATGGACGAAATTGAAGTGGCGGGCGGAGTTTTGGGAAAGCCCGTGGAGCTCGTCAAAGCAACCAGTATCGACTTACTCGTTCCCGCCGATGCCGAAATCGTGATCGAAGGGGAGATATATCCTGGAGAAACCGACGTTGAAGGGCCGTTCGGTGAGTTCGCCGGTTATATGTGACCGGTTGCGCAGAAGCCGGTTGTTCATATTACCGCGATCACGCACAGAAAAAACCCCATCTATTGTGCGATGACCAGCCAAATGCCCCCGAGCGAGAGCACGATCGTGCAGAGCTTGACGAACGCCGGTGTTGTCCAAAAGATGCTCCGCCACGACCTCGGCGAATACACGGTTCAAGATGTGTATATCGACCAAACGTTCGGCGGCCTAATGGCGCACGCGGTCATCGCGATGACGCCACGCTATCCTGGTCATGCGAAAAGGGTTGGTCGTATGGTGGCGGACTGCACGCCGATCAAACGCATTACGGTTGTAAACCCTGACGTTGATATTCGCGATTCAAGTCACGTCGAATGGGCGATGAATTCGCGCTTTGATCCGGCGCGGGATACCGAAATTATCCGAGATGTGTTTACTCCGATGGGAATGGACCCCTCCATTCGTGTCAAGGATGGAACAAGTGACCCCGGTAGCAAAGTAGTGATTGATGCCACGCAGGCGATTGACGTGGGACTGTTTTCTCTTCCGGCGAAAAACAAGATGACAGCCGCGTTAAATTCGTGGAGAGAAGCAGGACTCCCGGAGTTCTCTATACCTAAACGTGCTCGCTTGCGAATAGAACGCTCCTGAGAAGGCGACGCTTTGGCCACCATGCAAAATCTCGGCAGGCGGCACATCCAATTCTTCGGCGACCATGTGGTACACCTGTGGCGCGGACCTCCTGGACTCTTCAAGCACAGATAAAAAACCGGCATCGCTCGTCGGGGCAATGTCGACATTTCGACACCTGCCGATTAGCAGTCACGTGCTAAG
The DNA here is from genome assembly GCA_035638295.1 of Pseudolabrys sp. Lineage (GTDB taxonomy): Bacteria > Pseudomonadota > Alphaproteobacteria > Rhizobiales > Xanthobacteraceae > Pseudolabrys. The sequence goes on from DASRAF010000020.1 coordinate 2,594, forward strand.
CCCTTCGAAGTGAAGTGGAAATCTGAAACTCTCCCTGATTTCACTAACTAAGAAATGTTTCTTGGACATCGATCCGTCGGCACAGGGGTTGCGGCAATCTCGATAGACTAACTGAAGAACAAAGGAAGGAGAAGCCAAATGATCTCTGCGGCATTTCCGTACCAAAAGCAGCGGCGGCGGGTCCTCGGCAGCGAGATGGCGTACGTGGAGGTGGGAGAGGGCGACCCTATCGTGCTACTGCACGGCAATCCCACCTCGTCATACCTCTGGCGCAACGTGTTGCCGCACCTGCAGCCACGAGGCCGCTGCATCGCCCCCGACCTGATCGGCATGGGCGACTCCGACAAGCTGCCTGACAGTGGCCCCGGCTCGTATCGCTTCGTCGAGCACCGCCGCTACCTCGACGCCCTGCTCGAGGCCCTGGATGTGCGCGAGCGCGTCACCTTCGTCATCCATGACTGGGGCTCGGCCCTCGGCTTCGACTGGGCCAACCGCCA
>DASRAF010000021.1:0-4656 GCA_035638295.1 Pseudolabrys sp.
GGTTGCACGTACCTCCCGACCCATTTCCAGAGGCGGTCCTCCTGGTGTGAGAGGAGATGGGGAGCTCTCTTCGGTTCCTGGGCCATCCCTGTGGAGCATGCCCTGGGCTAGGGACCCCGGCGAGTCGGCCCGACCTCGCAAATAGTGGTCGTTGCCAGATACTGCCTTCCGCTCGGCTGAATACGTCGGCCTCGCAACAATGAAAGATTTCGGGGCTGAATCCTCACGGCCTGCTTCCTTGTTGTCTACGCTTCGCACCCACCAGTCGCCCGATGAATGGCAAGACTTACTTCTGACCTGTCTGCTCGACTTTGATCAGGCGGGATTTCCACCCGCTGGATGACGATAAGAGGTTTCACTACCTCGTCCTCAGTTCCTCCTCTTCCAAGCTTTTCCGAACGCGACAGCCGTGATTCTTTTTATCGCACTGCCGGGCGCCAAAGACAACATTGAGCCGGGGTAGTGCCGTTGCATCTCCTGCCGCGGCTGTGCCCGCTATGCCTGGACGACACGATCACCGGCCACGGCCGGCGGCTCCGCCAAGCCCACGACGACCGACACGATCGCATCTGGGTGCGGCGCGGGATTTGCCGGCCGTGCGGGAAGACCTTCACCGTCTTGCCGAACTGGTTGGCGCCTTCGGGACATTTCAGCGTGCCTTGCCGGCAGCAGGCCTGCGAACGGATAGCCGCTGGCGCTTCCGTGGAGCAATCCGCGCCACACTGCAAAGACCCATCGCGATCGCCTGATTCATCCACTTTGCGCCGATGGGCACACCGGCGGCTGCTCAGCGTCTGCTGTTGGGTGATGGCAGGAGTCATCGGCACACGCTTCTTGCGAGCTCCCACCATCATTGCCTGGGATCTCATCGCGCTCTGCCGTATTCTGCCGATCGAGGCAAGAAGTCCGTGAATCGCCAAACTCTCGACGACTTGAAACAGCAGATTCCGCTCATGGGTTATCTGCAAGCGCATGATTGGCAGCCCGCGCGGCCGCTCAGCCGAGGCCGCTGGATGGGGCTGTGCCCTTTGCACCAAGACCACAAACCAAGCTTCCTGGTAGACCCAAACAAAGACCTTTTCTTCTGCTATGGCTGCGGCCGCGGTGGAGATGTGATTCGCTTCGCCGAACTCTACCACCAAGTGAAATTCCCGCAAGCTCTGACGTTGCTGCGCCAATGGCGCGGCACCGAGCCTCTGCTGCAGGAAGTAGCACGTTTCTACGGCATGCAGTTACATCGTCACAACGAGGCGATTGCCTATCTGTACCAACGCGGAATCCGCTCCATGGAACTGATCGAGCACATGCGCATCGGTTATGCGCCTGGCGGTTGCCTGCGCGGTTGGCTGACTCAGCTGGGTCACTCCGGGTCAGTTCTGCGTCAGGCCGGTTTGGTAACCGGCTTGGGCTACGATGCATACGTCCGTCGGATTGTCTTTCCGTTGGAGGACAACCTCTACGGCCGCAGCCTTTCGACGTCGGCGCCGCCTCACCGCTTTTTGCCGGGATCGAAAGGCGGCTTGTATTGCTGGACGCAGGCCCGATCTCATCCGGAAGTCATCCTCGTCGAGGGCCTGTTCGACTATGCCGTGTTGTGGCAGGCCGGGTTTCAAAACGTCACCTGTTCTTTGGGAACCCATCTCAATGCACGTCAGTTCCGGCAACTGTGCGACGGTCCCCGAACCGTCTACGTGGCCTTTGATGCCGATCCCAACCGCAGTGGCCAACAAGCGGCGCATTGTCTCTCGCAACGTCTCTGGGAACGGGGCGTCCTTGTTCGCACTGTATCGTTGCCCGACGGCCATGATCCCAACAGCTTCTTCGTGCAAGGCGGCGACGACCGCCAGTTCCAGTCGCTATTGGAGGCAGCTCATCCATGAACTTCCGGGTTGTCCATCTACCCACCCCCAATCAGGCGCGCAGCGCGTTTCGCATTGTCGAAACCACGGGCCGCGAGGTCGATTGGGTCAATCGCTATCTGGATTACGAATGCCTCCGTCGCATGGCCGATCTTACCTTGCGAAGCTATGCGCAGCACTTGCTGCACTTTCTCCGCTGGTGGGAAAGTGTTCATCACACCGATGTGATTGTGCCCGAGGCGCTCACCGAGTCCACCTTACTGGATTACGTGCGCTTTCAGTCCGCACAACAACCACCTTTCTCCGGCACCACCATCAACCAACGAGTGGCCGTCGCTGATCGCGCCCTACGCGCTACCTTCCCGGGCGCTCCTCGTCAGATTGCTCCCGAGTTTCAAGTGAACTACTGGCGCCGCGCACCCATGGGCCTCGGCAGACCAATGCCCGCCGTGAGCCGGCTGCGGGTAAGAGAGCCCAAACGGACCATCGTGCCATTGTCCGTAGAGGATGTGGCGCGATTCTGGTCCAGCTTCCATACCTCACGCGACTTGGCCATCGTGGGCTTGATGCTCTTGGATGGCCTGCGATCGCAAGAAGTGAGGGATCTGAACCGAGAGGATCTGCTCTTGCCCGAAGCGCAGCTCCGCGTGCCAGGCAAGGGCAACAAGCCGCGCATGCTGCCCCTGGCTCCTGAAGCCGTCCAACTGCTAGATCACTATCTGCGGCTGGAGCGGCCTGACGCCCCAACGGCTCCTCTCTTTGTCTCCCTCAAGGGCCCCGCCCGCGGAGCGCGCATGACACCCGCGGGGTTACGCTCCTTGTTCCGCTACCATCGCCAGACTACCGGCGTGAAACTCGCCAACCCGCATCGCTTTAGACACACCTTTGCCTCCGATATGCTGCGCGGCGGCGTCAGCCTGCCGGCGCTCATGCGGTTGATGGGGCACGCCCACATTCAGACCACGCTCATTTACGTGCACGTTACTCCGCTTGAGGTCTACCAGCAGTATGCCCGCGCTGTCGCTCAGCATATTCGGCCGATCCCGGTGATGCCATCGTGAGCCTCTCGCGCCGGACTCCGCTGCAGCATCCTTTGGCCCAACGGTTCGCAAGCGCGGTCGAATCTCTGAGCGTCGCACTAGCCCCCGAGTCGACTCGCCTCTACCATGGCACGGCCCGCAACTTTCTCACCTATCTCGGCGCCGACCATCCTGAGGTTGTCTCTCTCGACCAGTTGCGCCGCGATCCACACATCCTCGACTGGATGGCCAAGCTGCGCTCCCGGGTTCCCTCGCTCGCGCCGGTCACTTACATCAGTCGACTCATATTCCTTCGGGGCATTCTCGCCGAACTGGCTTCGAGCGCCCAGCTCCCCGAGCTCGCCCAACTCCTCCGTCGCCAAGATGTTCCCCGCCGCCCTCGACGCTTGCCCCGTGCCCTCGCCTCGCAACAGGATCAACTCCTCCAGCAAGAACTACTGCGCCGCAACGATCTGGGCGCTAACGTCCTGTTGTTGCTCCGGCACACCGGCATGCGTATTGGCGAGGCGGCCGACCTCTCCTTCGATTGCCTCCACGCCTCCGGCGCCGATCAATGGGCGATTCATGTACCGCTCGGCAAGTTGAAGACCGAACGCATGGTCCCGGTAGACTCCTTCGTGTGTCAACTGGTCCAGCGTCTCCGCTTCTTCCGCTCCTTCAATCCATTGCCCGCAGATGGCCGCCTGCTGGCACGTTCCAGCACCAGGGAAGCCTTGATCCGACAACTTCGCAGATACCTGCATGCGGTCTGCGCCGAGGCAGGTATCGCGAAACGCATCGTCCCCCACCAACTTCGCCACACCTATGCCAGCGAGATGCTTCGTTCCGGCGTCGAGTTTCTTTCCATCATGAAGTTACTGGGTCACGCTTCCCCCGAGATGACCATGTTGTACATCGATATCGCCTTGACTGATCTGCAACGCGAATTTCATGCGGCCCGTTCGGAACCCCGCCATCTCGCCCCTCAGCCGAAAACACAGGTCGCCTCTGCCCGCGCCGGCCTGGAAGGAGTAGTGGACTCCTTGCTGACCACTCAACACCTGCTCGAGATGTTCCGGCGATCCTTGCCAGACGGCGCCCCGCGCCGCTGTCTTGAGCGCGTCTCCAACCGTCTCACCAAGATCCTCTCCATAGCACGCAAACTCGGCACACAAGAATAATGGGCAGAGATTGGCCGGATATGTGGGGTTTCATTCCATTACCAGTCGGTTGTGGACACCGCCGGGCCACTCTCCACAAACGGCTGTATCGAAAGCGTCCCGGCGAGCGCCCATTCGCCTCTTCCACCGACACCCTGTAGGCCGGCTCGCTTCCGATCAGCTCCACCGTTTCGGTCGCAGAAGCTGCGCGCATTTGAGCAAGGTTGTCCGCGCGGTTCCCACTCGTCCAGCCACAGCAAGGCGAGCGTATAGGCTCTGCAAACGGCGCGTCAGTTCGTCGAGAAGCGGCCCGCGTCTTCGGGCGTGCGCCCTAGCTGACAATTCAGCTCGCGCTCGCCGCCCTCGATGTCAGGACGCGCAGGGTGAGCGCGGCCGCCGCGACCACAAGCATGAACGCGGCGGGCCCAATTTGCGGGCAATGAGCCGCCGGTACCAGGCGAGGATGGTATCGGGCTTGGCCACACACGCAACCTGCTGAAGCGCAGTACGGCCGAGTCGCTTACCGATCTCAGCAAGGGTTGATCGTTCGGGATCCGAAAGACGCATACGGGCGGGAAGTTGGGCTCGGAGGATGCGATTCTCGGCTGCGAGGTATTC
>DASRAF010000022.1:0-19839 GCA_035638295.1 Pseudolabrys sp.
ATTCGCATCGTGAAGGCCTTCACGCTCGAAGACATCATGCGGGAGCGTTTCGATCGCAATGTCGCCGCTGTCGAGCATGAAGCAAACAAGATGGCACGCGTTGCCAATCGCGCCAGCCCCCTCATGGAGACCCTCGGCGGCTGCGCGATCGCCATCGCCGTAACCTATGGCGGCTATCGGGTGATCGAAACCGGCGCGACGCCGGGCCAGTTCTTCTCGTTCATCGCCGCGTTCTTGCTTGCCTATGAGCCAGCCAAAAGGCTCGCGCGTCTGAATATCGAACTCAACAGCGCTCTGGTCGGCGTGCGTATTCTCTTTGAGCTTCTGGACAGCCCGCCCAGTGAGCCACCCGATCGCGACATGCCTTTCCTCAATGTGAAGAAGGCTCGCCTGGCTTTCGATGATGTGCACTTCGCGTACCGTCCCGACGAACCGGTACTGCGTGGGATGTCTTTTGTGGCGGAGCCGGGCAAATTCACCGCTCTAGTGGGTCCGTCCGGCGGTGGAAAATCGACCGTATTCAACCTGCTCCTGCGTTTCTATGACGCAAAGCGCGGCAAAATCCTCGTCGACGATCAGGATGTGACCTTTTGTTCGCGTCACTCGCTGCGCCAGCACATCGCATATGTCGGACAGGATGTGTTCCTGTTCCGTGGCACGGTTCGGGAAAACATCGCATTTGGCAAGCCTGGTGCAAGCGAAGAAGAGATCGTCGCCGCCGCCAAGGCCGCCTATGCACATGATTTCATCATGTCGTTCCCGCGCGGCTACGAGACCCCCGTTGGCGAGCACGGCTTGCAACTCTCCGGCGGCCAGCGCCAGCGTGTCGCTATCGCTCGCGCGCTCATCAAGAATGCACCGATCATATTGCTGGATGAAGCGACGGCGGCGCTCGACTCCGAGTCTGAACTGCAGGTGCGCGAGGCGATGGAGCACCTCTGTCAGGGCCGGACCACTCTTGTGATCGCGCATCGTTTGCATACCGTTTCGCACGCCGATTGCATTCACGTGGTCGAAGATGGCCGCGTGGTGGAATCCGGTCGGCACGAAGAATTGTTGCGAACGGGCGGTCGTTACGCGTCTTTCTATCGCCTGCAGCTCAAGGAGCAGGAGACCCCAGTCCCCATTACCGCGGTTGCGTCATGAGCGTAGCGCGGTTGACGGCGCCGCATTGCACCTGATACGCACAGCCAACTTTCCCCGGCCCTCTTCCGCAACCGGGGCACCCTTCAACGACAAAATTATCCAACGGCCTATTCATCATGAGCGACAGTCGTTACGTCATCCCGCCCGCGCCGCAAGCCACAATCGCAGTTGCCGAGACCGACAAGGTATTTCCCGTACGCCGTATCTGGTGTGTCGGACGCAACTACATCGAACACATCCGTGAAATGGGGCAAGACGAGCGTGCGCCGCCTTTCTTCTTTGCCAAGCCCGCGGATGCCATCGTGCCGGACGGCGGCACCGTGCCTTATCCGTCGCTGACAAAAGACATGCACCACGAGGTCGAACTGGTGGTCGCGCTGAAAAGCGGCGGCCGCAATATACCGGTCGCCAAGGCCAACGACTGCATCTTCGGGTATGCGGTCGGCATCGACCTGACGCGCCGCGACCTGCAGATCGCGTCGCGTGACGTGAAGCGCCCGTGGGAGGTAGGCAAGGCATTCGACGCATCGGCGCCTTGTGGCCCGTTGATGCCCGCGAGCAAGATCGGGCACCCGACCAAAGGCAAGATTGTCCTCAAAGTGAACGGCCAGGTCCGCCAGGATGGCGATCTCAATCAGATGATCTGGAATGTCCCGGAGACCATTTCGAAGCTGTCGGAAATGGTCGCGCTCGAAGCCGGCGACGTCATCATGACGGGCACCCCAGCGGGCGTGGCCGCAACGGTGGCCGGCGACAAGATCGAATGCGAGGTCGAGGGCGTCGGAAAACTGCGGGTCACTATCGGACCTTCGCTAAAATAGCGCTAAAGCCCGAGATAAGCCTGCCGCACACGGTCATCGGCGAGCAATGCCTCGCCGGAACCGGCAATGGTGATGCGGCCGTTCTCCAGCACATAAGCGTGACTGGCGAGCTTGAGCGACACCGCGACGTTCTGCTCCACGAGCACGCAGGTTAGGCCGTTGCGGTTAAGGTCCCGCACGCACCGCAATACGTTTTGCACGACGGCCGGCGCGAGACCGAGGGATGGTTCGTCGAAAAGAACCATGTCGGGCGCACCCATCAGACATCGGCCGATCGCGACCATCTGTTGTTCGCCACCGGATAGCGTGCCCGCAGCCTGCTGCCGGCGCTCCATGAGAACCGGAAACATCGCGTAGACTTTTTCGAAATTCTGCTCACGCAAATTGCGTGCGCGCGGAAGCATCGCGCCCATTGCGAGATTCTCGGCGACCGAGAGCGTGGGAAAAACCTGGCGGCCCTCCGCGACCTGGCCAATGCCGAGGTCGCAGACCCTGTAGCTCGGCCAACCAGTAATGTCCGTGCCGCGATAGAGAATGCGGCCGTGGGTCGGACTAAGCATTCCCGCGATCGTACGGATCAACGATGTTTTACCCGATCCATTGGCGCCGACAATGGCAACGATGGCGCCCTCCTCGATCTCAAGTGATACGCCGTCGAGCGCCTGTGCATCGCCGTAAAAGACATCGATATTCTCCACGGTGAGCATCAGACGGTCTCCGCACCGAGATAGCTTTCGATGACTGCGCGATCGCGCACCACCTGGTCCGGTGCTCCTTCGGCGATCGCGGCACCGTGATGCATCACGAGAACGCGGGCAGCGAGCGCCATGACCGCCCGCATGACATGCTCTATCAGCAGTATGGTCAGCCCGCGGCTGCGATTGAGCTCTTTCAGGATCGAGACCATCCGGTCGGTCTCGGTGGGACGAAGTCCCGCCATAACCTCGTCGAGCAGAAGCAGTTTCGGATCTGTGGCCAGCGCGCGCGCCAATTCGAGACGCTTGCGGTCCGGCAGCGTGAGTCCCGAGGCTCGCTGCGCGCGCTTGTCGTAGAGATAGAGCTGACGCAGAACTTCACCGGCATGCGCGCGCGCATCGGGTACGAGGTGACGATGCAGCAGCGCTGCAACAATCACGTTGTCCTCGACGCTGAGTGCCGGAAACGGCCGCACGATCTGAAAAGTGCGCCCGACGCCACGGCGACATATCTGGTCGGGCGACAGGCCGTTGATGCGTTCGCCTGATAGAACAATGGTGCCACCGTCGGGTGAAAACACCCCGGCTATCATGTTGAACAGCGTAGTCTTGCCGGCACCATTGGGGCCGATGACGGCGAAAATGTCGCCCTGATCAACCTGAAAGCTCAACCGATCGACCGCGACAAGGCCGCGGAAGCGTTTGCTGATGCCGTCGATCGACAGGAGCGTGCTCATTCGGACCGCCCCGCCAGGCCCAGGCGTCGGTACAGCCAGGGCCACACGCCGTCCGGCAAGACCGTTATCACGAGAAACAGGCAAATTCCGTAGAAGACCTGTTTCGCGCCCGGCACATCGACGCCCAACGCGGCCAAGGTCGTGGTGAGCGTTTCGGCAAGCCCAGTCAGCATGAACGCGCCCAGGATCGGGCCAAACAGCGTGCCGAGCCCACCGAAGATCGGCGCCAGGATCAACTCGATCGACCGATTGATGCTGAACACTTCTTCCGGAAACAGGTTGTTGTAGTAGAAGGCAAAAAATACACCGGCGAGCGATGTCATCGCCGCCGAGATGACGACGGCGATCAATTTGTAACGAAAAGTATTGATCCCGACCGCGCGCGCCGCCTCCTCGTCCTCGCGGATAGCCAGCCAGAAATAGCCGAGCCGACTGCTGATCATGATGTGGCACATGACAACCGCAGCCACCGTCATTCCGAGCGAAAGGTAGTAAAACATGATGGGCTTGCCGCGCAGCGTCCACAGATCGCTTTGCGTGTAGTTGGCAACCGGCAAGAAAAATCCGGCGGAGCCTCCGACGTAGGACAAATGATCAAATCCAATGCGTGCGAATTCCGCGAAGGCAATCGTGAGAATGGCGAAATAGACCCCCGAGACGCGAAATCGAAAGGCAAGAAACCCGATCATTGCGCCGCACAATACTGTCACCAGTATCGCGGCAAATGACCCCAGCCACGGCGAGATCCCGGAGAAGCTGAACAGCACCGCCGTCGTATAAGCACCGAGTCCGACGTAGATCGCGTGGCCGAGCGACAGCTGGCCTGTAAAACCCATCATGATGTTCCAAGCCTGACCCGTGTATGCGAAATAAAAAATGAGTATCAGGACCGTGAGAAGGTAATCGTTCGCAAACCAAGGCGCGACGAGAAGTGCGAGCAGCAGCAGCACGAGCGCCGTTGCAGCGCGAGGCGAAACGTTCTCTGCCAGGCGAGCGATCATGCGCGTCGACCGAATATGCCTTGCGGCCGGAACAGCAGAACAAGGACGAGAATCGCGAAGACGAACATGCCCTTGGCGGACGGCGTATATAATAACCCTGCCAAAGCGGCGATCACACCGATAAGGATGCCGCCGGCCAAAGCCCCGGGCATTGAGCCGAGCCCACCGACGATGACGATCACGAAGGCAAGCAACGTAAACGATGGCCCGAGCGGCGGCGTCACGTCGGTAACCAGCGCAAGCATTGCGCCGGCAGCGCCGACACAGGCGGCGCCGAGGCCGAAGGTCAGCGCGTAAAGACGCGGCACATTAAGGCCAATGACCTGCGCGCCGGTGTAATTGTCGGCGCAGGCCCGGATCGCGGTGCCTAGCTGGGTTAAACGGAAAAACGCAAACAGCGCCGCTGCGACAGCGATCGCGGCAAGCCCGGCGAAGGCCTTTGTTGCGTCGACGATAAGCGGGCCGATCATGAAGCTGTCGAAAGCGTAGGATGTCTGGACGCTGCGCGCGTCCGGGCCGAACACGATCAACAAGCCGTTGGCGAGAATAATCGCGACGGCAACGAGCAATATGAACTGACTGTGTTCCGGCCGGCTGATGAACGGATTAATCAGCCACCGTTGGAGCGCATAGCCGAATACAAACAGAACGCCAGCGATCGGCACCATCATCAGCAGAGGATCAAGGCCGAGCGTGGCGAACAGGACGACAGCGAGATACATCGCGACGGTCGTCATCTCGCCATGGGCAAAATTGACCACGCGGATCACGCCGAAAATCACGGAGAGCCCAAGCGCCATCAAGCCATAGACGAGGCCGGTTAGTACGCCGCTCACGGCAACGTTGAGATAGATGTCGGTCGACACAACGCCCCCAGCGGCGCAACACTCCGACCGCGGAAGCCGCGGCCGGAGTAAAGTAAAGTTTATCAGCCGCGCTTGTCGTATGGCGTCATCGGCCACTCTACCTTGGCATTGGCCGCAACTTTCGGCGCCACCGTGACGAGTTTGCCGCCGCGATTCTGAATTGCCGAGTCTTTTAGCTTGTCGTTCTGGCCTTTTTCATTGAATTGAATGCCGGGACCGGGGCTGACGTTATCGGTGATGTTGGTCTGGCGAATTGCGTCGGCCAATGCCTTGGCATCGGTCGAGCGAGCACGTTTGAATGCATCGGCCGCAACAAGCAGCGCCTCGAACGTATAGACATGGTTGGTATTGAGATTGAACCCCGGATGAGCTTTGGCGAGCGCCTCATCCAGCTTCTTGCTCATCGGTTTGTTCGGGTCATACCAGGGTACGAAACTCAGCGGACCGTCCGAAAGTTTGCCAAGCGTTTTCAGATACTGATCCTCGTACCAGCCGGGGCCCATGCTCAGGATTGCCATCGGCGACCAGCGCTGTTTGACCAGTTCTCGCGTGATCAGGATCGCATCGTTGAGCCGGCTGACCATCAGCAGCGCATCGGCGCCGGTTGCCTTGGCCTTTGCGACCTCGACCGAGAGATCGCGTGACGTCGGGTCATAGGCGATCGTCTCGACGAGATTGTAGGGCATGTTGAATTTCGGCATCACCGCCCCGATACCTCCCTTCATGGCCGTGCCGAAAGTGTCGTTTACGTGCATGAAGACTGCCGTTTTCGGCGCCGCGCCCGCAGCTTCGAAAATCTCCTTCTGATTGGCGAAGGCGTCAGCCAGAATCATGCCGGCGGTCGGAAAGTTTCGGAACACGAACTTGTAGCCCTGCTCGGTGATCTGTGGGGCGGCCGCGATGTTGATGACGTAGGGAATGCCTTTTTGCTCGGCGACCTGCGCGATCGCGGTGCTCTGGCCGGAATCGAATGCGCCGACGAGGACCTGCGCCCCGTCGCTGATCATCTTCTCGGCGCGGGAGCGCGCCACCTCGACGCTCGTTTCGGTATCGCCATTCATGATCTGGAGCGGCGGCATGCCGAGCTCTTTCAAAAGGCCCGCCGCGATGTCGACACCCCGTTGGCAGTCCTGCCCTATTCCCGCCTGCGCGCCCGAGCGCGGCAGCAGCACGCCCACCTTCAACGTCGCGTCCTGCGCGCGCAGAATATTGAATGGAGCAATACCGGCGACGACGCTGGCGCCTAGCCCGGCCGTCACCGTGCGGCGCGTTGTACGATTGTCGCCCGAATCCAATTTGCGGTTCATTTCTCTTGTTCCTCCCTGCGGCTTGGGCCTGTTGGCTCGGGCCTGTTGGCTGCATGATGCCGGATATCTTGTCCGGTCAACAAGCCAGAACAGCGATTCAGGCTATGCCGCAAATAGCCGCTCGACGGCAGCTGCAATACGGAACAGACGCTGGTCCTGCCCGTTGCGCGCGACCAGCATGAAACCCGCCGGCAGGCCGCTCCCGCGCGGAATTGGCACTGAAATGGCGCAAAGGTCAAAGAAGTTCACGATCACGGTATTCCGCAAAAGCATTGCGTTCTTGCGCGCAAATTCGGCTGGCGCCGCAACCTCTTGCATGGTCGGCGCGACCATTGGAGTCGTTGGCCAGGCGAGGGCATCGACATCGGCAATTCGGATATCCATCATACGGATGAGGCGTGCCCGTTCCCGCACCATATCAATGTAGTCGGCGGCACTGATATCGCGCGCGCGCTCAAGTCGGACACGCACATTCGGATCGATCGCGTCCGCGCGTCGAGACAGAAGATCACGATGAATGGCAAAAGCCTCGGCCGGCTGAACGCCGCCTTTGCTGTTGACCTGTGCCATCTCATCCAAAAGCGACAGCTTCTCTTTGGATAGGTGCGCGCCGGCCTTTTTCAGTCTCGCAACCGCGTCAGAGAATTTCAGGTCCACCGTCTCATCCAGATTCTCCAGCGGGTAGCCTTCCGCGACACCAATTCGCAGTCCGGCGAGCGGTACCGGCTCGAGCGGCACGTACGTTTCGTTGGCCATGACTGCATCGGCGCGCGCGCACGCCTCGACCGAACGAGCAATCGATCCGATCGAGTCAATGATGTACGACAGCGGAAATGCACCATTCGTCGGAATGCGTTGCCGGCTCGGCTTGTAACCGACGACCCCACACAGTGCACCGGGAATACGACACGAGCCGCCAGTGTCGGTCCCGATCGCGATCTCGCACATGCCGTCAGCGGCGGCAACGGCCGCGCCAGACGACGACCCGCCCGGCACGCGCTTTCGATCGGCCGGATTGCCTGGCGTTCCGAAATGCGGATTTGCGCCGATACCCGTGTATGCAAATTCGCTCATGTTGGTCTTGGCGACGATTATTGCGCCGCCCGCGCGAAGACGCCTGACCACCGGCGCATCGGCGGCTGCCGGCTTTCCTTCCTCGGCAAACACCTTGGAGCCGACGCGCGTGACTTCACCGGCAACATCGAAAAGATCCTTGATGCTAACGATCGTTCCATCGACCGGCCCCAGCGAAACTCCGGCCTTTGCGCGAGCATCTGCGGCGTCGGCGGCGGCTTTCGCCTGGTCCCGATAGACCGTGAGGCAAGCCCGCGCGCCCTCGCCTTGCGGATCATCGATGCGACCGAGCGCGGACTCGAGCCGATCACGGGCAGATGTTGGCTTCATGAGAGTTTCCTCGATCGGGTAGCTGATGCGATGAATGTCGTGCTATTTTTGTCGCGCGTCCAGCCCGACGAGGTGGAGGAATTCATGAGCAAAAAAACAGGCGACAAGGGCAAGCATTCACCGCCGGGTGCGGGAAACGTCTACGCCAAGGCCAACGAAGTCATCGTGAAGATTACCGGCGACGACACCGCGCAGACGTTCGAGGTGGTGGAAGAGAATTGCAAACCGGGCTTTCAGTCTCGCGCGCATTACCACATCAAGGCATACGAAACGTTTTACGTTTTCGACGGCAGCGCGGATTTCCAGGTCGGCGATGAACTGTTTCACGCGCAGAAAGGATCTTGCGTTCACATTCCACCCGGCGTGCCGCATCAGGTGACGTCCAAAGACGGCGTGCGCATGCTCATGATCTACAGCCCGGCAGGTACTGAAGGAATGTTTGCCGCCATGCACGCGCTATCGCAGGAGCAATTGATGAATGCAGAGCTGACAAAACAACTCGCGCTCAAGCACGACACGGTGATGATCGAGCAGAGCAAAAACGGTCGCGGCAAAGGAACGATCCTGGGCTAACCGATTGCAGACGCACGTCTTATTTAATCCTCAGACCTGTGCTGATGCGCTGAATTGTCGCTATTGAGGGGAGTGGAGGCAATCAATGGCCTGGCGAAGAGAGCTAAGCCCAAACAGAGAAGAACAGCGAAACGCAGAAAGCGGTTTGTAGTAGTGAGCTTAGCGAGCAGCCTGGCTCTCAGCTTTCAAAATGGCGGTGTAATTGATATTCGCTGTACCCAAGCCCATCCATGCCAAAACGGATTACATCGCTACCTTTCTGATCATGCTGTCATTGCCCCGCATCATTCCGCAATTTATATGTAGTCGATTAATTTGGGTCGGAGAGGAACGCCCTTTAAGAAAGAGGAGTGTCTAATGGCTGAGAAGGTCTCTACCCAAGCGAAGGACGCTTTTGAAAGAATGAGCACGTCCGCCACTGAAGCGGCCAATGGTATGCAGCATAGCTATGCGGTGGGCCTAAAAGGGATACAAGATTACAACAGCAAGTGGATGGAGTTTGCTCAGGCTAATACACGAGCCGCCATGGAGTTTTATCAGAAGTTATCTGGGACGAAGTCGCCTTCGGAGTTCGTCGAACTTTCAACCTCAAATGCCCAACGGCAGCTAACGACACTGACCGAACAGACTAAGGAACTTGGGGAGCTTGCTCAGCAAGCAACCCTTTCGGCTTTTGAGCAGTTCAAGACGGGTTTGACCAAAGCATCCAGGGACTGATTTTCCCCAAATAGCCGAGCCATCATTGAGGATTTTCACCGGATGATGGCTCGGACTGACACAACTTCTTGGCTTTCGAACCAACGGAGATCATCGAGCAATCCTCAATGGCTGATCGGATTGTTCGAAGGGTCTAGCTCTAGCTCAGCTTCTTAATCGGCTGTACTCTTGCCTCGGCTGAAACGAGCGAGGCACCAGATGGCCAAGCGACGCAAGGCGAGGAAAACCAAGAAGCGGAAAACGAAGCGTAGGAAGCGTAGGCGTATATTGGGCGTTCCAATTCCCCGGCTTTAAATAAAACTGACATCACTCTGACATGCCGTGCGGCATCTCTCTGCGGCGCAGCATTGCTAACTATTAATGTCGTTAAGACTAGGGAGAGGAGTAAGATTCGGGGCCGCTCCTCGATCCCCAAGAGGGAGCAGGCCCCGATCTCACACCCCGTCCCCAATCGACCCCCTGAGGTCGGGGCCACTATTTCTACGATAGATTGTGGCTGCTCAACGAACATAAAGCGGTTGGGGCTAATAAATTCTTTCTTGACCTAGGGATAGGGGGACTTGCACATGCAGCCTCTTAGTGTAGCGGCATGAATGATGCTGCGTTCGCTTTCTAACAAACGCCAATTCCTAACCGCTTCGGCATCAAAGGCTCGAAAGACTAGCCTCGCCAAAGTACATTGAACCTTCGCTGGCAAATCCTCGTTTATCTCACAGTCATTTCAATCGATCTGTGCCCAAGCCATTCTTGAATTGTTCGTAGATCAACGCCTCGATCAGCCAACGCATAACCACATGAGTGCCGAAGACAGTGCGGATGAAAATTAGTGAACCCCGTTGCTTCGGCGGTTCGATTGACAATGTAATTAACTGCGAACCGAGTTAGCCGTCCTTGGCGTTCTGAGAGAAAGAGCCAAGGCAAGTTGTCTTGGCGAGAGTTGAGATAGCGCCGGATTGCTCGTAGCTCATCACCTTCAATCGGATGTGTCCCCGAGTTCGAGCCCTTCAATCGTTTGACCCATAGCGTAGCTCTATCAAAGCTTATGTCCTCAACTCGGAGGTCAACCGCTTCACTACAGCGCAGACCGTGGCGGTACATCATTAGAAAGAGGAGATGATCTCGGACCCCTTGGCGACCGGCTTTGGCAGCTTCAAGGAAAGCCTTCATCTCCGTTGGATCAAGGAAGTCCTTCCGTCGGTGAGGATCAGTAACGTGACTTTTCACATTACCCGTAACGGCAAGGTCACTCATTGGTTTGGTTTCCTTCGCTTTCTCTCGGGTCGCAATAGACCACTCTCAACGAAACTTCGATAACGTGTAGTGGCAAGGGCAACCAACTCTTCGCAGTGTCGGTCGAGATAAGCCATAGTGGCGTCGTGAAGCACAGAACCGGGAGTGTGCTGCCAACGTATCCCTTGCCTTTGGTACTGAGCCTTGACCGCTTGCTTGGCGTAATAGCGAGCCAGCGTCATTTTCCGTTCACGGGATGCCTCCCATGCGAAAGGGGTCGCTTACTTCGGCGCTTACATTCGAAAGCGGTCAATAATTATTCGAGCATCTTAGTTGCGTTGTTGTGCTGACGTTTGAATCATCCTTGCGCATGAAATTATCTTTGGCGTCGAAAGATGAGGGGGCCGGGGCCAAAATTTGCTTCGCCGGATCGGGGCAGACCACCTGCGCATATGTGATTGAAGTTTTTGAAGACCCATACCTTCTGTGAATTTAGTGGAAACGCTGGCCGCCGTTAGAACGGTCATCCCCCAAGCAATGATCATCGAGGGCTGACCCTTTAAATCACAAATGGGTTCGATGAGTAATCCCGATCCGATGGCGGCATTGGCGGAAGCCAGCCAACGGTGAGGCAGGCAGAACATCGCACCGCACAATGTCAAATTTTATAGACGCATCGCTCTGATCAGAGCACAGGAACGGTATGGGCGGCGCCCAAGCAAATTACGGTTGACCTATGCCCGAGAACAAATTGGACAATCCAGAATATTGGCGTTTCCGCGCTGAGGAAGTACGCACGATTGCTGACGACATGAAGCACGGTGAACCTAAGGCGATCATGCTGCGGATCGCCGAAGACTACGAACGCATCGCAAAGCTGGTTGAGCAACAGGCGCGCGACAATTAATTCACACTGGGGTAGGATGCCTGATGACTTCTTCCAACAATTCTCTAAGCGCCGAATTTTGCCGAGACCGAGGAAAAGAATGCCTGAGCTTGGCTCAACAAGCGAAAGAGCAATCGCATCGCATCATGTTAGAGCATATCGCCGAGACATGGTATCGGATCGCTGACAGCCTACCTGCAAATGACGCATAAATACGCCGTCGGTCAGACTGTCTATTTTCATGGGACGTTCGGGGGTGCCGGTTCGGGGCAATGCGAGATCGTTCGAGTACTGCCAATTGAGAGAGATAACCGCCTCAATTATCGGATCAAAAGTGTGGCGGAAAAATTTGAGCGCACGGTCGAGGAGCACGAACTTACGGGTGAATAACTCCGCTTTAGCCGAAGCTTTCGAGACCGCGATGTCCGCCATTGGCCCAAAGCAGACATTGGCTGTTGCACTGCACATGTCCGGCTTCGGGGTAACGGAACAGTCATAGCGCAATCCAGCGTCATAGATCATGACAGCGCTAGAACGGTCATCGGCCTAGCAATGTCGTAGCGAAGTAGCAAAGGCATCGATGGCGATAGCGCAAGCAATCAATCTATGTGGAAATTCCAAAGCCCATACCTTCTAACCTTGCGTTGTTGGCCGCCTCCAACAAGCTTCTGGCAGCCGTCAACAAACGCTGAGGCGCGGGCTAGGCTAATTCATGCGAATGTCTGCATGGAATAATGACCACGATGCGTACACGGCGGCTGCTGCGTTTGTGGTCACATTAATTGTCTGCTTGGCTACCGTATTACTGACGGTGCACTACGGACCGACGCTATTGCGGTGATCATCGCTAACTGCAATCCATCATCTGTAATCTGTGCGAACAACAAATGAAAAGGCTGCCCCTCGTTGCCTCAGAGGGCAGCCTTTAAAGTTTGGCAAGGGCGCTGGGCGTAGGGATGGGAGCACAGAATGCCCTTGCCTGCCATGATTTGGGGGCGTTGGGACTGGACCCCCTTATCCTTGGTCAGACAGTGCCAGGAGATGATGTCAGCAGTGCTGCCAGCGGGTGGTCAAAGTGTGAAAAGAAATGGTCACCACTGCGTTGGTCCCTACGCTCCTGATGCTATGCTTTCAAAAAGTGCAGGAGGTCAGTGATGAAAATCGACGGAGGGTGTCACTGCGGCTATATCGTGTATGAAGCAGAAGCCGATCCTGCAAAAGCTACGATCTGCCACTGTACCGACTGTCAGACCTTATCGGGTTCGGCGTTTCGTACCGTTCTTCCAACGCAAGAAGGTTCTTTCAAGCTTCGTTCTGGCGAATTGAAAATATATGTAAAGACGGCCGAAAGCGGCACCGCCCGGCCACAATCATTTTGTCCGAATTGCGGAACACCAATCTATTCCACGACAGTTGGAGGAGACCCGAAAGTTTACTTCCTTCGTCTGGGCACGGTTCGTCAACGCAAGCAATTTACCCCCAAATTGCAATATTGGTCTCGTTCAGCACAGCATTGGGTCAACGATATCGGCTCGATCCGGGCTATCGAAAAACAGCCCGGTTTCACCGCAAGCGGCGCCGTTCCCGACAATTCGTGAAATGTCCGCTTCTGGCCCAAAGCGGACATACCTGTTTGCACTGCACATTCGTGATGTGTTGTTGATCGACTAACTCTGGGTCCGACGCTCTGCACCTACATTCTTGGGCCGACTACATTGATGGCCTAATTAGCTTACCACCGAACTCGGCTTGAAATGCCTTTGCATCTTCCGGATTGGCAAAGCACCATCGAACATAATGACGGCCTTTGTGATAGTGACCGCTGCCTCGTCGACTTTGAATGCCCCGAGCAGTGTGCCAATCGTGCATAATGTTGAGCGTGGGACCGAAGCCTTCCAGTGGCACCATTAGCTCAACGATATGCGGATATTGGCGTTCGATTTCTTTTGTGCTTATGCGCCCCTTGTACCCAGCCATTGAGATAACCTCTGGCGGATTTATAAAGGATGGGCGGTACAGCTTGGACCGCACTCGATTTCTATGACTGTATCGTGGGGGCCCCGAACTAACTTTTCAGAAGCTTGGATTTCCCTGCGCCGTAACCGCCACTGGCGTTGCCATCACCATCACCCCACGCTCACTCAACTCCAGTGCAAGCTCATGGATGTTAATGGTAGCACAATGGGGATTGCCGAAGTTATCGCGAGTAATCTTCACGCCATGTTGCTGAAGGCAATCGACAATATCGGCTTCGAGTAAGCGCCAATTGGAAATAGCGGTAGCCATCGCACCCCTCCATGCTAGTGCGACTGAAATCTTTAAGATTGGTTTTTGTTCCGGCGCTACCACATATCGCCTGACAGAGTTCTCCGAGCATTTAAGCCCAATGCAGAGGTCCTTACTGTGGGCTTTGGGGGCGGCAGTGTTTGTCTTTTTCGTTTCCAAGGCACCGGCACGTGACCTTGGTCAATGGGAAGACGTTGATCCGCTAGTCCGAAAGTGGTTCCGCGAACTGAGGCAGCCTGACAACCCATTCCTCTCTTGTTGCGGCGAGACTGACGCTTATTGGGCTGACAGCTATGAGGTGAAGGGCGATCAGTACGTCGCCATCATCACCGATACACGTGACGATAAAAAGCTCGGCCGGGCACAGCATATTGAGGCTGGTACGCGGATCGCAGTGCCCAACAGCAAAATCAAATGGGGCAGCGGCAATCCGACCGGGCACGGCATTATCTTCATCGGCCTTGGTGGTGACGTTTTTTGTTACCTGCCACCGGGAGGAGGGTAGAGCAGTGACGGCCTTTAAAATGATCACCAAAATGATCACCAACTTCCGGCAACGGGGGGGTCTGAGGCGAAGCTCTGATTACTACGGACTCACTACGCCTCTTTCGGTCTTCACCGTTCGACTTTTTCCGTAGCAACGTCATCCACTTAGAAAATTCTTATCCTCGTTCTTATCAACAGCGATTCTAAGGACTTGCCTTGGCGAGCGGCAGTTGTACGCTTTCCGACAGGTCACCCATCTTCGGCTCTGTCGAACACGGATGGCCGCCATGACCGGACTGGGCATGGGACGTGGGTGCTGCTTGCAGTATTCGTGGCTCGTGACGACCGGCCCTGGCTCTCAGTAACTGGTACCTGCGTTGCAGGTTTCGGCCTGTTCGCGCCAGGAATGGATCCGAGAGCTTGTGACGGGTGGACGACGGTCTGCCCGTTATGGCTTTTGAGGGACCCTCTTATCCGGCGCGATTTTATCGGCAGCCGCCGCGCTACAGGCTGGCACCATCAAATTTCTTCACCGCGAACTGTTCCACGTCGACCCCGTCGAGACAACGAACGTTGAGCATCACCATTTCCCTGCCGCCTGGGCCCTTGCCATAGGCATACGACTGAATCCCGCAGGTCTTGCAGAACGGGTGATGAATCCTGCGGTTGTTAAACTGGTACTCGGTCGTTTCGCCCTCGCCTGACAGAAGCTTGAAGTCCGAGATTGCGACGGCAGCAAGCAACGAGCCCAGCTTGCGGCAGCGCGAACAATTACAAGTAATGACTTCGCCGATATCGGCCTGCGCCTCGTACCGGACTTTCCCGCACTGACAGCCGCCGGTGTAAGTTTTCTTCATCAATCACTCCGTTTGTTCGTTGTTCACCAGAGGTCTTCGAATTTGAGCCGCTCTGAAATCAGTTTTTGCTGTTTGCAATATGACAAAAGCAGGTCGAGGCAGCGCCGATTGTTCTCTTTGCCGAAGGGCGCGGTGTCGATAGCGCCGGGCGGCGGCGCAGCCTTTCTGGCCTCCTCGAGCAGACGATAAAGCTCGGCGACAGCCGGCTGATTGGATCGGGCAAACTCATCGGTGACCACAACCATATGATTGACAGGGACCAACGCGTGCTTGCCGTACCAGGTTCGTGCTGCCCCGTCCGGATCCGGAATTACACTTTGCAGCCTGGGATCCTTGGGCAAGGCCGCGCCATAGATTGCCGCGTCGAGTTCTCCTGCTATGAGCATAGCCGTGATGTCCTGATCGGCGCGTGCCCGGACAACGCCGGGCGGGTCGCCGGCTTCCGCGACGTGTCCGTCCTCGAATGTCACCCACTGCACGCCGCCGAGATCCACGCCGTAATCGTTCTGCAGGATGCCTCGGAGCCACACGCCCGTGGTCTGGCTATAGGAACGCACACCGATCCGTTGGCCAGGAAGATCATTTGGCGCAAGTTTGCGACGTTCGGCGTTGAAAAGCATGGTGCCATGCTGAAACCGCGCCAGCATCGCCGCGGGGAGTAAATTCAAACCTTTATTATGGTCCCTCGCCTGGAAATACGTGACCAACGCCATTTCGCTGGCGTCATAGGCGTGCCCGCGGACCATCGGCTTGAAGGCCTGGTACAGCGGCTTGACCTCTACAAATTCGAGCTTCAGCCACGGCGACGTGATCTCTCCGCTTTTGAGCGGCAACGTGTGCGGGTAGTCGCCAAGCACAATTTGCAGAGTCGTGGCATTTGCCATTGTGAAACGGCTCCATAAGGCAGTTCATTCGACGGCTTGACCGCCCGGCACTCTACCTAGTTTAACAGCGCGATACGGAAAAGGAGCGGCGCATGGCGGACAACAAGACCGGGCTGGTGATCACCGCCCATCCCGGAGATTTCGTTTGGCGCGCGGGCGGTGCCATCGCTCTGCACGCTAAGCGTGGCTATCGGGTCAAAATTGTATGCATGTCATACGGCGAGCGCGGCGAGAGCCAGTTTGCCTGGAAGGAGCCGGGGGCTACTCTGGAAAAGGTCAAGGCGGGCCGCAAAGATGAGGCCGAGCGAGCCGCCAAATTGCTCGGCGCGGACGTCGAGTTTTTCGATTGCGGCGATTATCCGCTCAAACTCAACGATACGCATTTCGACCGCATGGTCGATACCTACCGCGAACTCAATCCGTCGTTCGTCCTCACACACGCACTCGAGGACCCGTACAATTTCGACCACCCTAATGCTGCCCATTTCGCGCAGGAAACCCGCGTCGCGGCGCAGGCGATGGGCCACAAGCCCGATGCAAAATACAAGTACTCCGCACCCCCGGTATTCCTGTTCGAGCCGCACCAGCCGGAGATGTGCAACTACAAGCCCAATCTCATTTTGAAAATCGACGAAGTCTGGGAACAGAAATACAAGGCCTTTCAGATCCTCGCTGCACAAAAGCACTTGTGGGGCTATTACGAGCGCGTTGCGCTCAATCGAGGTATTCAGGGCAGCCGCAACACCGGTGTGCCGATGACTTATGGTGAGGCCTATCAGCGCCTGTTCCCGACCGTGGAGGAGATTCTGAAATGAAACCCGTCGTCGTTCGCAATATCAAACGCGCCGACAACAACGCGATAGGCACTCTCGCCGGAGTCGGTGTTTCTACTGCTCACGAAGCCCTCGGCCGTTCGGGGCTTATGAAGCCCTACATGCGCCCAATCTGGGCCGGCGCCCAGATCGCGGGGCCTGCGGTCACGGTGCTCGCCCAACCAGGCGACAACTGGATGATCCATGTTGCGGTCGAACAGTGCCAGAAAGGCGATGTGCTCGTTGTCGGTTGCACCGCCGACAATTCGGATGGCATGTTCGGCGAGCTGCTGGCGACCGCGCTGCGCGCACGGGGCGTCATCGGTCTCGTGATCGATGCCGGCTGTCGCGACGTCCGTCCAATATCGGACATGCGCTTTCCGGTGTGGTCGAAGGCAATCTCAGCCAAAGGCACGGTGAAAGCGACCCTCGGCGCGGTCAACGTCCCTGTCGTGTGCGCCGGAGTTAACGTCGAACCGGGCGATGTCGTGGTTGCGGACGACGACGGCGTTGTCGTCATCCCGAAAAAGCTCGCCATCGAGACGGCGCAAAAGGCGCAAAAGCGCAAGGACGACGAAGACGGAAAGCGGAAGCAACTTGAGGCTGGAACGCTCAGCCTCGACATGTACAAAATGCGCGAACCGCTTGCCAAAGCGGGCCTTGTCTTCGTCGATAGGCCGGAAGACGCCTAGGCAGAGGCGACGTCTGTAACTTGTGAAGCGAGTTGATGGACTCTTCGCAGGCGTGGCTAATGGCGCGTTAACGCGCGATGTTGGCGAGCACGCGAGGGCTCCGCAGTTTCGCCAAATGGCTGAAGCAGCCGCTAATCGCGGCTGGACGAAACCTGGTGGCCGCGAGAGTGCCAAGTACGACAAAGGCGAACAAAGCGATCGCCTGGGCAATCAGGAATAGCGGCTCGGACTGCGTCGGCGCCAGCGGCGTGAGGGCCGGAATTTTCTGGAATGATTGCACAATCAGCACCAACACATTGAGATACAGCGAGGCGACGGCAGTCGTCACGTAGATCCATCGCCAGGGCGCCTGAGAGATGCTTGCTGTAGTGCCCGTACAGCGCGAGTGCCAGCAGGATCAGCGAGACTATGCCGGTACCTATCGCCGGCGTGAGTCCGCGTATCGGGAAAAGAAATCCCGTAACGCTGGTCAGGACAGTGGTCAGCATGAAGAAGGCGGTCCATCCCGGCATCTGGTTCGAGCGAAGCATGCCGATCAACACAAGGATGCCGCTTGCGATCGCCAGCAGACTGATAATGACGTGGATGAAGGTGAATGTCTGAATCGACAGACCGAAAATCATATATACCTCCGCGCAAAGATACGGATACACCGACGCCGAAGTCTCGTGCGAGGGCGCGGAAAATTCAATAAGCCGAGCGTCTAACGATTGGCGCTGCTCCAGGGCGCAATGCGCCGGCCAACCCACTTGAGCAGCGAAGTCAGAGAAACGCCGAGCACCATCAGCACAATCACGGGCACGAACGTCTTATCCATCTCAAATACGTTGGCATAACGTGTGATCATGAATCCAAGGCCGGAAATCGTGGTGTAGAACTCGGCAATGATCATGCCTATCAGTCCACGACCGATGGCGAGACGGATGCCCGCAATGATGTATGGCACCGCGAAGGGCAGCAGCACATCCTGCCACACCCGCCACTCGCTGGAGCGAAACGAATAGGCGACTTCAAGCATGTTCTTGTCGCACTCGCGGACGCCTTGATAGGTGTTGATCAGCACCGGGAAAACCGCGAAGAGGAAGACGACAATAATCTTCGCCTTGAGATAGATCCCGAACCACAGCACCAGCAAAGGCACCACCGCGACCAGAGGCGTCGCGTACAAAGCATTGATAGGCAGATCGAGCGCCCAATCGAGCCAACGTACGCGGGCCATCGCAATACCAAGGGGGATGCCGACGATGAGGGCGATAGTCAGGCCGTAGGCCATGACCTCCAGGCTTTGCGCGAGGTAGTACGGCAATTCGCCAGACACAGTGGTCGTATAAAACGCAGCTGCGATCTTCGTCGGATATGTAAAAAAGATCGGATTGATGAACGGGCCGACGATCTCCCAGACGATGAGGATCAGCGCAACAAAGCCGTAGCGGAACAGCGCTGGCCGGTCCCACCACGGTGTTTTGGTTACAACTGTCTTCGATTCGCCCTCAGCAAGGGGAGCGGATTGAAGTTGGTTGGCAACGCTCGTCGTCATTCTTCCGACATCGTCCTTAGTGCAACGGGCGCCAACGGCGGCGCCCGGCGACCTTTGATTAAGGCAGCTCAGAACGCCGCGGTCGGGCAGACCGGCCCCTTCCATTCGCCAAGCTGTTCGATCGCCTTCTTCGCAAATGACGTATCCACAACGTCTTCATACTTGGGCGTCTTGCCTTCTTTGATATTGCCGACCTTGGTCATCAAGTCGGCAGTAAAATTGATCCGCTCGGGACCAAGTCCGCTGTTTGCGTCCCAGATGCATTCCTTGACCATGAAATCGAAGCTGTCGGACAGGATTTTCTCCGGGTATCCCGTTTGTTTGACCAGAATCGGCATGATTTTGGCCTTGTCGGTATACATGATCCGGGTGGCTTCGATATTGGCTGAGACAACTGCCTGCACAATCTCGGGCTTGTCCTTGATGGTCTTTTCGTTCGCCGACAGGAATGTGTAGAGCGTCTTCGGTTGCAACTCCCACATGCGCCCGATCGCGTGCAGGTCCGGCACCTTGCTCTTGGCCAGCATTTCCTGTTCGACATGCAGGATGGCCGTATCGACCTGATTGGCAACGAGCGCCGGAACATCCTCGCTGGCGATCGCCACGAAGTTAACCTCCTTCGGATCGATCTTTCCTGCGCGCAATACGGCACGACTCAAAATGTCCGCAAAACCGCCAGGCTCCTGGATGCCGATGCGTTTGCCTTTCAAATCTTCCATCGTCTTGATTTCAGCGCGCACGATCATCGAGGCTTCGAACTTCGGCAGATTGGCGGAAAGTGCCTTGACGGTCGCACCATTTGAACGGCCGATGATCGTGGGCGCGCCTGGTGTCAGGCCGAAATCGATGTTTTCAGCGAGCAGGGCCCGGAAGACCTTCGTACCATCGCCAAGCGACACGAT
>DASRAF010000023.1:0-8511 GCA_035638295.1 Pseudolabrys sp.
CCACGTCCTCGGCGTTGGCCGAAAGAATCGCCGAAGCCTGCTCCCGGGCGGCGGCAGCCATCCCCGCGAGGGCGCGGTTTTTCTGCTCTGCCGGGGCAAGCGCGAGGACACGGCTCGCCACGCGGGCGCGAAGCCCGATCTCCCGCATGACACTGGCGATATCACCGGTTCCCTCGATGCTTTTGAGCGACGCCGTCATGACCGAAAAACTCTAAAAACCCTTGTTCGTCAGCACTTCCCTACCACGTCAGATATGTGGCGGCGAGATGGGGCCGTCTGGCGCATGGCAGGGTCCGCCGTTGGGGATAACGTGGATAAAAATGCGCGCCCTGCAACGGATCAATTGACCTACACATTGGAGTGCCAGGGTGACGATGTTGCAGGAGGTTACCATGGCGTACGCTTCGGGCCGTCTTCCCAGTCGGTTTCCTGTGGGCACCAAATTCGTGATCGAAGGTAAACGCGGCGGCGAAGGCCAGGTGCAGGTGTTCAGCCGGTACCTGGAATTCCCTGACGGCACGTTCTTCCCGCTGCCGGTCCGGCCGCCCAAGCGGAAATCTGCTCCAACCGGACGGCGCGCCCGTAGATCCCGCGCGCGCTGAGCCAGTCGGCCATTGGCCGAGGCAGTTCGGCGTGTTTTTCATCACGGTCGGGCTGCCGATTCACTGGCGGACCGAAGGTTTAGCCAGATCGCGAGCGGGACGGGTTGATCGGCCATTGGCCGACTTTCCGAAATGCGAAAACCCCAGCCTCCGGTGGGCTGGGGCTGACGGGCGATCGGTCAATCGCCTTTTTCCCGGTGTCGCTTTTCGATAACGCAGAGCAGGAATCCGGGTTCCGCAAGTTTGTGACTATTCACCGCCAAGCACGAGATCGTCGCGATGGATCATCTCGGTGCGCCCGGTGTAGCCAAGGATCAGCAGTACATCAGCTGACGAACGGCCTTTGATTTTTTCCGCATCGTCTGCGTCGTAAGCAACAAGGCCGCGGCCGACCTCGTGTCCATCCGGGCCGCGGACCAACACGGCGTCACCTCGTCCGAAGCCACCCTCGACCTTGATCACGCCCGCCGGCAGCAGACTCTTTCCGCCACGCAACGCCTTCACCGCGCCCGCATCGATGATGAGCGCGCCGCGCGGTTCAAGCGACCCGGCGATCCATTTTTTACGCGAGGTGACCGGATTAGCCGGGGTGAGAAACCAGGTGCAGGCTGCGCCCTTGCCGATCTTTTCAAGCGGATGCTGCACGCGCCCCGATGCGATCACCATATGAGTGCCGGCGGTGGTGGCGATCTTGCCGGCCTCGATCTTGGTGAGCATGCCGCCGCGCGCAAGTTCGGAGCCGGAAGCACCTGCCATCGCTTCGATGTCCGGCGTGATGCGAGAAACCACCGGCACCAGCCGGGCATCGTGTCCAGAGGTGGGCGGTTTGTCGTAAAGTCCGCCGACGTCGGAAAGCAGCACCAGCAGGTCGGCGCTCGTCATTGTCGCAACGCGCGCAGCAAGTCGGTCGTTATCGCCGTAACGAATCTCTGTCGTCGCGACGGTGTCATTCTCGTTGATCACCGGCACGCTGCGCCACTCGAGCAGCTTGGCGATGGTGGAGCGGGCATTGAGATAGCGGCGGCGCTCTTCGGTATCACCCAAGGTGACGAGCACTTGACCTGCAGTGAGCGCATGCGCACCGAGTGCCTCGGACCACGCGCGCGCGAGCGCGATCTGACCGACCGCAGCGGCCGCCTGGCTGTCCTCGAGCTTGAGCGCGCCCGTTGGCAGCCTGAGCACCGCACGCCCCAGCGCAATCGCGCCGGAAGAGACAACCAGAACGTCACGTCCATCTTTGTGCAGGGCGGCAATATCGGCCGAGAGGGATGCGAGCCACTCGCGCTTGAGCCCGCCGGCGGCAGAATCCACCAGCAGCGAGGATCCGACCTTGACGACAATGCGCCGAAAGTCCTTTAGCGACGGCGTTTTCGCCATTGTTCCGAGCGAACTGTTCATGGCGGCGCTGTGTAGCATGGGAACTGCTGCGTCGTCATGGCTGAGCGTGGTATCATTGACGGAGGGCGAAGCGATGCAGCATGCGGTCTATGGGGCGGTACTGTTGATTGCGCTCGGTAGCGTGCTGCTGGGACTCGACTGGGTATCGGCACCCATGTCCCCCATGGTGGACACCAAGGCGGGATTGAGCGCCGCGGCTCCGCCTCTACCGCGGCCGCCGAGCAAACCAACTGTCGCCGTGCCAAACACGCCGGCCCCTTTGGCCGCACCGCCCGTCCAGCCAAATATTTCTGCGCCGGTGAATCCGCCGGTGCCGACAACCCCTCGCACGAATCTCGGCGCGCCGATTATTGCGCCAGGCCTGACGCCGAGCCCTTCGGCGTCATCGGGGGCGGCGGCGCAGGCCGCGACCGAAGCACCAGCCGCGACGCCGGAACCGCAAGTGCATTGCAACGTGAATGCCTGCACGTCAGCGTATCGATCATTCCGGGCAACCGACTGTACCTATCAGCCGAGCGATGGGCCGCGCAGACTCTGTTCAAAGTAAGCGCCCGGCTGGTAGCTCGACCTACATCCCTTTTTGCGGCGCGCTGTCGAGCAGTTCCTGGAGTGCCTGTTTGTAGAATTTGGCATTGCCTGTCGTGGCATGGCCGGAGGTCTGTTCGCTCGCCGGGATCAGAAGCAGTTTTCCGTTCTTAACGCGCTTCATCGCCGCTTCGGTGATGCCAGTCTCCGGCGGATTTCGCTCGTCGTCGGCCGCATTGATCAGCAACAGCCGAGCCTCGATCTTCTCCAGATCCGACGAAGCGTCGTAGTCGCCCGACGAGCCCCACTGCCAAAGAAAGTCGTTGGCATCGGATGTCGCCGGCGCGGCGAGGCGTGTATCGACAAGCTTGTCAGCTTGGGCGCGCGTCGGCGCCTGTTTCTGATAGTTGAGCGTGCCACCGGAGGTGGCGAATGCGAAGAACGCGCTGGCAAGCCTCACCGAGTGCGGCTGGCTGGTGTAGTTGCCGCTTGCATATTCGGGATCTTGACGGATCGACTCAAGCATCATGCGGCGCAGGATCCAGTTGCGCGATGCCATTGCAGTGGGCTGCGACGCCATAGGTACGAGAACGTCCATGTAGCCAGAATATTTCTCGCCCCATAGCCAGACGTTCATGCCACCCATCGAATTGCCGATGACCATGCGCACGTGTTTGATGCCAAGTCCCTCTGCGACCAGGCGATACTGCGCATCCACCATGTCGGCGTAGTTGTATTGCGGAAACTTCGTCTTCAGCCCATCCGACGGCTTGGTCGAATTCCCGTGACCGATCGCATCGGGAAGGATGATGAAATATTTCTCGGCGTCGAGTGGCTGTCCCGGTCCGAACAATTCGCCGGCAAAGGCAGTCGTCAACATGCTCAGTCCGGAACTGCCGGTACCATGCAGGACGACAACTGGAATGCCCTCTGGCTTCCCGATCGTCCGGTAGTGAAGGCGAACCTCGGGAAGAACTTCTCCGGTGTGAAAACGAAAGTCGCGCGCAACCCAGTCACCTTCCTTTGCAGCGGGATAGTCCGCGGCGTTCGCGGCAAGTGAGATCATTGAAAGACCGAATATCGCGGCGACTTTGACCATCTGACGTTACCCCACTTGCGTTATCAGCCTGTGCGACTGGTGACAGCGTTACATGACCGCTCCGATTTGCCACGGCACGAATTCAAGTTCGCCGTAGCCCAGATCTTCCGATTTGGTATGCGAGCCCGAAGCGACCCGCAGAATCTTTTCGAAAATTTCCTGACCCTTGGTCTCGATCGACATCCCATCAATGACATCACCGCAATTGATGTCCATGTCGTCAGTCATGCGGCGGTACATCTCGGTATTGGTGGCAAGCTTGATCGACGGGGTTGGCTTGCAGCCGAAAGCGGACCCGCGGCCGGTAGTAAAGCACATCACGTTGCAGCCACCGGCGACCTGTCCGGTCGCACCAACCGGGTCATAGCCAGGCGTATCCATGAACACGAAACCTTTCTCCTTGACCGGTTCGGCGTATTCGTAGACCGCGCGCAATGTGGTGGTGCCGCCTTTCGCTGCGGCTCCCAGTGACTTTTCCAGAATGGTGGTGAGCCCGCCCGCTTTGTTGCCGGGGGCAGGGTTGTTGTTCATCTCGCCGCCATTGCGTTTTGTGTAGTGCTCCCACCAGCGGATGCGCTCGACAAGTTTTTCGCCGACGGCGCGATTGATGGCGCGCCGGGTCAGTAAATGCTCCGCACCGTAGATCTCGGGCGTTTCGGCGAGCACCGCCGTCCCGCCATGCTTGACCAGAAGATCGACGGCGGATCCGAGCGAGGGATTTGCGGTGATGCCGGAATAGCCGTCTGATCCACCGCACTGGAGCGCGAGCACGATCTCCGAGGCAGGGCGTGTTTCTCGTTTGGCGCGCGCAGCGACGGGCAGCATGGCCTTGATGCGTTCGACGCCCTGTTCGACCGTTTTCTTGGTTCCACCGGTTGCCTGGATCGTCATGGTCTGGAAGTGATCGCCTTCAACCATTCCGTATTCTTCTTTCATGCGATCAATCTGGAAAACCTCGCAGCCCAGGCCGACCATCAATGCGGCCCCGAGATTGGGGTGCGTGGCGTAGCCCCACTGGGTTCGCCGCAGCAATTCCCAGCCTTCGCCATACGCCGCCATGCCGCAGCCGCTGCCATGCACGAAAGCCACCGCTCCATCGATTTCCGGATGGTCGTCGAGAATGCCGGATCGGTTGACTTCCTCGGCGATGAATTTTGCAACCGAGGCCGAGCAATTCACCGAGGTCAGGATGCCGATATAATTGCGTGTACCGACTTTCCCATTGGGCCGCTGGTAGCCTTCGAAGGTCGCTCGCAGCTCCGGTGGCAGGATCTCGTCGTTCTTTGCGCCTTCGGCAAAACGGTAGTCGCGCGCGAAATCGCGCAGCGCCACGTTTTGCTCGTGTACCCAGTCACCGGGCGCTATCGGCTTCGACGCGAACCCGATCGTTTGTCCGTATTTCTGCACCGGTTGGCCTTCGCCGATGGCCGAAATCGCCATCTTGTGGCCGCGCGGCACGCGCTCGCGCGCCGTCACGCCCGCGGCGACCGCACCGGCTGCGACCTGATCGACGGCAACGACGACATTGTCTTCGGGCGATAGTCGGATGGTCCTCGGTGTACTCATGGCAAACCTGACTTTCACGACCGCCGCATTGATGATGGGCTGTTGCGCGACGCTGACCGCATAGTAACATCGCAGTCAACAGGCGTTTTGAAAAATGGCCGACACGGGGGGAGGAAAGTATGCCGAATTGGCCACGTTATCTGGCTCACGCCCTTGCGGTTGTCACCGCAGTGCTTGTTATGGTCGCTCCCGCGGCTGCCCAGACCAAGCTCAAATGGGCCCACGTTTACGAAATAAGTGAGCCTTACCATACCGAAGCGCTGTGGGCGGCCGAGGAAATCAAAAAACGCACCAATGGCCGCTACGAAATCGGGGTGTTCCCCGCTTCCCAACTCGGGAACGAAAACCAGATTAACGAAGGGTTGGGTCTCGGTACCGTCGACATCATCTATACGGGCGCATCGTTTGCCGGCTCGATCCACAAGCCGCTGTCGATCACTGGTGCGCCATTCATCCTGCGCGACTTTGACCACTGGAAGGCCTACCGCGACAGCAAATTATTCCGTGACATCGCGAAGGGCTATGAAGACAAGACCAAGCACAAGGTCGTCGCCATTCTTTACTATGGGCAGCGGCACGTCACCGCCAATAAAGAAATCAAGAAGCCCGAAGACATGAAGGGCATGAAGCTGCGTGTCCCGCCGGCACCATTGTTCCTGATGTTCACAAAATCGGTCGGCGCCAACGCCACGCCGATTGCCTTCGCGGAAGTGTACCTGGCATTGCAGCAGGGCACCGTAGACGGCCAGGAAAATCCGCTGCCGACAATCATGGCCAAGAAGTTCCACGAAGTTCAGTCGCACATAATGCTCACTGGCCACATCACCGAGTCGCTGGTCACGATCGTCGGTGCGCACGTATGGTCAAAGCTCTCCGACGAGGACAAGAAGATCTTCGAGGATGTCCTGAAGGAAGCGAACGCAAAATCGACCGATCAGATCCGAGCGTCCGAACTCAAGCTCGCCGACGAATTGCGCAAGCTCGGCAAGACCGTAGTGGAAGTCGATCGCGAGGCCTTCCGCAAGGTGGCCGTGCCGCTGCACAACGACCCAAGCGCCGGTGCCGGCTGGTCGCAAGCCGAATACGATGCGCTGCAGTCGTTGAAATAAGCCGGCGCAAAAATCCGGCATGCCGCGCCTGCACGCGAGCATGACAGTTGCGGTCTGGGGGCGGGAATCATGAGCAACAAAAAGGCGCCGAGGGGCGAGAAGCGTCTCATTGAGGCGAAAGACGCTGAGGTCGTGATCGAGCACTATCCGGAAGATTGGATTGCCTTCGTGCTTTTCTGGTCGCTCGCCTTTATCGTCTTTCTGCAGTTCTTCACGCGCTACGTGCTCAACGACAGCCTCTCCTGGACCGAGGAGATCGCGCGCTACGGTCTGATGTGGGTCGTGTTCATCGGTGGCGCGATGGTCACCCGGCGCAATACGCACATCGCCGTCGAGCTGCTTTCGAACGTCATGAAGCCCGGACCGCTTCGCGCGGCGCTGCTGGCCTTCGTCGATTTCGTCAAGCTCGCTTTTCTTGGCCTGCTCGCATTCGTGTCGTGGACGATCACCGAGCGCATGCACTTCCAGCGCATGACGGTGTTCGATCTGCCGATGAGTTATGTCTACGCCGGCGTCGCCTTCGGATGTTTCCTGATGCTTATCCGTCAGGCGCAGAATGTCTGGCGAAACGCGCGGATCGGCTGGAGTCGTCCGGACGACGTCACGCATCAGATATCGGCGGACTAGGGCCGGGTTCTTCGATGATCATCATGGCGCTTCTGTTCATCGCGGTGCTGCTCGTCGGCGTTCCCGTATTCATCGCGCTTGCGGGCTCGTCGTTCATCTACACCCACTTCATCGCCGGCCTGCCTGATTTCGTAATCCTGCACCGGATGGCTGGCGGCATCGATTCGTTTCCGCTCCTGGCCGTGCCGTTCTTTATCCTTGCCGGAAACCTGATGAATTCTGCCGGCATCACAAACCGCATCTACGATTTCGCGGTTGCGCTTGCGGCCTGGACGCGCGGTGGACTCGCACACGTGAACATCATTGGCTCGGTGATCTTTGCAGGCATGTCGGGGACCGCGATCGCGGACGCGGCAGGCCTTGGCACGATCGAAATCAAGGCGATGAAGGACCACGGCTACAGCACCGAATTTTCGGTCGGCGTGACGGCTGCATCCTCGACACTGGGGCCGATCATCCCGCCATCTTTGCCGTTCGTGATTTACGGGATGATGGGCAACGTCTCGATCGGCGCACTTTTTCTCGGCGGCGTCATTCCTGGATTTGTGATGACCGCCTTCATGATGGGTTACGTCTATTATTGCGCGCGTCGCTACGGAATGGGTCGTGACCAGGCCTTCAGCTGGCGCATATTGGGGACCAGTTTCCTTGCTGCACTTCCAGCCTTGCTAACGCCGACGATCATCATCGGCGGCATGACGTTCGGATGGTTCACGCCGACCGAGGCGGCGATCGCGGCCTGCGCATGGGCAATCGTGCTCGGCATCTTTCTCTATCGCACGCTGACGCCGAAGCAGTTTTACAAAGTCTCGATGGAAACAATCGAGACCACGGCTGGTGTCCTGCTGATCGTCGCTGCCGCCTCGCTGTTCGGCTGGGTGCTGACGACGACCCGTGTCACCGAGTACACCACCGAGTCACTGTTAGCCCTGACCGACAATCGTTACGTCATTCTGTTGCTGACCAATATTTTGTTGCTGGTCGTCGGCTGTTTTCTCGAACCCATCGCCTCGATCAGCATTCTGGTGCCGGTGCTGATGCCGGTGATACTGAAAGTCGGCATCGATCCGGTGCATTTCGGCGTGATGATGACGCTCAACCTCATGATCGGGCTGCTACATCCGCCGCTCGGAATGGTGCTGTTCGTGCTGTCCAGGATCGCCAAGTTGTCTATTGAAAGAACAACGGTCGCGATCCTGCCCTGGTTGATCCCGCTGCTGCTGTCGTTGATTGCGATAACAATGATCCCCGAACTGACGCTGTGGCTTCCCCGCGTCGTGGGGCTCGTGAAGTAAGAGCGCGCTAGTACACCACCACAGATCTAATTGATTTGCCTTCGTGCATCAGATCGAAGGCGTCGTTGATCTGCTCGAGCGGCATTGTGTGCGTGATCAGGTCGTCGATATTGATCTTACCTTCCATATACCAGTCGACAATTTTGGGTACATCGGTGCGACCGCGCGCGCCGCCGAAGGCCGTGCCGCGCCACACGCGTCCGGTGACGAGCTGAAACGGGCGCGTAGCAATCTCCTGACCCGCGCCGGCAACGCCGATGATGATGCTCTCGCCCCAACCGCGATGACAG
>DASRAF010000024.1:0-8573 GCA_035638295.1 Pseudolabrys sp.
GAATTCTCTAGTCCCTGGAAGGGGATAGCGCAAAGCGTAACACGACGCCCGTCCCCGCCTTCTTGGGGCCCGGCATCGCGTCAAACTCCTGAATGTGCAGCTTATTAAGGGATTCATCGCGCTCTCGTCAACCTCCGCCGAGTACGGTTTTTGACCTTTCCAAGCCTAGTTTTGCGCTTTTTCACGGTTGAGCGCTTGCGGCGTGCACTGGTCTTGGCCGCCATTCGCCGTGCTGGCTTACGAGCTTTGGCCTTTCGTCGGGCAGGCTTGGCGCTACGCGGTTTCAACGGCTCCAAATGGCCTGCGATGGCCGCTGTGACGGCGTCGATCGACGCCATGCCATCCACGGTCTTGAGCATGCCTTTGCTGGCGTAATAGTCGACCAGCGGTGCTGTTTGCGCCCTGTAGGCGGAAAGGCGCCCCTTGAGCACTTCCGGATTATCATCTGCGCGGACCTTTTCGCCCCGGGCAGTCATTTCAGCCACGCGTTTCTCAATACGCTGAAGGAGAATGCCCTCGTCCACCTTCAGCTCCATGACCGCATCGAGTTCAAGACCGCGTTCGGCCAACAGACGGTCGAGCGCCTCAGCTTGCGGCACAGTGCGCGGAAATCCGTCAAGCACGAAGCCGCGGCGTGCATCGGGTTGCCCAATGCGGTCAGCGATAATCGCGACAACGACGTCATCGGGAACGAGCTCGCCGCGTTCCATGATGCTCTTTGCACGCAGCCCGACGGGCGTACCGGCCGCAATCGCGGCACGCAGCATGTCGCCCGTAGAAAGCTGGACAATCCCGTGTTTGGCTATCAGGCGCTGCGCTTGCGTGCCCTTCCCCGCCCCCGGCGGGCCGAGCAGGATCAGTCTCATCGCGTCCGACCTCGCAACTTGGACCGCTTGATCAGCCCTTCATACTGGTGAGCGAGCAGGTAGCCCTGAATCTGCGCCACCGTATCCATGGTCACGCTAACCACGATCAGAAGCGATGTACCGCCGAAGTAGAACGGAACCGCTGCATACGAGATCAGGATTTCGGGAATAAGACAGACAATCGCGAGATAGAGCGCGCCGACGACCGTGATGCGCGAGAGAACGTAATCGATGTATTCGGCAGTTCGCTCGCCCGGGCGGATGCCAGGAATAAAGCCGCCGTGCTTCTTCAAATTGTCCGCGGTTTCCGTCGGATTGAAGACGACCGCAGTGTAAAAGAAGGCAAAAAACACGATGAGCGCGATATAGAGAATGAGGAACAACGGCCGGCCATGACCCAGTAACGTGGTTACGGTCGTGAGCCAATTAGGCCCCTGGCCCGCGTTGAAGTTGGCAACCGTGGTCGGAAGCAAGAGCAGGGACGATGCGAAAATCGGCGGGATCACGCCCGACGTATTGAGCTTGAGCGGCAGGTGCGAAGATTGACCTTCGAACATACGGTTACCCACCTGACGCTTGGGATACTGGATCAACAGGCGGCGCTGCGCGCGCTCCATGAAAACGATAAAGGCGATGACAGCGACGGCCATCACGATCACCGCGAGGATCAGGCCGGTTGACAAAGCGCCCTGTCGGCCAAGTTCGAGTGTCCCGGCGATCGCCGAGGGCAACTGCGCCACGATGCCGGACAAGATGATCAACGAGATGCCGTTGCCGATTCCGCGCGAGGTAATCTGCTCACCCAGCCACATAAGAAACATTGTCCCGCCGGTGAGCGTGATCGTCGTCGACATCAGG
Organism: Pseudolabrys sp.; assembly: GCA_035638295.1. GTDB lineage: Bacteria > Pseudomonadota > Alphaproteobacteria > Rhizobiales > Xanthobacteraceae > Pseudolabrys. Next base: position 1,725 of record DASRAF010000024.1, read on the forward strand.
AAAAAGATGCCCGGGTTGCTGACGACACTGCCGGTGCCCTGCAGACCGACGCCGATGCCATACGCTTGAAACGCCGCAAGAACCACGGTGAGGTACCGCGTGTACTGGTTCATGATCTTGCGGCCTTGCTCGCCCTCCTTTTTGAGAGCCTCGAGCGTCGGCGACACCGTCGTCATCAGCTGAATAATGATGGACGCCGAGATGTACGGCATAATGTTCAACGCAAAAATCGCCATCCGGTGAATGCCGCCACCGGAAAACATGTTGAACATGCCGAGAATGCCGCCGGCCTGGGTGTTGAAGATCTGTTCCCAGGCGTTGGGATCGATGCCAGGCAGCGGGATATAAGTTCCGAGGCGATAAACCAGCAGCGCGCCGACGGTGAACCAAATTCGCTTCTTCAGTTCTTCCGCTTTGGCAAGCGCCGAGAAGTTGAGATTGGCCGCCAGTTGTTCCGCTGCAGAGACCATGGCTGCTCGACCCTTCCGCTGTCATGCCCCTTCAGACCGGGGCATCCCTTCTTCACAGCCCTCTAGATAGGGGCGATGGTCCAAAACTGTAGTCCGGGGCATTTTGGACGCACCCGGACGAGAACAGCGCCACGGACCGATTATTCGGCGCTCTTCTGCTCGCCTTGCGCTTCGGCCTTGGGCTTGCCGCCCTTCGACTTGTCGCCGCCTTTGGCCGCTTCCAGTGCCTTGCGCTTATTCTTGCCCTTCGGCACCTCGTCTTCCTCTTTGGCCGGAGCCAGAATCTTCACCGAGCCGCCGGCCTTCTCCACCGCGGCAATCGCTGACTTGGAGGCGCGCCAGACCGAAAATTCAATCTTGCTCTTGAGTTCGCCGTCGCCGAGGAGCTTCACGCCGCCCTTCTCGCGGCGCATCAACCCGGCCTTGACCATGGCCGCAGCGTCGACAGGGGCCTTGGCGTCGATCAGGCCGGCGTCGATTGCAGCCTGAATCCTGCCGACATTGATCTCGTTGAGCTTCACAGCGAACGGCGTGTTGCGAAATCCGCGCTTCGGCAGGCGACGATGCAACGGCATCTGGCCGCCTTCAAAACCCTTGATGCGAACACCTGTACGCGCGGTCTGGCCCTTACCGCCACGACCGCCAGTCTTGCCCATGCCCGAGCCAATACCGCGACCAATGCGCATGCGCTTCTTGCGCGAACCCGGCCTGTCGGCGATCTGGTTGAGTTTCATCGTAACACCTTTTTATTTCGCGTCGCCGACGACTCGCACCAGGTGCTGCACCTTGCGGATCATACCGCGAGTCGCCGGGTTGTCCGGCAGATCGCGCACGCGGCCGATCTTGTTGAGGCCAAGCCCGATCAGCGTCGCACGCTGGTAGTGATGCCGCCGTTGCGGGCTGCCTACCTGCTCAACCTTGATGGTCTTTTGTGCCTGAGCCATGCGCTATTCCTCAGTCGGCCGCGGCTTCCGCATCGCCGTCACGTCGGCGCGACTGCAACGTGGAAACCTTGATATTGCGACGTGCCGCAACCGAACGCGGCGAGTCCTGGTGCTTGAGCGCATCGAAAGTTGCGCGCACCACGTTGTACGGATTGGACGAGCCAAGCGATTTCGCAACGACGTCCTGCATGCCGAGAGTCTCGAACACTGCCCGCATCGGACCGCCGGCGATGATGCCAGTGCCAGGAGGCGCGGCACGGAGGAAAACCTTTCCTGCGCCGTGTCGTCCGAGCACGTCATGATGCAACGTACGACCTTCGCGCAACGGAACGCGGGTCAGACCCCGCTTTGCCGCGTCAGTCGCCTTGCGGATCGCCTCCGGAACTTCACGTGCCTTGCCGTGACCGAAACCGACCCGACCCTTTTGGTCGCCCACCACTACCAGCGCGGCGAACCCGAACCGTCGGCCACCTTTGACCACCTTCGCCACGCGATTGATGTGCACCAGCTTATCGGTGAACTCGCTGTCACGCTCTTCACGGTCGCGGCCGCCGCGCTCACGATCTCGTCGAGGTTCATGTGCCATGTTTGACCAATCCGTTAAAAGTTGAGGCCGCCTTCACGCGCGGCGTCGGCAAGTGCCTTGATGCGTCCGTGATAAAGATAGCCGCCGCGGTCGAACACGACGTCCTTGATTCCTTTTTCTTTGGCTCGCTCGGCAATCAGTTTGCCGACTGCCTTAGCCGCGGCGATGTTTGCACCGGTCTTGGCTCCATCGCGCAGCGACTTCTCGACCGAAGAGGCCGCAACCAATGTCGTGCCCTTCGTATCGTCGATAAGCTGAGCGTAGATATGCTTTGACGAGCGGAAGACCGATAGCCGCGCACGTCCCCGCGCCGCGAGCTTTATCTTGCGTCGCACAGTCGCGGTCCGTCGTGCGGTCCGGTCAGTTAATCTCGACATGGCGCGCCCTCTTACTTCTTCTTTCCTTCCTTGCGGAAGATGTACTCGTTTGCGTACCTCACGCCCTTGCCCTTATAGGGCTCGGGCGGGCGATAGCCGCGAATCTCGGCAGCGACATGGCCGACTTTCTGCTTGTCGACACCGCTCACGACGATTTCGGTCGGCTTCGGTGTCGCAATCGCGATCCCTTCCGGGATCGGAAAATTAACGTCGTGGGAAAAGCCGAGTTGCAACTGCAGGGTCTTGCCCTGCACTGCGGCGCGGAAGCCGACGCCTGTGATTTCCAGCCTCTCCTCGAAGCCTTTGGTCACGCCCGACATGACGTTCGCGACCAGAGTCCGCGAAGTGCCCCACATCGAACGCGCGCGCTTGGTCTCGCTGCGCGGCTCGAGCCGGATCGAACCCTTGTCCATGGCGACCGAAACATCGTCATGCACGATGACCTGCAAGGCGCCTTTCGGCCCCTTGACCTTGACGGTCTGGCCTTCGACGTTGGCGGTAACGCCGGTCGGGACCGTGACTGCTTTTTTGCCGATGCGTGACATCAGAACACCGTGCAGATGATTTCACCGCCCACATTCGCCTCTCGCGCCTCGTGGTCGGCCATCACCCCCTTCGGCGTCGACAGAATGGCCACACCGAGGCCATTGTTGATGCGTGGCAGGTTTCGCACTGCCACGTAAACGCGCCGGCCCGGCTTCGAGATGCGCTCGATCTCTCGGATGACCGGCTCACCGTCGAAATACTTGAGCTCGATCTCAAGTTCGGACCGGCCGCTCGCGTGCGCCACGCTGGCGTAGCCACGGATAAAGCCCTCGGTCTTCAGCACCTCAAGGACGCGTTCTCGCTGCCTGGAGCCAGGCATTGAAACTTTCGACTTGTTACGCATCTGAGCATTTCTGATGCGCGCGATCATGTCGCCGATCGGATCATTCACCGCCATCGCGCCCTCCTCACCAGCTCGACTTCACAAGGCCGGGGATCAGGCCTTTGGAGCCAAGCTCGCGCAACGCGATACGGCTCAGGCGATGCTTCCGGTAATACGCGCGCGGACGGCCACTGAGCTCGCAGCGATTGCGGATCCGCGTCCGCGACGAATTGCGCGGCAATTCAGCTAGCTTCAGAGTTGCGGCAAAACGCTCCTCCATCGGCAGCTTCTTGTCGTGTGCGATCGCCTTAAGCTTTGCGCGCCTACTGGCGAACTTTTTCGCCATCTTGCGCCGCCTGTTGTTCTTCTCGACCGAACTCTTCTTAGCCATACTTTCGCTCCTAGCGGTTCCGCGTATAAGGCTTGGCCTTACTGCCGGAACGGGAAGTTGAACGCAGTCAGCAGCGCGCGCGCCTCGTCGTCGTTGCGTGCGCTGGTGCAAACGGTGATGTCGAGTCCCCAGGTATCGGTGACCTTGTCGAAATCGATCTCCGGAAACACGGTGTATTCCTTAATGCCGAGGCTGTAGTTGCCGCGGCCGTCGAAACTCTTCGGGTTGAGGCCGCGGAAGTCGCGGACGCGGGGCAGCGCGATGTTCACCAGCCGGTCGATGAAATCGTACATGCGCGCCTTGCGCAGCGTGACCTTGCAGCCAATGGCCTGTCCGTCGCGCAGCTTGTAAGTGGCGATCGATTTGCGCGATTTGGTGATCACCGCCTTCTGGCCCGCGATCAGCGACAGGTCAGCGGCCGCACCGTCCACTTTCTTGCGGTCAGCAACGCCCTCACCGATGCCCATGTTGAGCACGACTTTCGTGATCTTGGGCACCTGCATGTTGTTGGTGTAGCCGAACTTCTTCGTCAGCTCGCCACGTATAGTCTGCTCGAACTGGGTTTTCAGGCGCGCAACATAGTCGGAGCGCTCGCGCGGCTTCTTCACCTTCGGCGCGTCGCTCTCCTTGGCGCCTTTGGGCGCGCCGCCATCCTTGGCGCCTTTTGGGGCGCCCTGGGGCTTTTGCTGCTTCTTGGGCTCGTTGCCCTGCTGCTGAGTATCAGCCATCGATTTCGACTCCGGAACGCTTGGCAATGCGCACTTTTTTACGCGCGTCGCCTTCGCCGACAAACTTGAAGCCGATGCGGGTCGGCTTGCCATCCTTAGGATCTGCGACGGCCAGATTGGACAGGTGAACGGTGCTCTCCTTCGAGATGATGCCGCCCTCCTGCTGCGCAGTCTGGCGTTGATGACGCTTGACCATGTTGACGCCGCGCACGAGCGCGCGATCCTGATCGGGACGTACCTCAATCACCTCGCCCGTACGGCCCTTGTCACGGCCGGTGAGAACTACGACTTTGTCGCCCTTGCGGATCTTGGCGGCCATCACAGCACCTCCGGGGCGAGCGAAATGATCTTCATGTGGTTCTTGGCGCGCAGCTCGCGCGGCACCGGCCCGAAGATACGCGTGCCCACCGGCTCCATCTGCGGGGTGATCAAAACTGCCGCATTGCGATCGAAACGAATAACCGACCCGTCCGGGCGCTTGATGTCCTTGGAGATGCGGACCACGACGGCTTTCATGACGTCGCCTTTCTTGACGCGACCGCGCGGAATCGCCTCCTTCACCGAAACGACAATGACGTCGCCGATGGTGGCATACTTGCGCTTGGAACCGCCCAGCACTTTGATGCACATGACGCGACGAGCCCCGGAATTGTCGGCCACGTCCAGGTTAGTTTGCATCTGGATCATGATGCGGCTCTCACTGTCTGATCGCTAACGCTCATTGAACTTTTTGCTTCTTCTCGCCACGGACGACTTCCCAGCACTTGAGTTTGGAAATCGGCCGCCGCTCTTCAATCCACACTATGTCGCCAACCGCATATGTGTTGGCCTCGTCATGCGCGTGGTACTTCTTCGAACGACGAATGGTCTTTTTCATCGTTGGGTGCGTGAAACGACGCTCAACGCGCACAACCACGGTCTTGTCCTGCTTGTCGCTTACGACAACGCCATGCAGTGTACGCTTCGGCATCTCGAACCTCTTATTCCTTCGATTTCGACTTGGCGCGCGACTTCGGCTTCGCAACAGCTTTGGCGGTTCTGGTCTTTTTCGCGGGTGCCGGCGTCGCCTCGGCCTTTGGCGCGGGCTCAGGCGCACCGGCGCGCTTCTGCGCCGCAATCGTCTTCATGCGCGCGATGTCGCGCCGGATGATGCGCACGCGAGCCGTATTCTCGAGCTGACCGGTGGCCCGCTGAAAGCGCAGATTGAACTGCTCCTTCTTTAGCTTGAGCACTTCGTCATCAAGCTGATCGAGCGTCATCGCTCTTACGTCGGCAACTTTCATGACATCACTCGGCGATACGTTCGATGAAACGGGTTTTGACCGGTAGCTTGGCCGCGGCAAGCCCCAGCGCTTCCTTGGCGACATCGACGGGAATGCCGTCGACCTCGAACAAGATGCGGCCGGGCTTCACGCGCACGACCCAAAGCTCTGGCGTACCTTTGCCTTTGCCCATGCGCACTTCGATTGGTTTTTTCGAAACCGGCACGTCGGGAAACACGCGGATCCAGACGCGACCCGATCGCTTCATGAAGCGGGTGAGCGCACGGCGCGCGGCCTCGATCTGGCGCGCGGTAACGCGCTCGGGTTCGAGCGCCTTTAGGCCGTATTGGCCAAAGGCAAGCGTGGTGCCACTCGTGGCAACACCATGAATGCGTCCCTTGAATGCCTTGCGGAACTTCGTGCGGATCGGTTGCAGCATGGCTTAATCTCTGTTCGCTCTCTCAGGCAGCCGTTTCGCGACGCGGCCGACCGGTATCGCCTTCAGCGAGCTTCTTGTCCTGCGCCATCGGATCGTGTTCGAGGATCTCGCCCTTGAAGATCCACACTTTCACTCCGCAGGTGCCATAGGTGGTGAATGCTGTCGCGACGCCATAATCGACGTCGGCGCGCAGCGTATGGAGCGGCACGCGTCCCTCGCGATACCATTCCATGCGGGCGATTTCGGCGCCGCCCAGGCGGCCGGAGCAGTTGATGCGGATGCCTTCCGCCCCAAGACGCATCGCCGATTGCACGGCGCGCTTCATCGCGCGTCGGAAGGCAACGCGGCGTTCGAGTTGCTGGGCGATCGATTCGGCCACGAGCTGTGCGTCAAGCTCCGGCTTGCGAATTTCAACGATGTTGATCACGACGTCGCTGTCCGTGAGCTTGGCAACCGACTTGCGAAGCTTCTCGATGTCGGCGCCCTTCTTGCCGATCACCACGCCCGGACGCGCCGAGTGGATCGTCACACGGCACTTCTTGTGCGGCCGCTCTATCACGATGTGTGAAACAGCAGCCTGCTTGAGCTGCTTCATCAGCTCTTCGCGAATCTTGATGTCTTCGTGCAGCAGGGAGCTGTATTCGGCTTTGCCTGCGAACCAGCGCGAATCCCAGGTGCGGTTGATACCGACGCGCAGCCCGATCGGATTGACTTTCTGACCCATGCCTACTCCTCAGGCTTCCGCCCGCGCCTCGACCTGACGCACCACGATGGTCAGGTGAGA
>DASRAF010000025.1:0-2515 GCA_035638295.1 Pseudolabrys sp.
GACCAAGGCCCTGCTGCGTTCGGCGGAAATCTTTCACTATCTGCAGCATGCGAAGGACTACGGCCTGAAGGCCGACAACGTCGCCTACGATCCCAAGGCTGTTGTTCAACGCTCGCGCGCGGTGTCGAAGCGGCTGAACGATGGCGTCGGCTTCCTGATGAAGAAGAACAAGGTCTCGATCATCTGGGGTGAAGCCTCGATCGATGCACCCGGAAAGGTTTCGGTGAACGCCTCGAAGAGCGAAGCGCCAAAAGGCGCGCTTGGCGCCGGTCAATACCAGGCGAAGCACATCATCATCGCTACCGGCGCGCGACCCCGCGTGTTGCCCGGCATTGAACCCGACAAAAAGCTGGTGTGGACCTACTTCGAAGCGATGGTTCCCGATCGCGTGCCAAAGACACTGCTGGTGATCGGCTCCGGGGCCATTGGGATCGAGTTTGCGTCGTTCTACCGAACGCTTGGCTCGGAAGTCACGGTTGTCGAAGTCTTGCCGCAGATTCTTCCGGTCGAGGATCACGAGATTCAGACGTTCGCCCGCAAGAGCTTCGAGAAGCAGGGCATCAAAATTCACACGAATGCGAAAGTGACCAAACTCGGCAAGAAGGCCGACAGCGTGACAACCACCATCGAGGAAGGCGGCAAGACGCAGTCGATCACCGTCGAGCGTGTCATCTCGGCAGTCGGGGTTATGGGCAATATCGAAAATCTCGGGCTGGAAAAACTCGGGGTTAAGACCGATCGCGGGATTGTCGTCGTCGACCAGTTCAACAAGACCAACATTCCGGGAATCTATGCGATCGGAGACGTGTCGGGACCGCCGATGCTCGCGCACAAGGCCGAGCATGAGGGCGTCGTGTGCATCGAGGCAATCAAGGGCCTCAATCCGCACCCGATGAACAAGCTGATGATCCCCGGCTGCACGTATTGTTCGCCGCAGGTCGCTTCGGTCGGTCTGACCGAGCAGGCCGCGAAAGAAAAGAAAATGGACGTTCGGGTTGGCCGCTTTCCATTCGTCGGCAACGGGAAGGCGATTGCGTTGGGAGAAGATCAGGGCCTGGTCAAGGTCATTTTTGACAAGAAGACGGGTCAATTGCTCGGCGCACACATGGTCGGCGCCGAAGTCACGGAGCTGATCCAGGGCTATGTGGTCGCAATGAACCTCGAGACCACCGAAGAAGAGCTGATGCACACGATCTTCCCGCATCCGACCTTGTCGGAAATGATGAAGGAAGCAGTGCTCGATGCGTACGGTCGCGTGCTGAATATGTGATAGGCCGATTATCTAGCGTATTTACGCCAGATCGCGCCGGCCACATTGGAATAGTCATCAGTCCAGGTTCGCACCGCAGGATCGGGCGTGTTCCATACCCAGGATTCGTCGTGCGCGAGCGAGCCAATATCCTCGTCGTTTTCGGCGGAGATTGCGACGTCGGATGTGAAGACGAAATTGAAGTCGTCGCCTTCATCCTTGTCACGTCGCCAGATCCACGTCTTCAGTCCGTTGGCAGCGGCGATGCCTTCAACCACGCTTTGCAGTTCAAGATGCCGGTTTGAGATGTGCATCACGACGACCCCCTGGGGAGCGAGCTTGGATTTGTAGAGCGCCATTGCCTCCGTCGTCGCCAGATGCACCGGAATCGCGTCTGACGAGTAAGCATCGACGATGATGAGATCGAATTGGCGATCCGACTCCTTGGCCAGAGTTAGTCTTGCATCGCCGATGACTATCGGCACTTGCGGAGCGCAAGACGACAGGAAAGTGAACCGGCTCGGGTCACGGGCAATCTCGACGATTGTGGGATCGATTTCGTAAAAGCGCCACGTTTCATCGGGAACGCTGAGGCACGCAAGCGTTCCAGTTCCGAGACCGATAACAGCGACGTGGAGCGGGCTGCCTTTCCGAGCGCGCACCGCTTCAATAACGCGGCTCATGGCCGATTTGTCGTGATAGTAGGTGATCGGTTTCGGCCGACCGGTTAGCGGTTCGCCATTGTCGTCTTCGAGTTGCTGGGCGCCATGGATGGTCGATCCGTGCTTCAGGATGCGGAAGCGTCCGTCCTCACTTTCGTAGATTTTGTGGACGCCAAAAAAGCTGCGCACCGATTGAGGACGCGTCTCGCTGGTCGGGTAGAGCCAGATCATGGCCAAAGCCAGCGCCACCGCGAATGCCGATTTGAGAGGGTCACGCAGGAAGACAAGCGACGCGGCGGCCAATGCGAGAGTAATGACCTTGAGAAGCTGCGGGTCCTCATCAAGGTCAAAGCCGATATGACGGGAGAACAGTAAGCCGAGTCCAAGGACCACGGCGACGGGCCAGAAGCGCACGCCGAGCTGCGGCCAGTAGGATGGGTCGAGCGGCCACAGCAACCGCTCAAAGGGCCGCCAGCTTTCTTGTCCGAAGGGACGGCACAGGACCGCCAGTGCTGCAAGGATCGGATACTCCGCGACCCATGAGAATGCGTAGGGTGCCACCAGGCCGGAAAACAACCCGCCGATCATTCCACCGAAAGACAGT
>DASRAF010000026.1:0-5821 GCA_035638295.1 Pseudolabrys sp.
CGGCAACACTTCGGTGAAGGCACGGGTGAAAGACCTCCTCGATGAGGATGTCGATGTCCTCTGCGTCAAAGGGTCCGGCTGGGACATGGCCAGCATTGAACCTGCTGGAATGCCAGCTGTGCGGCTTGCGGCATTGCGCAAGCTCCGTTCGCGCTCAGCGATCCCTGACGACGAGATGATACGCCTGCAACGCGCGGCACTCATCGATCCGCACTCGCCCAATCCGTCCGTGGAAACTCTGCTGCACGCGTTTATTTCGCACAAATTTGTCGACCACACACATGCGACCGCGGTCCTCAGCCTGATCGACCAGACTGATAGCGATGCGCTGTGTGCGGAAACCTTCGGCCAGCGGCTCGGCTTCGTACCGTACGTCATGCCGGGCTTTGCGCTTGCGAAAAAGGCCGCTGAGGTTTTCGAGAAAGCTCCGGCGGTCGAAGGGCTCATTCTCGACAAGCACGGCATATTCACATTCGGTGATGATGCACGTGAGGCCTATGAGCGAATGATCGAATTCGTCACGCTCGCGGAAGAACGGCTGCGAAAAAAAGGCTATGCGAAATTACCGGGCGCAAAACTTCCTGACCGGATTGCGACGGTGTCGGACGTCGCCCCGATCATCCGAGGCGTTTGCACGCTGCGGGACGCGTTTAGTGAGGGAGCGCACAAGCGGCTCGTCCTCGATTTCCGCAGCAACGAAACGGTCCTGAACTATGTGAACGGTAAAGATGTCAAACGCTATGCGCGCGCTGGCCTGATTACCCCTGACCACGTCATCCGAACCAAGCCCTGGCCTCTAGTTCTGCCTGCGCCGGAGGCCGGCAAACTCGCAGACTTCAAAAGCGCCGCGCAGCAAACCGCGCGTACTTTCACTGACGATTACGCTGCCTATTTCGCGCGTTACAAGACACGTGCAAACGGCGCGTCGATACATGACCCCCTGCCCCGCGTCGTGCTGGTTCCAGGCCTCGGGCTGTTCGGACTGGGTACCAGCGCCAAGGAAGCGCGCGTCGCCGCCGATGTCGCGGAGGCTGCGGTCGAAGGCATTACGGGCGCCGAGGCCATCGGGGCGTTCACGTCGATTTCCGAGGCCGACACATTCGATATCGAGTACTGGCCGCTGGAACTGGCCAAGCTAGGCCAGCGCAAGCCGTTGCCCCTTTCCGGTCAGATCGCCGCCATCACCGGGGCTGGCGGCGCCATCGGTGCAGCAACAGCGCGGGCATTCGTACAAGCCGGCGCGGAGGTCGCATTGCTCGATATCGACGTCGCTGCGGCGACCAAACAAGCCAAGGCCATAGGCGGAGATGCGCTCGCAATCGCGTGCGATGTGACCAACACGGATTCCGTTCGCGATGCCTTTGATCGCGTGGCCGAGGCATTTGGGGGCGTCGATATCGTGGTGTCCAATGCCGGTGCTGCCTGGCAAGGCAAGATCGGCGAGGTCGATGAAGCAAAGTTGCGTGAAAGTTTCGAGCTCAATTTTTTCGCCCACCAGAAGGTCGCGCAGGCCGCCGTGGGCATCATGCTCAAGCAAGGCATTGGCGGCTGCCTGTTGTTCAATGTTTCCAAGCAGGCAGTGAACCCGGGACCGGATTTCGGGCCATACGGTTTGCCGAAAGCGGCGACACTGCTGCTCGTGAGACAGTACGCACTCGATTACGGTCCTGACGGCATTCGCTCCAACGCGGTCAATGCCGATCGCATCCGGTCCGGCATTCTGACCGAGGACTTCATCGCCCAGCGCGCAAAAGCGCGCGGGCTCAGCGAAAAAGAATATATGAGCGGTAATTTGCTCCAGCGCGAAGTCACGGCCGAGGATGTGGCGCAGGCTTTCCTGCACCAGGCGCTTGAATTAAAGACCACCGCCAACATCACGACCGTGGACGGCGGCAACATCGCGGCGGCATTGCGCTAGCGCGCGCACTTGTCAGAAAGCGTACGATTCTCCATCCTGCATCGATACCAATAAGGAGCCGACACTATGTTGCGAACCTTGGCCCTGGCCGTTGCCCTTCTTCCTGTAGCGCTTGTGGCAACGCCAGCTTCGGCCGTTACATCCGAAGAAAAAATGGAAACCTGCAAGGTCGGCGCCGAGAGCCAGAAGCTGCAGGGCGCAAAGCGCGACGCCTTCATCAAGAAGTGCATGGCGGGAGGTAACTATGAGCCCCCCGCGCGAAAAAACGCCAAAGCTGCACCCAAACCGCAGTAACTCAGGCGGCCCTCACCGCGGGCCGCTCGAGTGGAGTCACGTCGAACCGGCGGAGAGTCCCTCGCCGCAGAACATCGATGGCAATCGGTCGGCCGATCCGATCGCCGTTAAGCAGCCGGATCAGATCGTCCACCCCGGTCACGGGAACGCCATCGGCACGCACGATGGTGTCGAGGCTCATCAGCCCGGCCAGAGCGGCCGGCCCGTCCGACTCAAGCCCTGTAATCATCGCTCCGGCCGAATTTTCGATTTCGGCGACGCGCGCTTGACGTCGTGGCACCGCCGTTGTTTGTGCCGACACTCCGATGTATGAGCGCCGAACGCGGCCGTGCTGGATGAGTTCGCTCAGCACGAACTGCGCTGTGTTGCTTGCGACGGCAAAACAGATGCCCTGCGCGCCCATGATTACGGCGGTGTTGATGCCGATCACTTCGCCACGCGATGACACCAGCGGTCCGCCCGAATTGCCCGGGTTGAGGGCAGCGTCGGTCTGAATCACGTCCTCGATGAGACGCCCTGTGCGCGAGCGCAGAGAGCGCCCAAGTGCGGAAATCACGCCGGCCGTCACGGTCGATTCGAAGCCCAGCGGGTTGCCGATCGCGACCACGAGCTGACCGCGCTTGAGCTTTTTGGAATCTCCCAATGCGGCACTCGGCAGATCACGCGCCGATCCCACACGCAGAAGCGCGAGATCGGTGTCCGGGTCGATGCCGAGCGCCCGAGCATCCATGACGCGGCCCTCCGCATCCTGCACGCGTACCTCTTTGGCACCCTCGACCACGTGCGAATTGGTGAGGACAAGGCCGTCCGGCGCGATGATTACGCCGGATCCGACGCCGCCGGGGCGCCCCTTGTCATTGCGAATCTCCACGCGCACCACGGCCGGGCCGACGGCGTCGGCCACGGTGGTGACGGCATTGGAATAGGCGTCGAGGACTTCGGTATCGGAGACGGAAATCACCGCCTCGCCGATGTCCCCAACATCGGACGACGAAGCAAAATCTAGCATTGGTTTTTCGGGGTTTTGTTGAACGTGCCCTGATGTAGGGACGGTCAGGTCCAAATTAAAGATGCCTCTCCCCGATGCCTCCAATTTGACCCGACATCTTCACACATCCTCGACCGGTCGAGGCTGAATTTTCGAACAAACTGAAGATCTTATTTTACTCGCGGACAGGTCCATGCGCTTCGGATCGATGACAAGCAAGCCACGACCGCGGCAAAGGGAGCTTTTCGGCGGTCGAAGCCGTCCGTGCCTTGATCGCTTCGGCGGCGCTTGCGAGCATCCTTCTGCTGGCGGTCTTTGTGATGACCGGCTCTTATTGCTCGGCCGACCTGCAGGCCAAAAATGCCGGCGACCAGGCAGGCATGGCGGACGCCATGTTCGCGCGGTGGTGACGCGCTTTCTCAGCTACGACGTCAAGCTCGACACCGATTGCGCTGCCTATTGCGCGACCATTATGGAAATGCCGCCCATGCGCGAATGGTTGGATGGCGCGAAGGCCGAACCTGACGAGGTGGTCACGTCGAATTTTGACGAACGTCCGCACTCTAGCGCTTGAGCCAATTCGAGATCCGCGCAACGGCGTCATGCATTTCGTTGGCAGAACCGGCGTAACAGAAGCGCAGAAAATGTCGGCCATTGACCGGATCAAAATCAATGCCGGGGGTTGCAGCAACGCCGGCCTCGTTCAACATCCGTTTAGCGAAGTCGAGACTGTCGTCTGAAAATCGCGATATGTCCGCATAGAGATAAAAAGCGCCGTCCACGGGCAAAAATTTGTCGAGGCCCGCCCGTGGCAGTCCATCGCAGAGGATTCGGCGGTTTTCCTCGTAACCGTGCTTGACCAGCTCCATTTCTTCCCGTCCGTCGAAAGCAGCTTCGCCCGCAAACTGCGCGAGCGTCGGCACCGAAATCGCCAAATTGCCTTGAAGACGATCGATTGTGCGCACCAGGTTGTCCGGCACCACCATCCAGCCAATTCGCCAGCCGGTCATGCAGAAGTATTTCGAGAACGAATTGATGACCAGCGCGTGGTCTGAAATGCTCGCGGCCGTCTCCGCAGGGAATGCGTAGTCGAGCCCGTGATAGATCTCATCGGAGATGACCCGAATACCCTCCGCTTCTGCCCCCGAAATCAGCGGCGAGAGCGCATCCGCATCTATCATAGTGCCGGTGGGATTGGCGGGGCTGGCTATTACAACGCCCTTGAGTGGCGTTCGCTGGTGCGCGGCGATGAGCGCATTGGGAGATAGTGCCCAGCGTGTTTGCGCCGAGGTGTCGATTAGCACCGGCTCGCAACCAAGCGCCGACAGGATGTGCCGATACGGCGGATAACCCGGATTTGCCAGCGCAACGCGATCCCCTGGCTCAAACAATGACAGGAAGGCGAGGATGAACCCGCCGGATGATCCGGTCGTTACCACCACACGTGCGGGGTCGAGCGCGACGCGGTATGCGTCCTGATAGTGGCGCGCGATCCGTGCGCGCAGTGACGGGATGCCGAGGGTTTCCGTGTAGCCGATGCGCCCGTGCTTGAGTGCGGCCTGAGCAGCCTTGATGGCCATTGCCGGTGCCGGCGCCGCAGGCTGACCTACCTCCATATGAATGATGTGGGCCCCTTGAGCCTCGCGCTGTGCGGCGGCAGCCATCACGTCCATGACGATGAAAGGCGGCACCTCGCTGCGTTTGGACGGTTTCAGGAGCTGTTTTGCCTTCTCGAGCATCGTTTTTCGGTCCGTCGCGCCCCTTGTCCTGCCCCGCTGTTGCCGTATTCCGCAGATTGCTTGCGAACGGCCCAACCATGACCCAGTCGTGATGGCCGGCCTCGTTGACCGCCTCCAAGGGCGTCACTAGGTTCACGCCCAGTCTGGCAGAAAATCGGGATGTCCTTGCACGGCACACCTATCAGGACGCGGCGCATGGCGCCAGCAGCCCGGGCAATCGCGTTGCTCACTGCAATCGCGGTGGCGGCCGCAGGCGGCGGATCTGCCCTTACGCCCGCGCGCGCCCAGGACAGCGTCACGCGTGGCATGCCGCTGATTCGCGATGCCGAGATCGAACAGCTTCTGCGCGACTATGCACAACCGATCTTGCGGGCCGCCGGATTGGCCAAGCAGAACGTGCGGGTTGTGGTCCTCAGCGACCGTTCGTTCAACGCCTTCGTCATGGACGGCCGGCACATTTTCGTTAACGCAGGTGCACTTTTCGATGCAAAGACGCCGAACGAAATCATCGGCATCTTCGCGCACGAAACCGGACACCTTGCCGGAGGTCACCTTCAGCGCCTGAGAGAACAACTGGCCTCCGCGCAAACCGCGGGGATTATCGCTTTGCTCGCCGGAGTGGGCGCCGCGGTTGCCGCGTCCCGTTCCGGAGCTGGCGGTGACGTCGGAGCGGCGGCAATCATGGCGCCCCAGTCGGCCATCATGCGCTCGGTGCTCGCTTACGTGCGAACGCAGGAGGATCAGGCCGACCACGCCGGCGTGAAATTCCTCAATGCGACCGGTCAGTCGCCGAAAGGAATGGTCGATCTGTTCAAGCGCCTCAGCAACGAAATGTTGTTCAATTCGCGTTATATCGATCCTTACATGCAGACGCACCCGATG
>DASRAF010000027.1:0-3161 GCA_035638295.1 Pseudolabrys sp.
CCTCGAGGTCTGAGAACAGGATGTAGGTGTCGGCGATTGCACGCGTGCGATGGCGCTGCTCGATACGGTAAATTGGCATTGGTTCGGCAAAGCCCTTGAACGCGAAATTCTCGACGAGCACCGTCTGGATTTCGGCCGATGTGATGGCAAGCCGAGCACCAGCTGTGAGGTAGATTTCGTCGGGCGGCGTTACCGCCTCCACGCGGGCGGCGAGCGCAAAAGGTTCACCGATGAAGTCGCCATCCTGAACGGCGATATCGCCGAGCGCGATCACAATGCGTATGGCCAGCCGGTCGTCGCCTCGGCTGAGCTGCGCTAATCGCAACGACTCTTGCATCGCGATCGCAGCTTTGGCCGCGCCAGTGACACTGGGAAATTCCAGCCAATAGCCGTCGCCCGCGCCCTTCATGATCCGGCCGTCATGCTCGGCGGCGTGGCGCGCTAGGAAGTCGCGATGCTCGCTGAGAAGCGCCTGCAGATCAGCCGCCAGTAGTTGACGGAAACGGGCTGTCGAGCCGCTGATATCGGTCTTCATGACCACAGTAGTGCGAAGCGGGTTCATCGTGCGCCATCGCTTCTATGCGCTCGTTGGTCTCCTCAGCCTACGGCAATTTCCGGTTCATTGGGAGCGGAATGAAAATAGTTTGCAATTTCGAAAGCCTACCGTATGGGGTCGATACTGTGGCTAGCGAAGTAGGTCTTCAGTTCCTGACGACTGGTCATCTGTCACTCAAAAGCGGTTTTCCAAATAAGGACGGTATTAATTCATCAAGAAACAAGAGCAATTGCGCTCTCGCGCCAACAGATCGGCCGGCTTCGCTGTTCAATGGCACAACTGCTTCTGCCGCTACTTGCCAACTGACCGCGACATAAGACAACCCAGGATTCATCGTCGCAACAGTCTTTTGCCCTCGGGGCGAGTCGAACGAAAACTCGACCAAAGGTACAAGTTGGTTTAACGGCTCGTCTTTCGGAAGTTTGCCTGGTGTGAAACGGCTGGTCAGATAGAGCGTGCTGAACTGGAGAGCGAAACCCCAATGTAACGTATCGACATTGCGCGTCAGCATTGGGCTGAGCTGGCCTGTCTGCGGATCAATTCCGAAGTTTATCGAACTTCCCGTCATCGGATGTTCGAGCGTAACCGCCCCCGTAATTGCAAACGGCCGCAGCCATGCGAGGCCATCCGGGAGATCGCCAAAACCTTTGCCAAAAAAAATTCCGGGTTGGAGCAAGTCGGGTGTATTGCCACTTATCCCTTGATTCCCCGAATGCCCAATACCCCATCCGAATCCCGCGGAAACGAGCATCTCATGCAGATCGTTACGATAGACCTCCCCTTTGACTACAAGACTGATCACGTCTGATCCGGATCGCAGAGCATTGCCCCAGTTGCGGTGGACCCATGCGCCATCCATACCAACGCCGATGGTCGGAGTAAGCAGACGCAAAAATGCCCATTCGAATCTCTTATCGACGACGTTCCCCCCGTCGGTTGGCCCTTTGAAGGTTAAGAAATTTGGCACGATCGCCTCGTCCGCGACCGCCGGATCATCAAATGAGAGCGTGCCAGGAAAGAACCGGTTTCCTGCAATTCCGTGCGCATGCGCGGAATGAATGCTTCCGAGCATCGCCAATATGGTCAGCAGCCGCCTTGGCAACACGGCATAATCTCCCACGTCAGCCTTAGCAGCCTATTCGACCGGCTAAAGAAGACCACGCTCAAGGCCACTTGCGACTGCGATTGTCTTGCGTTGTGCCTTTTCGGCATCGATTCAGCAGGTGTCCTCCCTTGGTCAGGCGAAGACCTCAAATGCTGGTATGTTGCAGTGAATCGACGGAGTGCCCCAATCGGACATTCGCCTTAGAGTACGATTCTGAGCCCGAGTTCTCGGTTGATTGTTTTTGTTCTGCTATTTTTTCCGACAATGGTTCATGCAGATGTCGTAATTGGTCTTGCATGCACCCTGCGTGTGAGCTTTAACGCAAGCTGTGTAATCATCGCGACATAATTTGCAATCTTGCGATTGTGCAGCCGCTGCCGTGTGACTCGCGAAGCAATAGCCAACCAGCACCAGCAGAGCGGCAAAGGTTCTCATGATGATTTACTCTCTGTGTTAGCACGCCCTCTCATCATAGGCGGCGCGGAGGCCGCAGGCGAACTTTAGCACGTCGCAACAGACAATCTTCCGGGATGTCTCCTCGCGGGCCGAAATCCTGCTCCCGTGAGGTGAGTTCGTTTGTCCGCTTGAGCCTGCCGTTACATTGACGGCAAGGTCGCCTCCCGGGGCCCATCTGCATGAGGTGACCGGGAATCTCGCTCCGGGGCGCTTTATCGTTTCTGTTTTGGGTCCCTTAACGCCACGAGCTATTTTTTAACGACTACAATCAATGGCTTGTCCTTTTCTGCTCTGCTGTGGACGACCAACGCTTTCGCTGTCGTGCTGGCGCTCTCGTTGCGCGCCAGGTGAACAAGTTCGGCGGGGATAATCCCGGCTTCTCCCGTCTTAAGGAGCGTCGCGCTCTTCCCTTCGATTTCCACCATCACGTTTCCTTCGAAGACGTGGAGCAGTTCTTGGGCTCCAGGATGCATGTGCCAGGGAGCAGCGGTGCCGGGTCCGAATTCGACAACGCTGACGACGGTCTCCTGGACCAGTTGACCCTGATTCTCCAAGTCTTTTCGCAGGACCTGGGTCAGCTTCGGCCCTGCCTGGGTCTGCGCCCGCGCGAACTTCGACATGGCTGGCACGGCGACTGTGATCCCGGAGAGAAAGAGGAATTCGCGCCGGATAATCTTCATGACTCGCTCCCTTAATCAAACCTTCGTTCGTGCACTATGTGGAGTGAACCCCGCAAGCGAGTCGAAATTCACGGACGTAGCCATCACGAAACGTTGTTTCGGAGCTCGCGACCTCACCGATCTGTGATTGACGCAGGCTGACGTTTAATTTTGCCTTAAATGGAGACCGCTTCGCTCCACTCCTCGATCTATGTACCGCGAAGGAGAGAGCCATGAATCGACTCATCGCATGTATGATTGGCGGTGCGATACAACCCCCTTTTGGGGGGAACGCGCACATCATGTCGACAGACCTGTCTCAGATCTATGTTGCCGCCTCTTGGGTGGGCACGGTGGAACTCGCCATCGTCGCCGCCGTCGGTCT
>DASRAF010000028.1:0-4451 GCA_035638295.1 Pseudolabrys sp.
CGAAGACCCGTACAAGGCCGCGCTTCGTGAATTGAATGAAGAAACCAATATTCGCTCCGTGCAAAAGCTCGCCGAGATTGCCGATTGGCTGAAATATGACCTTCCGAGCCACGTCGTAAAGAAGGCCTGGGGCGGCAAATACCGCGGGCAGAAACAGAAGTGGTACGCGTTACGCTTCACCGGCAAGGAGAGTGAAATCGATATTGCCAGCCCTGCGGGAGGCCATGACCCGGAATTTGTCGAATGGCGCTGGGTTGAGATACGCGAATTGCCGGAACTTGTAATTCCGTTCAAACGCCCGACCTACGAACGCGTCGTGAAAGAGTTCGAACGGTTCGCCCGCTAGGTCAGTGCATCGCCGTAGCGGTGAGATGGCGATGAACATCCTTGAAGTGGTCAAGCTGCGTGACCAACTTGTCGAGGTCGAAACCTGGCTCCGCCTTGGCGATGCGGCCTTCCAGCTCGTTAATGCGGTCCGCGATCATCCCGTGATCGATATCCTCAACGGCCTCCGCCACATCGGCGAGCACCGTGAGGCCATCCTTTGACACTTCGGCAAAGCCGCCGAGCACGACGATTTTCTGTACGCCGCCGGCCGCATGCACCGTCAGTATTCCAGGCCGCACCGTGGTAACCATTGGCGCGTGATCAGCAAGGACACCAAAATCGCCTTCGATGCCAGGGACGTCGACTTGCTGCACTTCACCCGAGAACAAAAGTTTCTCAGGCGACACTAACTCAAAGCGAAAATTTGCCATCACTCATCTAAACCCTGCGCTTGCCGAGAGCGAAGCCCACACCCAGTCCGATCACGCCGCCGATCATGGCCATGATCGCGATATGCTGCGCCTGCTCACTGGTGAGCGGTCCGCCACGCGTCCGTTCGTTGTTATGGACCTCGACGCTCAGAGGCCCCAATTTGATCTCGGCAGTCTCCTCGGGGCGCGTCATGTAGCCGGCCAGGCCACCAATAACCAGCCCGATCAGCAATAACGCAATCAGGTTGGACCGCCCCTGCATGCTCCCTAGGCCGCCTCCGCTGCGAGTTTTTTGCCCTTCTCGACCGCTTCTTCGATGGGACCGACCATGTAGAAGGCCGCCTCCGGGAGGTTATCATACTTGCCTTCGCAGAGTCCCTTGAACCCCTTGATGGTGTCCTGCAGATCGACCAGCTTGCCGGGCGAACCGGTGAACACTTCGGCGACGTGGAACGGCTGCGACAGGAATCGCTCGATCTTGCGCGCGCGCGCCACGGTCAGTTTGTCGTCTTCCGACAACTCATCCATGCCGAGAATGGCGATGATGTCCTGCAATGCCTTATAGCGCTGGAGGACCTGCTGTACTTGCCGTGCCACGGCATAGTGTTCCTCGCCGACGATCAACGGCGACAACATGCGCGACGTCGAATCGAGCGGATCCACGGCCGGGTAGATTCCTTTGGCAGCAATATCGCGCGACAGCACGGTCGTCGCATCGAGATGGGCGAACGAAGTTGCTGGTGCCGGGTCGGTGAGGTCGTCAGCTGGCACGTAGATGGCCTGCACAGAGGTGACCGAGCCTTTGGTCGTGGTTGTGATGCGCTCCTGTAGCGCGCCCATATCGGTGGCGAGTGTCGGCTGATAGCCCACCGCTGACGGAATGCGGCCCAGAAGAGCCGACACTTCCGAGCCCGCCTGGGTGAAGCGGAAGATGTTGTCCACGAAGAACAACACATCCTGGCCCTGGTCGCGGAAATATTCGGCAACCGTCAGACCGCTCAAGCCAACCCGGGCGCGCGCTCCCGGTGGTTCATTCATCTGGCCGTAAACAAGAGCGCATTTTGAGCCAGCCACCGAACCCTTCCTGGGATCCTTGTTGACGCCGGACTCGATCATCTCGTGATAGAGGTCATTACCCTCGCGCGTACGCTCGCCGACGCCCGCGAACACCGAATAGCCGCCGTGAGCCTTCGCCACGTTGTTGATCAGTTCCATGATCAACACCGTTTTGCCCACGCCAGCGCCACCGAACAAACCGATCTTGCCGCCCTTGGCGTAAGGGGCGAGGAGATCCACAACCTTGATCCCGGTTACCAGAATCTGCGCTTCAGTCGATTGATCGACATAGCTGGGCGCCGGTTGGTGGATCGCACGCATTTCTTTGGTCTTGACCGGACCAGCTTCATCGACCGGCTCGCCGACCACATTGATGATGCGTCCTAGTGTCTCGTCGCCAACCGGAACGGCAATCGGCTGACCTGTGTCGGTAACGTCCTGCCCGCGCACCAGACCTTCCGAAGAGTCCATCGCAACCGTGCGCACGGTTGATTCACCGAGATGCTGCGCGACCTCCAGCACGAGGCGCTTGCCGCCATTCGTGGTCTCGAGCGCGTTCAGAATCGCAGGCAGGTGATCTTCAAATTGCACGTCAACGACGGCACCTATGACTTGCGTGATTTTTCCGACTGCGTTGGGTGTAGCCATATCGTCCTCGTTACGGAACTAGAGCGCCTCGGCACCGGAAATGATCTCGATCAATTCCTTCGTGATCATCGCCTGGCGCGTGCGGTTGTAAGTAAGTGTCTGTTTACGGATCATCTCGCCGGCATTGCGGGTAGCGTTATCCATTGCACTCATGCGCGCGCCCTGTTCGGACGCCGCGTTTTCCAGGAGCGCGCGAAATATCTGCACCGAGAGATTGCGCGGCAGGAGTTCGGTGAGGATTTCCTCCTCTTCCGGCTCGTATTCATAGGAAGCCGAAGGTCCGGCCTCGCCATTCTCGAAGACCGGCGGAATGATCTGTTGCCCAGTCGGAATTTGCGCAATGACCGACTTGAAGCGCGAGAAAAATAGCGTAGCGACGTCGAACGCCCCCTCATTGAACAGCGCGATAATTTTTCTGGCGATCATATCGGCCTGTTCGAAACCGATCGTGCGGACCCCGCGCAACTCGATGGTCTCGATGATCTGCTTGCTATAGAGCCGACGTAGCTGCTCGTAACCCTTGCGGCCGACACAGAGAATCTTGACGTCCTTGCCGTCGGCAATGAGCGCATTCGCTTTCTCGCGGGCCAGGCGCACAATCGACGAATTGAACGGACCACAGAGCCCCCGCTCCGCGGTGCAAACTACCAGAAGGTGAACCTTGGCGCTGCCGGTGCCGACCAGCAGGCGTGGCGCCGTATCGCTGCCAGCAACCGCTGAAGCGATGGAGCCGAGCACCTTGCCCATTCGCTCCGCGTAAGGGCGCGCAGCTTCGGCCGCCGCCTGCGCGCGACGCAGTTTCGAAGCCGCAACCATCTGCATGGCCTTAGTTATCTTCTGCGTCGCCTTGGTGGCGGCGATGCGAACGCGCATGTCCTTAAGGCTGGCCATGTCGATCTAATCCTGATCCACCCGTCGTCTCGCGAGCCTTAGGCGAAGGTCTTGGCGTAGTCGTTGACAATGGTCTTGAGCTTCTCGGCAACGGCATCCGAAAGATCGCCGCTCTTGCGAATGCTGTCGAGCAGGTCGGCGTGCTTGCTGCGCAATAGCGTCAATAGGCCGCTTTCAAAGGGACGCACGCGATCCACCGACAGTGGGTCAAGATAGCCGTTGACGCCGGCATAGATCACGCACACCTGCTCTTCCATCTTCATCGGCGAAAATTGCGATTGCTTCAAAAGTTCGGTCAGCCGAGCGCCGCGATTGAGCAGCCGCTGGGTGGTGGCGTCGAGGTCGGAGCCGAACTGTGCGAACGCGGCCATTTCGCGATACTGAGCGAGTTCACCCTTGATGCGACCTGCGACTTTTTTCATCGCCTTCGTCTGGGCTGAGGAACCCACGCGCGACACCGAAAGGCCTACGTTCACCGCCGGACGGATGCCTTGATAGAACAGATCGGTCTCGAGAAAGATCTGGCCGTCGGTAATCGAAATCACGTTGGTCGGAATGTAGGCGGAAACGTCATTGGCCTGCGTCTCGATCACCGGGAGCGCGGTGAGCGAACCAGCCTTGTTCTCATCGTTCATCTTGGCCGCACGCTCGAGCAGACGAGAGTGCAGGTAAAACACGTCACCCGGATAAGCCTCGCGGCCCGGTGGGCGACGCAGCAAAAGCGACATCTGGCGGTACGCGACCGCCTGCTTTGAAAGGTCGTCATAGACGATGACGGCGTGCATGCCGTTGTCGCGGAAATATTCGCCCATGGTGCAGCCGCTGAACGGCGCTAGATACTGCATCGGCGCGGGATCGGACGCGGTCGCGGCAATAATGATCGAATAATCAAGCGCGCCCTGCTCCTCCAGCACCTTCACGAACTGGGCCACAGTCGATCTTTTCTGTCCGACCGCAACATAGACGCAATACAGCTTGATCTTTTCGTCAGGCTGCGCGTTGAGCGGCTTCTGGTTGAGAATGGTGTCGAGCGCGATGGCCGTCTTGCCGGTTTGACGATCACCGATGATCAGTTCGCGCTGGCCGCGGCCGATCGGG
>DASRAF010000029.1:0-2248 GCA_035638295.1 Pseudolabrys sp.
TCCGGATCGCGGGGTTCGACATGGCGGGCGATCTCCTTCAGCGTCGCTGCCCCATCACTGCCAACTGCAACCAAAACCGCCGACTGGTTGAGAATCTTGCGACGAACCATTTCTTGCCGGAGCCGCTTCTTGAGCGAATCCTTCGCGTCGGCCTGCAAGCGCGCGATTACGCTCTGTCGATGATGGCGGTCGAATGGAAGGACAAGTCCCGACGGTGTGTGGCGTGTGGCGAGCACGATGGCGACGCCGGCCTCCATACATGCCGCCATCAATGCGCTGGCTAAGGTGGCCTGCGGGGTATCGATAACGGGCCCAGGCGAGGTCTTCGATCGAGATGCGGACTTCACGGTCATCCTGCTTGACGCAGCATTGGCCGTCGGCAAACACGTGGCTTGGTCAGGCGCACGCCTTTCCAAGCCATGTACGCAACTCGCGGCGAACTTTGAACTTGCGACCGAGGCGATCAACGGTGAATTTGTTAAAGGATGAAAGCGTCTTGACGCCTATGCCCTTGCGAATTTCTGCAGCATTCATATGGGGAGAGATAGTGATGGCCCCGGTATTCCTATCGAGACTTCGGAAATAGCCCTCAATCACGTCACCATCGGACTTGGCAATCTCAACGAACGAGTTCGAATAGAGTGACCAAAGATACTTAGCGGAACCGTCAAGCACATACCATTCAGTCTCGTTGCTGCCGCCCCCCTTAACTGCCCTATTAGGCGGGGTATCCATTGTTGCGATCTGATGGGGGTAGATCGGTACGACGTAATATTCCCATTTGCCTTTCTTGCCTGCCTTCCGGAATACATCCACGCGGGCCATGTCGCCGCGATCGACCGTTCCACCATGGAGTTCGATAGCTACCTTGTCCTTGCTCGCAACTCTGACCTTGCGGATGATGTCGCCTTTCGACGAGCGAGGCAGTTTGTCGGCCGCTTTCGGTTTGCCAGCAGCGATCCAGACACGCAATGCTTCGACCATCTGGTCACGCAGCTCTCTTGGATTGGCCATCTTGCCGTACGGCTCAGGCATCGGAATGCGTTTCAGATCCTTTTCTGTTAACTTCTCGATCGGTCGTCGCTCAAATACGATTTTTTCACCATTCACCTGCCTGATCTGCTTGATCGTCGCATCATGCGCCTCGCCGCGGGCACGGCGGCGTTCAGCGCGCGAGACAAACACACCGCCTATGCCGTTCTCGCCGTAAACAACCTGAGTGACATCGCGGCGGAAATCCTGCCAGGGCTGCTGCACGTGGAAAATGTCATCCGATCGGCCTTGATCCTTGCGCTGCTGAATCTCCTTGGTCATGCGCAGCAGCAGACTTTCGGTCGTGGCGGCCAGCACCAGCGCATCCACTGCGTGGTGCCGATCGTCATCAACCCGCTCGCCATTCTCCTTCTTTGCGCCTTCGAGACCCCACGCGCGCCGGAGCTTTGAGGTGATCGCACCGGGACGGGTGTAAATCCGCCGCTTGCCGTCCGGCGCTGGGAACATCCGCTTTAACTCATTGGCCAGAAGGCGGGTCACCCACCTGGTGTCGGTGAGGTTTCGTTTCTTGAATTTGTCCTCGACCGCCGCGGCGTCGCGCAGCTTGAAATTCCGCTTCTTCAGCCCCTTCATCTCCTTGAGGTTCTCAAGCCGCGCAAGGAAGGTATCCCATTCGGTTTCAGTCATTTCGCAAAACCACTCGAACGGCGTGCGCCCCTTTTTGTGCTGGTTGCAACGGGTGCAGCAGAGCGTCTTGTTCAGGTATGAATCGTCCCCGAATCGACTCCAGGGCAGGATGTGATCGGTCTGCCAACCCGTGTTATTGGCCGCGAAGCCGGTCGGCGCGAGCTGACTATCGCAGTAGACGCATTTGAAGTCTTGCTCCTTGGCAAGCTGGTAGCGCAGTAGTTCATCATCGCTGATCGCGCGTTTGAGCAGCTCGGCTGCCTCAGTTTTGAGCCGATTCTTCTCGACATTGCGTTCTTCGATCCCACGGGTGATCTCAGCTCGTTCTTTCGCACTTTTGCCGACGTCGCGTGCAAGCTCGATATGAATGGCATCGAATGGGCCATATTCGCGTGCTACCGCGCGAACCTGCTTGATAGCCTCACTAAGTGCAGTGATTCGGTTGCCAATTTGGTCAAGCGAGACAGCCCGGCGCGCGCTGTGGTCGTAACCTGCCCGCGCGCAGGCTTCTGAGTAGACGAGTCCTTCGCGCATTCCGATAATGATGTTGCGGGCGGCGAGGGAAGAG
>DASRAF010000030.1:0-2948 GCA_035638295.1 Pseudolabrys sp.
ATGGAGCGGCAGTAAGCCCGGCAGCTCACGGATGCGAAAGGCGAACACATCGGCAAATCCGCCAGAGCTATAAACGCGCGTAGCCTCGGCGACTGCCTGCGTCATCCAAGATCTGCTCGGCATGGTCGCGATCGGCGGCAGGAATGGCGATGCAATGAACACCGCGAGCAAGGCAAGGCCAACAGCGGCCGGAAGTTGCGACGGTCCAAAGAGCAAAGCGACCACGATGAAGCGTGCAATGGCGTACTCGAAGAGAATATCGCCATTCCAAACGAGGAGGAGATGGACGCCACCGATAAGCATCAAGAACGCCAATCGCCGGATGAGCAGTGTGATACGCTGAGGGTGGGGAGACAAATAATCGTACTGGATCGCCAACCCTATTCCGAAGAGAAGAGAGAACAGTGCGAAGGCCTTGAGGTCGATGCCGATCATCAGAAACGAGTGCAGCGCACGGTCAAGCCAACCGCCATCGACATAATCACGCAGGAATTGCTCGAAGATCGAGACGCGGAACTCGGTGGTGACATTGATCGCCATCACACCGAATAGGGCGATGCCTCGCACGATGTCGATCGCGACTATACGGTCGGCAGGAGCAACGGGATGAGCGTCTACAGTCGCGCCGGGCCGCAGATCCGCACTTCCCGATCGAAGTTCAGCCATATCATTCAACCGAGGTTTGGCACCACTCACCCCGGACAATATGCGATCAGTCGAAGCAGATCATTTCTGCCAGTCGCTGACTCGGAGATGGCGGACTGCCTGGCACTCGATGTCCGCACCTGCCGAGTAGGCCCGGGGAATTTCACCCCGAGCCCCTGTCGGGTAGGACGATGGCGCGTTGCGGACTTCGAATGATGCCGCCGTTTCCATCGTCCCCCCTATCAGTAGGGTCGGAGACTGGCGCGCCGGTTTAGGTCGCAGTTTGTGTTCCCTGTTTCCTCACCCTTTCGGTTGCGAGGTGTCACAGCATCGCGACCATGCCACGTTTCCAGTCCCCGCCACGTCGAACGCAGCGTGCGGATTTCCCGCTTTGTACGCTCACCTGCCTGCTTCACCTCAAGGGTTATGGGACCTATCCTGCTGGGGCGACTTTCGACTGCAGCCACTTAACCTTGTAGCCGTTGAAGAGCTTCAAGGTGTCGTACAGCCACTGCCTACTCCACCGCGTCCAGCCGAAGCCCTTGCGTTTCCGAGCTTTCATCATGTGGCGCCGGATCTTCTTTTCCACCCAGTTTTGAACGAAGCGAAAGCACTCGCTGGAGTGTCCCACCATGAAGTAGTTGACCCAACCGCGTAGTATCGGGTTGATCAACTGGATCACCCGGTCCACTGGTTGGGATCGGTGGCGGCGGAATATCTCCTTGAGCTTCCGCAGCAGTGCCGTGCGTTTCTTGGGCTTCGGCGTTAACTGCGCACGCCAGACGCCCCGTCCACTGCGGATGCGGCGGAAGTCGAACCCTAGAAAGCCGAAGCTCTCGCCACGGCTTAGATCCACGATCCGACTCTTCTCTTCATTGACTTCGACTTGTAGGGCGGCCAATTCCTCCCGAAGGCGCTTCTCAACCGCTGGCAATAGCCAGTCATGTCGCGGATGGGCGTCGATCAAAATCACCAGGTCGTCAGCGAATCGCGCATACTCGATCCCAGTGTACTCACCGTAGCGTGTTGCCTCCTTCGCCCGCTCGAGCATACGGTCCACCTCATTGAGGTAGATATTACTGAGCAGCGGGGAGACCACTCCACCTTGTGGAACGCCGCATCGACCATTGGCTTTCAGCATGATCTTCAGCAAGTGCATCACGTCATCATCGTCGACTCGCTTCGCCACCTCGGCCAACAGCCGGTCGTGCCGAACGTTGTCAAAGTAGTTGCGCAAGTCAAAATCTATGACGCGTGTCTTGTGCCGAACGATCGCCTGGGCTACGCGGTCGACCGCTTCATGTGCCGTCTTCTTTGGACGGTACCCAAACGATCCCGGTTGGAAGTCAGCCTCAAAGATTGGCTCCAGGATGAGCTTAAGCGCACCTTGCACCACCCGATCGCGGATCGCAGGAATCGAAAGCACGCGGACTTTGTTCCCATCTTTCGGTATTTCCTGCCTCCGAGCCGGTAACGGCTTATAGGTGCGCTGAACGAGTTCGTCCCTGATCTGCTCGAGGAACGCCTCTGCGCCCTGCGCCTCAATGGCCTCGAAGGTGACCCCGTCTACGCCGGGGGCACCGTCGTTTTCTTTGGCCAGCGCATACGCCTGACGCAGCGTGTCTATCTTGCAAACATGGACGTACAAACCCCAGAAACGCCAGGACGTCTCAGCCTTCGCCTTGACGTATAGTCTCCGCCTCAGGTCCTGCAAATCGATGGACGCCTTTGTCATTCGTCCTTGCCTTCCTGATTGAAAGAGACGTTACAAACAGCAGGGTCCCCTCGCTCCATGGGCGTTACCCCACTTCCTAGCTACTACGGACCCATCCGCCACCCTCTCGTCTTCGATCGACTTCCCGGTTTCGCCGGTTATACGATCTACCTTGCTCCGGTGATTTCTCATCCGGGACGAGAGGGCTTCACCTTCTACTCGGTATGTCCTTGTCACCGTGCTGTCGCTTTCACCCCGCCGAGGTGGAAGTGCCGCATCGGTCAGATTTCGGCACCCCATGCTGCCTTCGCCCTACGGCAGTGGGCTCGGCCCTCGGATCTCACCTTTCGAGGCCACATTGCGTTCACTGTTGTTACGGCCCGGTGACTCGTGATCTCCCCAAGGGAGACCTTGTCGATGGGCTTCAGGATCTTGGGGATTTTGGACACCCCCGCTATCCTGCCATCCAAACTACAGGGCTCCTGACTTTTGCCCTGGCAGGTCTGTCTCCTGCTGAACACACCAGTCTTTACAGGTCGCAACTGCCGCAAGGCGGGTTTTCCCCGTTACGGCTGGAAGGCTGGCGTAT
>DASRAF010000031.1:0-2510 GCA_035638295.1 Pseudolabrys sp.
GGTCAAAAGCGGCGAACATGATCGGGACCGTCCGGCGTCCGATGTCAGCTTCACCCCGAAAGCGGACATCACAGCGGGCCTCTCCGAAAGTGCGCTTTGTGCCAAGCGCGACCTAATGCACCGCAGCAACAAGCAACCAGCTGACGAGCAGATCAACGCAACGGCTCGAACGCCGTCTCACGGATTCTGAGCACGACGAGGAACGTGATCGTGGCCGCTGCGATCAGATAGTAGGACGGCGCCAGATTGCTGCCGGTGACACCGATGAGCCAAGTCGCGATGAAGGGCGCGAAGCCGCCGAACACCGCCACCGCGATGTTGTAGCCGATCGACAAGGCGGTGTAGCGAACGCGGGTCGGGAGGAGTTCGGAATAGACCGCCGGACAGGCGCCGGAAAAGAACGACAGAAAAACGATCATCACCATCTGGGCGATCAATGCCAGCGTCGCACTGCCCGACGAGGCCATCATGAAAAGCGGATAGGCGAGGATGATATAGCCGCCGCAGGACAGCAGCAGCAAAGGCTTGCGTCCGATCCGGTCGGACAATGCGCCCCAGATCGGGATCAAAATCACGAAGACCAGCAGGCAGCTTGTGCCGATCCATAGCGCCGAGGATGGCGTCAGCTTTGCAACCGACACGATGTAGCTGGTCATGTAGATAATCGGAATGTAGTAGGCGACGGTGTTGTGCAGCGTGAGGCCGAAGATAGTCAGGGACTCGCGGCGATATTTGGTGAAGGCCTCGATCAACGGCGCCTTCGAGACTTCCCCATGCTGCTCGATCTCAGTGAACTTGGGCGTGTCCTTGAGCCTCCAGCGGAGGTAGGCGCCGAGAATACCGACGAGAATGCCGAGCAGGAATGGGACTCTCCACCCCCAAGACATGAACGCTTCAGCCGAAAGGGTCGAGCTGAGGAGCGCGGCGCTCAGGGAACCCAGCAAGAAGCCCGAGCCGACGCTGACCTGTTGCCAGGAGCCAATGAAACCGCGCCGCCCTTCCGGTGCGTATTCCACGATGTAGGAGGTCGATCCGCCCCACTCGCCGCCAGCAGACAGCCCCTGCAAGAGCCTGAAGACGACGAGCAGAATTGGTGCCAGCACCCCGGCTTGGGCGTAGGTCGGCAGTAGCCCGATTGCCACGGTTGAAAATGCCATGAGAAAAATAACCGCGCTCAGCGCCAAGCGCCTGCCGAAACGATCGCCATAAATACCGAATAGGATCGAGCCGACCGGCCGCATGACGAACCCGACGCCGAAGACGGCAAAAGCCTTGAGCAGCGATATGGTCTTGTCCTCGCCGGGGAAAAAAAGCTGCGACATCGTCGTGGCGAGATAGCCGTAGACGCCAAAGTCGTACCACTCGAGCACGTTGCCAATCGTGCCGGCGACAACCGCTTTGCGATTTTCGGCGCTCGTTGCCGTGGCAAGCGTAGCTACTGTCATGCTACCCGATCACCTCGTCGACGATCATCTGCGGCCGAGTCATTGGCGTACCCTAGTTCCAGCCAGCCAATGCGGCGCATTCGATCAGGCTGCTGCGCGCACGCAGGGAGCGCCCACGCGGTTGCTCCACCGCCAAGCAACATGGCGAGATCGCGTTGCCTCACGGCGGCTCCCGTGCTCATGAAGTCGTTACCTCTGCACGAGCAACTAATCAGTACGGCTTCTGCCCACACACCGTGACGCGATGGCCATAGCGCCTGTGAGGGTAATAGTCCCACAACGCATGGTGTTGCGTGCACCGGTTGTCCCAAAATGCAACAGAGTTCGGCGTCCACTTGAAGCGCATGCTCAACTCGGGGGTCTCAATGTGCCGATAGAGCATTTCCAGAATCGCGTCGCTTTCGCTCTTGTGTAGACCAACAATATGCGTGGTGAAGAAGCGATTCACGAACAGGCATTTCTTACCTGTCTCGGGATGCGTCCGAACGATCGGATGCTCGGCACGCGGATAGACCTTTCCGCGGTCGTCATTGCCGTAGCGACCACGATAATGCTTCTCGCCATCGTGCACCGCTGTGAGCCCATCGATCAGCTTGCGGATCGGCTGCGACAGCATTTCGTAAGCGAGATACATGTTGGCGAACATGGTGTCGCCACCGCCGTCGGGGGGCACTTCGGTAAGATAGAGGATCGAGCCCATCGGCGGCTCGGGATCGCACGAAACGTCAGAGTGCCAGTCCTCGCCGGCAATGTACTTGGCCTTGTCGTCCGCCTTGATAACAAGGACCTCAGGGTGATCGGCAATCACGTTCGGCGACGCAGGGTGCATGTGCAGCTTGCCGAAGCGGCGAGCGAAGTCTTTGTGTTGTTCGACGCTCAGCTTCTGGTCGCGGAAGAAGATCACCAGGCGGTCCATGAGCGCGTCATGCACCTCCTGGAATTGCTGGTTCCCGAGCGGATTGGACAAGTCGACGCCACGGATTTCTGCGCCGATGTGCGGGGTGGAATTGTGCACTTCGATAGTTTGATAGCTCATGTTCCTCGTTCCTTGAGTGGGTCAATGCC
>DASRAF010000032.1:0-3579 GCA_035638295.1 Pseudolabrys sp.
TAACGGCAGATCGTTCAGCGGCCCGGCTGCATGCCACGCTGTTTGTAAACTGCCGCGGCCTCGGGCGAAGACAGGTAGCCTAAGAGTGCCTTCGCGGCCTCGGGTTCCTTCGAGTTCGCGGAAACAAAGCCCACCAGGACCGTAGGAGTCGAAATCTCGCGCGGCAGAGGGCCGACCACCTCGACACCGGGCTCGGTGATTATTTCGCTGATAAAGGTCAAGCCGATGTCGACGTCGCCTTTGGCGAGCAATTCCATCGCACCCCTGCCGCCCTGGGCGATTTTGATCCTCGGCTTCATCGCGTCGGCGATGCCAAGTTTTTGTAGCGTCTCGTTTAAGCTGACGCCTGCCGCCGCACCACTCGCTGCGTTGGGATAAGATATGGCGTTCGAACCTAGGAGAAGTCGCTTCACCGCATCGGCGCTCGAGATGTCGGGTTTCGGTGCACCGGTTCGAACGGCGACGCCTACGGCCACGGTCGCGAGCGGCGTTTGGCTCGCGGCAATAACGTGACCTGACGCGATTACCGGCTCTAATGGCGGTTGCACGATGGGCACGTCGAACGGCTCGCCTTTCATGACTCGCTCCTTGGTACCGCCGCCGGAGCCGAACGTCGCGTTGACCTTATGCCCGGTCGCCCGTTCAAAGGCCGGGATCATCTGCTGCACGGCGGCTCTGATGCCGCCGGGAGCAATAAGGGTGACCTCGGCCGCGCTTGCGGCGCCACAACTCAACGCAGCCATGATAGTGACCGGCGACAGCAGTGAATATTTTTTCATGATATTTTCTTCTTAAACTATCCCCGCGAAACCCGACCCAAAGCTCCGCATCGAAGCAGGGCCAGGAGCGCGACAGCTACTTGAATACCTGAAGCATGTATATGATGAGGTCGTTGCGGTCGCGCGCGTCGGGCAGACCGTCGAAAGGCATGCGATTCGCCGGCACCATCTTTTGCGGATCGGCAATGAAATCATTCATCGTCTGGGGCGTCCAGGTAATGCCGCTGCGTTTGAGCGCCGGAGAGTAGCGAAAATCGTCACGCTCCCCCGCTCGTCGCCCGAAGACCCCACCGAGACCGGGCCCCACTTCGTTAGCTGCACCATCAGCCGCATGGCAGGCGCGGCATTTCTCGAAGACTTTCTCGCCGTGTTTAGGATCGCCTTGCGCGTGCGCCATGCCGGCTGCCAGGACAAACGCCGCCACCAGCGTTCCGAAAAATTGGAGACGTCTCATCATGCGGACACCAGCGGCCCCGGGTTTTTCATGTAGCGATTCTTGATTGCGTCCGCCGTCCAGTAGGCGAGCGCGCCCACCGGCCCAGTAGGATTGTTCGCCGCGTTGTGGACAAACACGTTGGCGCCGATGAGGAACAAGTTGTGGCAATCCCAGCTTTGCAGATACTTGTTCACGGCGCTGTTCTTCGGGTTCGTTCCCATGATGGTGCCGCCCGTATTGTGCGTGCTCTGGTAAGGCACCACCGTCCAGGGCTCGGTGCGAGCCGTGGCGGGAGTAAACGTCGTCGGGTTCATCGACTTGGCGATGTCGTTTATCAACTCTGCTGCGTGCCGCCCGATCTTGTGTTCGTTTTCCTTGTAGTCGAAGGTCATGCGCATCAGCGGTAGTCCGAACGCATTGCGGTATGTCGGATCGAGATCGTAGTAGTTGTAGCGATTGGCCATGACGCTGCCGCTCGAGCCGATGTTCATCGCGGTCTGATACCACTTCGCCGTCGCCGCTTTCCATTCCTTACCCCAGGACGGCGTGCCGCGGGGCACCGGCCGGTACCCGATCGGCAGAGCGGAATTGAAGCCGGATCCGATAGTGTACCCGCCGACGAAACCGTGCTTGCCGCGATCGAAATACCAGTTCAAGTTGAAGTCGTCGATGGTCGCGTTGGTCCCGCCTGCAGAAATGAACGGGTTGAAATTCCTGCCCTCGAAAAAGAGGTTCGCGCCGGCGCCGGTCTGGTAGCAGTAGTTCTTGCCGATGATGCCTTTCTGCGTTACCGGATCGTACGGCTGGCCTATGCCTGACAAGAGCATCAGGTGAACGTTATTGATGGCATAAGCGCACAGTAGCACCATCGCCGCCGGCTGCTCGAACTCCTCGCCGTTGAGCACGCTCGTATAGGTCACACCGGTGACGCGCTTGCCACTCGAATCCATGAGGACCTTCGTCACCCACGCATGCGTGCGCAGCTCGAAGTTCGGATTGCGCATCGCAATGGGAATGACGGTTATGTGGGGGCTGCCTTTCGCGTTCGCCTCGCAGCCGAAGCGCTGGCAGAAGCCGCAATACTGGCAGGCGCCGAATCGCGCCCCGTCAGGATTGGTGTAAGCGCGGGACGCGTTTGCGCTTGGGCGTGGGAACGGATGATAGCCATGGTTCTTCGCAGCCTCGCTGAACATCTGGCTCGCCAGGACCGTTGACAGTGGTGGCAGCGGATAATCGCGGGCGCGTGGTGCTTCGAACGGATTTCCGCCCGGTTGTATTTGGCCGCGAATGTTCCCCGCTTTGCCTGAGACCCCCGCCATGTACTCGAACTTGTCGTAGTACGGCTCGAGCTCGGCGTAGGTGATGCCCCAGTCCTGGATCGTCATGTCGGCGGGGATGTAGTCCTTGCCATAGCGATCCTCGTAGAGACTGCGCACCTTGAATTCCATGTCGGTCCAGCGCCATGTGTGTCCGCTCCAGTGCACACCCGACCCGCCGACGGCCTCGCCGGGCAAAAACGAACCGAGCCGCCGCATCGGCAATGCTTCCTGCGAAGGATTGTTGCGGATCGTCAACGTGTCTTTCGCCGTGTTTTGCATGAGATCGTGGCGCTGGACGTAACGGAGCTCGTCACGGACCTGCGGCACCGAATAATCGTTGGCGGTGCTGCGCATTCCGCCGCGCTCGAGGGCGACGACTTTCAGCCCCGCCTCAGTCAATTCCTTCGCGAGTATGCCGCCCGTCCAGCCCAAGCCGACGATGACGGCATCGACTTCCTTCATTTTGTTTGCCATGTCCTCCTCCGTGTCAGCTCATGTCCGCGATGCTGAGCGGGTCGGTGGTATATTTCTTGTCGCGAAACTTCTCGACGTTCTGATAATGCACGGCGATCACTCCGGGGAAGCCGATGATCTTCCAGCCCGCCTTGTTCCGGTTGCCGCCGTAAATCGGGTCGGAAAACATGCCTTCCATGACGGTCTGATACATCGTGGTGAAGAAGACGCGCGCAGGCGGTCCGTTTTCGAACGTCACCTTGCCGGCCTGGAGACCCAGGAGAAACTCCTCGCGCTGGCTCTCGGTGATCTTGTCGAAACTCTTGCCGTAGGTCTTGACGCAGAACGCGTTGGCGGCCGCAATGCCGGCGCGATACAATTCCGCGGGCGTGAGCGGAAGCTGATAGCCCTGGCTCGGCACGCCAAGCTTCCACGGGCCCTGCATGTAGAGGCGCTCCCCTTTGCCCCAGCCACCGGCAAGCGCGCGATCGATGTAGGTGTTGATACCGATATCGGTGCCCTTGGGTGACAACGCGTCGGCCGGTACCATGTGGTCAACCAGCGTCTCGACGAAAGCCTGCTCTTCGAGATT
>DASRAF010000033.1:0-2087 GCA_035638295.1 Pseudolabrys sp.
ATTCGGTGCCCTGATAGAAATCGGGGACGCCCGGCATGGCCGCCTTCAGGACCAATTGCGCGAGGCTGTTCAGCGCTCCCATCAATGCTGCACGGCGCGCGAATGCATCAAAGGCTTCGATGAAGCTTGCGGACTGCTCAGGATCGAGAAGGCGATGAAGAAAGTCTTTGAGACCCATCTCGTAACGTTCGTTGGGCGCGAGCCAACTCGTCTCCTGTTTGCCTTCGCGGGCGGCTTTGATCGCATAGGTCTGAAACCGCTCGACGAAGCTCGCGTCGATGCCGGCAAGGGGCCACGCGCCGAGCAGCGCCTGATAGAGCATGTATTCGTGCGCCGGCGAAGGTATCCGTAACGGCCCTAAAGAGACGACCAGCTTGGCATTGAGCTGCCGCCATTGTTGCACGCTTCGCGTCCACTCATCGGCAAGCTCGGAGAGGACAATGATTCTCGCGCGCGCGTCCTCGCCGCGCTTGGTGTCGTGCGTTGCAGTCGCAGTCAGGCCATGCGGCCATTTGCTGGCGCGCTCCTGCATACGCTCATGAAAACTCGCCACCGACAGCCCGGTGGCGGCAGGGTCGCCGCCGACTTCGTTGAGGGCTAAAAGGCGATGAAAGCGATAGAGCGCGGTATCCTCGAGCGACTTCGCCATCATCGGACCGGTGAATTGCTGAACCTTGAATGCAAACCGGCGGTCGCGCGCAATGCTGTGACCTGCGCGACCCTGGGCAATGAGGTCGAGCGTCAACGCGTCGCGCAGGAAATCGAAAATCCCGAAGTCCGAACCGAACCACTCGGGGCGAGCATTGGCGAGCGCGCCTTCGATGATCGCACGGTCCTCCCTGCTCGGACCTGACGCGGTGATGTAGGTGCGATAGATCGGGAAATGCAAAATGAACAGCTCGAACGCAGCGCGCAGCCGCTCGGCGGTATAGTCGCGTGTGGTGTAATGGCCGGCGGCGATCCGTGCGAGCAACCGCGTCAATACGGTGAATTCGCTCGCCAAAATGTTGGCAATCACGCGACGTTTGGCTTCGATGAGGACGGTATCAAAACTGCGTTCATCGCCGCTCACGTCGTGCCAGGTTCGCGCCAGTATGGCGAGCCCGCGATCGTCGAGAAGGAGCCGTGAGATGACGTTGAGCCATTCATAGCCCGTTGTGCCTGCAACTCCAGCAAAGCGAGGCAGACGCTCTCCATCGGCCAGAATCTTTTCGGCTACTACGTAGAACGGTGGGTTCTTTGCGGGCCGGGCGACGTCGATGAGCCGTTGTAGCCGGCGGAAATATTGGTGCGGATCGCGCAACCCATCGATGTGATCGAGCCGCAACCCGTGCAGGCAACCCTCGGCAACAAGGCGACGGACAAGTCCATGAATGGCATCGAAGGTGCCGCGGTCCTCCACGCACAGCCCGGCCAGCGTGTTGATGTCGAAAAATCGCCGATAGTTGATCTCGCTGCCGGCAAGTCGCCAATGCGCGAGTCGATAGTGCTGGCGCTCGAGCAAGCGATGCAGGGCGAGAATCGCGCCGGGTTCCTGAGTCGGTCGATAAGCCCGAAGCCCACGGTCGATCACGTCCTTGCCGTCGACGATAGACGCGAGTTCGGCCTTGAAGGCTGGCGCTTGGTGACGCGGGGGATTATGCGGGCCGCGATACCGCGCCGCCAATTCGAGCAGTTTACGGCCTGTAGCTTGCTCGCTCGCGCCGGCTTCTACGACGACTTTGTCTAAAATCTCGCCGTAACGGCTTGGGGCGATGGGCAGTCGATGCTCGTAATACCAGGCCGAGAAGCTACCCTCCGTTGCATCATATCGAAGCTCGATTTCACCGCGTTCCAGCGCCTCGCCATAGGACGTCCCGAGAACGGGGATGAGGACACCGCCGCCGGGGTGCGCGGGGAGGGTTTGCCAATCGATATCGAACGAAGCAGCGCACGGAGATTTCGGCCCCCATTCCAGGACGTCAAGCCAGCGCGGATTGTCGGCATAGTGAACCCCCATGTGGTTGGGCACGAAATCGAGAATGAGCCCGATATCCGCCGCACCGAGCGCGGCAGACAGGCGCCGGAACGCATCCTCCCCGCCAAGC
>DASRAF010000034.1:0-4556 GCA_035638295.1 Pseudolabrys sp.
GGACGCTTTTTCGACCAGACGTACCAGTCGCGGTATTTCGAATTTGGATCGCGGCGCGCTTCCTGAAACCACGGGTGTTCATTGGACGTGTGATTGACGACAAGATCGATGATCACGCGGATTCCGCGTTGCGCCGCGCCACGCGTGAATTCGACGAAATCCCCCACCGAACCGAAGGCCGGATTGATGTTGTAGTAGTCGCAGATGTCGTAGCCGTCGTCCTTGCCTGGCGATTTCTGAAACGGCATCAGCCAGATCGCGGTGATGCCGAGCCCGCTGATATAATCGAGCCGGCGCATCAAGCCTTGGAAATCGCCGATGCCGTCGGCATTAGAATCCATGTAAGTGCCAACCGACAAACAATAAAAAATGGCGTTCTTGTACCAAAGGTCTTTGATCATCCGCAGCGCATGGTCGTTTTTGAAATGGCTATGCGTTAAACCCGGGGCATTCAAAGAGTTCCGTTGCGACTTCGCGCGGCCCGCAGCCATTCCCGGGTGCGGTTCACGCCGTCATGGCCGGGCTTCTCCCAGCCATCCAAGTCTTACCTTTTACCGACGTTCAAAGAGGTGGATGCCCTGTACATAAGTGTGCGAAAGCACGCCAGCTTTCGGACGGCTATGGCCCGGGCACGACGAGGCCTCGTGGGCGCCTACCGCAGCCGCTCCGCGAACAGCACCATGGTCTTGCGATAGACCTCGGAGCGGTTCCACTCGCGCATCACCTGGAAATTCTCCGTGCCTTCACCGAACGGCGCGCCAGGGCGCCAGCCGTTGACCTTCAGCAGATTGGCAGTTGAGGCCAGAACATCCGGCACGCTGTGGCGCAAGTCGACATGGCCGTTGCCGTCATAGTCGACGCCATACTTGATGTACGACGACGGCAGGAATTGCGTTTGCCCGATCTCGCCGGCATAGGCACCGATCAGATCGCGCAGCGGAAGATCACCGCGCTGGACAATTTTCAGCGCCGCGATCAACTCAGTCTGGAACAGCTCGGCGCGCCGGCAATCATGCGCGAGTGTGGCGATCGTACGGATCACCGGCAGCTTGCCCATGTCGCCCGTCCCGTTGTCCGTTTCCAGGGTCCAGACCGCCATCAGCAATTCTTTCGGCACGCCGAATTGCCGCTCGACGCGTGACAGCAGCGCGGCGTGCGCCTGCATCAGCTTCCTGGCGCGATTGATGCGTGCCGGAACGACGCGGGTCGCGGCGTATTCCTCGAAGCTTTTGCGGAAGGTGTTGCGCTGGCGGCGATCGAAGGTGAGCACCGCCTGGTCGATCGTCACGCCGGCAAAGGCTTGGTCGACGACGGAGCGCGAAACCCCTGCGGCCTGCGCGTCGCGGGCCATGGCGGACAGGAAAGTCTGGAAATCGCCGCCGCACTGGGCGGCCTGGGCGGACGGAACGAAGGGGAAAGCGAGAAGAACTAAAGCGATGAATCTCGGGATGAACTTTGACATGACCGAACCTGCGTTGCCCCGAACCGATGTTTACACTGTCATGGCGGACCTTGTCCCGCTTTCCGGCGATCGTCACCGGACGAGGTCAGTATGGCAATACGACGCATCCTGGTCTTCCGCACACAGTCATGCGTACGTTAGGATCAGTGCCAGCACCAACGATCACGGGGAGCGGACCAATGCCAAAGGCCTACTGGGTCACCACCTATCGCGAGATCAAGGACCCGGCGAAGCTTGCCGCCTATGCCAAGCTTGCGCCTGTCGCGCTGGCTCCATATGGCGTGCGCTATCTTTGCCGCGGCAACCCGAGCGCGACCTTTGAGGCCGGGCTCAACGAGCGCCTCGTGGTGTCCGAATTTCCCAGCCTCGAAAAGGCCATCGCGGGGCACGACAGCCCGGGCTACGCCGAAGCGATGCGGGCGCTCGGCGACGGCGCCGTCCGGGATGTCCGGATCATTGAAGGCCTGGAGTGAGTCGCCGAGCGGCGACGACAGCCGCCATCACCCCGCAAGCTTGTCGAACTCGTCGATCGTGACCGCCGGCGCGGTTGTGAAGCCGATGCCAGTCGATTTCGCAAGCGCGGCCGAGGCGGCCATCGCGCGCGCATTGTCCGGCAGGTCGGCAATCATTACGAGATCGACGCCGCCAAGCGTCGCGTAAGCTGCCTTCAGCTCGCCACCATGCTTCTTGAATAGCGCTTTTGCGTCTTCGGAGCGCTTGGCACTGATGCCCTTGAGCGCCTCGGACGAATATTTCCCGAACAACAGGTAAGTTGCCATGACGACATCTCCGGTTTCAGGAGTAACGCAGGCAAATTATAGCCCCGCCCGGGGGCCGGCGCACGCCGCACCCACGCCGTCATGCCCGGCTATGACAGCCGAAAATCCGCCTCACGTAGTCGTGTACCGTTCGTGTGAAGCCAAACGCCGAATTCGTCCCTATATGGGGCGACAAACGTCGGGGGAATACAGATCATGATCCGCGCTTCCGCCCTGCTTCTCGCCACCGCCCTCGCCTTCAGCCCACTTGCGGCGCACGCCGAATCCGCCGTGACCATTCCGCCGCCTGCGGCGGATGCATCGGCACCGGGCGCCGGACTCGAAACCGCCGTGCTCGCCGGTGGCTGCTTCTGGGGCATCCAAGCCGTGTACCAGCACGTCAAAGGCGTGAAGAACGCAGTGTCCGGCTATGCCGGCGGTGCGCAGAAAGATGCCACTTACGACACGGTCAGCTCAGGCCGCACCACCCACGCCGAAAGCGTGCGCGTGACGTTCGACCCGCGCGAGATTTCCTACGGCAAGATCCTGCAGATCTACTTCGCCGTTGCGCACGATCCGACGCAACTCAACCGCCAGGGCCCGGACACCGGCCCGCAATATCGCTCGGAGATTTTCCCGCAGAACGAAGCGCAGCAGAAGATCGCGCAGGATTATATCGCGCAGCTCGACAAGACGGGTGCCTACAAGCGCCCAATCGTGACGAAGACCCACACGATGAAAGTGCCGTTCTACGCGGCCGAAGGCTACCACCAGGACTACGCGATCAAGCACCCGTATCAGCCTTACATCGCCATCAACGACTTACCGAAGGTCGACAACCTGAAGAAGATGTTCCCCGATGTCTGGCGTGACCAGCCTGTGACGGTCGCTGAGGCCGACAAGGGAAATTGAGCGTCTGACGGCGGCGAAACAACTAAAATCAGCGGGCCGAACGCTATACCGACTCGCGCCGATTGCGTTTCCGAGAAATTTCAGGCAAACCCCGGCCCAACGCGGCAGGGTGCCCGAACCAAGGAACAACAATATGGCTCGTAAACCCGGAACGCGAACCGTTGGCGAATTCGTCCTTTTCGACGTGGTGTACGAGGACGGCACGCAACGATCCAACCGCAGAGTTCCTAGCTCGGCGCTCGGCGGTCTCGAAGGCGACGAACCGGCCAAAGCCATTATCGAAGAACAGGACGCGGAGATCGCGGCAAAGTCGGGCATGCCACGCAGCCCGATTAAAAGTATCCGTCGCGCTGGCACGAAAGAGACCCAGGCCGAACTCTACCGCTCGCAGCGCGGACAGCGCTGAGTACGCTCTCGCCCGGAACGGTTCGAAGCGGGGCGCGTTCCTCCCTCACAAGCAGGGAGTGAATGTCATGCCGGCAAAATCCAAGAAACAGCAGATGGCCGCGGGCGCTGCCTTGTCCGCCAAGCGCGGCGAGCGCCCGATCTCGAGCCTCAAAGGCGCCTCACGTGAGATGGTCGACTCGATGAGCGAGAAGCAGCTCGAGGAATTCGCGCACACGAAACGGAAGGGCTTGCCGAGGAAGAAGCAGCAAGGCTGAATAACGAAAACCCCGGCCTGAGCCGGGGTTTTGTCTGATCAGTTATCCAAGAAACTCCGCAATTTCCGCGACCGGCTCGGATGCTTCAGTTTCCGCAGCGCCTTCGCCTCGATCTGACGGATGCGTTCGCGGGTCACCGAGAACTGCTGGCCGACTTCTTCCAGCGTGTGGTCGGTGTTCATACCGATGCCGAAGCGCATGCGCAGCACACGCTCCTCGCGCGGCGTCAGTGACGCCAGCACGCGCGTCGTGGTCTCGCGCAGATTCGACTGGATGGCCGCATCGATCGGCAGGACCGCGTTCTTGTCCTCGATGAAATCACCGAGATGCGAATCCTCCTCGTCGCCGATCGGCGTCTCGAGTGAGAGGGGCTCCTTGGCGATCTTGAGAACCTTGCGCACCTTCTCGAGCGGCATGCCAAGCTTCTCGGCGAGCTCTTCCGGCGTCGGCTCGCGGCCGATCTCGTTGAGCATCTGCCGGCTGGTGCGCACGATCTTGTTGATCGTCTCGATCATGTGCACCGGGATGCGGATGGTCCGTGCCTGGTCGGCGATCGAGCGCGTGATCGCCTGCCGGATCCACCACGTCGCATAGGTTGAGAACTTGTAGCCGCGGCGGTACTCGAACTTGTCGACCGCCTTCATCAGGCCGATGTTGCCTTCCTGGATCAGGTCGAGGAACTGCAGGCCGCGGTTCGTGTACTTCTTGGCGATGGAAATGACGAGGCGCAGGTTCGCCTCCACCATCTCCTTCTTCGCCTGG
>DASRAF010000035.1:0-3539 GCA_035638295.1 Pseudolabrys sp.
ACGAGGACTACCGGCATACCCTGACCTGCTACGATGAAACGTGTCTTGACTCCATTTGCGTTGACGAAAAGTGATTGGAAATTATCTGTCGCCCTTGCCATTTGTTCCTACCCCCTCGTTGTTTTTAGCCTGACCTCTTGATGAAAATATTCATATTTTCACTTCTGTCTGCGATGCGTCATGGGGTGCCGCTCTTAGGCCAATCGGCGCGAAGGACTCGCCTCGACCTCAGCATTCTTTTGTGCCAAGCTCATGGCAATTTCCACGAGTATGTCCTCCTGGCCCCCGACCGCCCGGCGCTTACCTACCTCTACCAG
This sequence comes from Pseudolabrys sp., assembly GCA_035638295.1. GTDB lineage: Bacteria > Pseudomonadota > Alphaproteobacteria > Rhizobiales > Xanthobacteraceae > Pseudolabrys. The sequence goes on from DASRAF010000035.1 coordinate 318, forward strand.
CACGTCCCGAGGATCGACGCCGAACTGCTGCGCCGCTTTATCGGCATGAAGCAGAAAACTCGAGTAAACTCCCGCATACCCCATGGTCAGACTGGCTTTACCGATGCGCACCGGCTTCTGCATAATGGGGCGCACGATGTCTTCGGCAACGTCCATGATCTTCCAGAGATCGATGCCGGTGCTATAGCCAAGCTTGTCGAGCACAGCCACGAGCACCTCGGTGGGGGTGTTTCCCGATCCTGCGCCCAGCCCGCAGGTACACGCGTCGATCCATCGCGCCCCTTCTTCGATCGCTATGATACTGTTGGCGACAGCCATCGACAGATTGTTGTGACCATGGAAGCCCACCCCGATCTGAATGGCATCGCGTAGAGCGCGCACTCTTTCCCTGACCGTCGGCGGTAGCAGCGCCCCAGCGGAGTCTGTGACCAGCACTACGTCAGCGCCGTAGCTTTCCATAAGCTTTCCCTGCTCGGCAATTTTTTCCGGCGAGCCCATGTGGGACAGCATGAGCATGCCAACGACTTCCATGCCCATGCTCTTGGCCAGTTCGATGTGCTGCTGTGCAACGTCGGCTTCAGTGACGTGCGTGGCAATTTGCGCCACCTTGGCTCCGAGATCCCGAGCCATCTTGAGATCGTCCTTCGTGCCAATGCCCGGCAACAGCAACACGGCCAGCTTTCCTCTTTCGATCACCGATGAGGCGGCCTCGAGGAGTTCCAGTTCGGATTGTTTGGAGAACCCATAGGTCACCGTGGACCCTCCAAGGCCGTCCCCGTGAGACACCTCGATCATTTCGATACCAGCCTGGTCCAGCCCGCGAGCGACGCGTGCGACTTGTTCCGCCGTGAATTGATGGCTCAACGCATGAGAGCCGTCCCGTAGTGTGCTGTCCAGAATATGAACTGAAATTTGTTCGCTCATAAACGAGCCTCCGATCTGTCCCTTTTCCATGTTCCAGCCCTGAGATGTTTGCCGATTTCTTCTCCGACTTTGACCGCCGCCGATGTCATGATGTCGAGATTCCCTGCATACTGCGGCAAGTAGTCTCCCGCGCCTTCGACCTCCACATAGAGCGTTACTTTTTTTTGCTGCCTGCCGGGAAAATCCTCAATCAGCGGCTTTGCTCTCAAACGGTATCCAGGTACATACTCTTGGATTCGCGCGACCATCGCTTCGATGGATTTCCTCAGTTCTTCCGGATCCGACTCCTCGACGATGCCATATATGGTGTTGCGCATTAGGATTGGCGGCTCCGCGGGATTGAGCACGATGATCGCTTTTCCCCTGGAGGCCCCACCGATGCGCTGGAGGCCTCGCGCTGTCGTATCGGTGAACTCATCGATGTTCTGTCGCGTACCCGGTCCTGCGCTTTTGCTCGCGATCGTCGCGACGATCTCCGCATACTCCACGGGACTCGCACTTCTCATCGCGCTTACCAGAGGCACGGTTGCCTGGCCTCCGCAACTGACCAGATTGACGTTGGGTTCGCCGACGTGCTCCTCAAGATTGACAAGCGGGACCACGTACGGTCCAACGGCGGCGGGAGTCAAATCGATGGCGATCTTCCCGGCAGCGCGCAACATTGGCGCGTGCTGCTTGTGCGCGCTTGCAGTGGTGGCATCAAAAACAAGCTCAAAACTATCTTTTTGTTTAAGGAGTCCCTCGATGCCGTCGGTAGTGATCGCCAATCCCTGTTGGCGCGCCCGGGCTAACCCCTCGGATTCGGGAATTATTCCTGCCATGATTGTTGGGCGGAGAGAATGGCTCCGCTTTAGTTTGTACATAAGGTCGGTGCCGATGTTGCCGGAACCTAAAATTGCCGCGCGAATTTGTTCCATGGGTTTTCCCTATTCAAAGCGGACCGAAACTGTGCCGAGACCATCGAAAGACGCTCGCAGCAGGTCTCCCGCGCCGACGTCCACCGCACTGCAGAGAGCTCCAGGCATGATGATGTCGCCCGCGTTAAGACTCACGCCGAACCGACCCACCGCGTTGGCCAGCCAAGCTACAGCGACCGCGGGATGGCCCAATACTGCACCACCGGCGCCGGTTTGAACGATATCGCCGTTCTTTTCCAAAATCATCCCCACGAGCTTTAGATCACGCTCATCGACTCGTTTGGGAGAACTGCCGAGCACGACCCGCGCTGAGGAGGCGTTGTCGGCGATGGTGTCGCAAAGCTTTATTCTCCAGCCCTCGATGCGGCTATCGATGATTTCCAACGCCGGCACGACAAATCGCGTCGCCGCCAAGACCTGCATGGGCCTCACTCCCGGTCCTTTGATCTCGCGGTCGAGAATGAAAGCGATCTCCGGTTCGATTTTCGGCTGGATCAACTCAGCGACGCGGAAAACCACGCCGTCCTGCAACACCATGCTATCAAAGATATGACCGTAATCCGGCTGATCGACGTTGAGCATTTTTTGCATGGCCTTGCTGGTGAGGCCAATCTTCTTGCCGACGATCTTCTCCCCATCCGCATCCTTGAGTTGAATAAGGCCTAGTTGAATTTTGTAAGCGGTGTCGATATCGATTTCAGGGTGAGTCTCGGTGATCGGACGGAGCGTGCGCCGGTCCCTTTCAGCACTGTAAAGATCCCGTGAAATCGCCTCAATCGTCTGTTCGCTAAGCCCTGCCAAGGCGCGCCTCCTTTTCGTCGGGCAAGTCGACCTGGCCGAAGCCAAGTTGTGACGAAATCGAAGCAGCGTTCTTTTTTGCCAGACCGGCAAAAAAGGAAATCTTGTCCCTGGTGAAACGCGCAGTGGGACCCGCGACGCTCACCGCGCCCGCCAATGCTCCAGAGTAATCTCTCAACGGCGCCCCGACGCAACGTAGTCCTATTTCGATTTCCTCGTTGTCCACCGCATACCCTCGCCTGCGTGTCCGTCGTAGCTCCGTAATCAAAGCATCGACGGTGCGTAGTGTGTGCGCTGTGTACGCCTTTAGAGAGTGACTGCCGAGCATGCGTCTGACCTCGGCCTCTTCCAGACAGGAGAGCATAGCTTTCCCGAGGGACGTACAATAGGCCGGAATGTGGCGGCCCACACGGGATGGCATGCGCAGAGCATACGGTCCTTCTACCTTCTCCAGATAAAAGACCTGCTCTTCGTCTAGAATAGCCAGGTGGACCGTTTCTCTCGTTTCTTCCATCAACACGCGCAGCAGGGGTCTTGCTATCTCGCGGAGGTTCAACCGCATCACCGCAAGCTGTCCCAATTT
>DASRAF010000036.1:0-7253 GCA_035638295.1 Pseudolabrys sp.
TTGTACTTTTTATCGTACGCTGCTCGACAATCTTTCCCTCGTCCATCCGGATCCTGCGAGCCGGCAAGTCGAGCTCGTCGAGATAACGATCATCGTGCGTGATCACCACGACGGTCGCCCCGGCTTTCATCAGATCCGGCAACAGTTCGTCGTAGAACTTGCGCCGGAATTCCGGATCCTGTTCGGCCGTCCATTCGTCCAACAGGAGGATCGGACGCTTTTCGAGGAGGCTGACGATAAGCGCCAGGCGCCTGCGCTGACCCCCAGACAATTCGAGCGTGCGAAACTCACCCTCAACCAATCCGGTCTTTTCGGATAGCCGGAACAACCCGAGCAGACGATTGACCTCGCCCGGGTCGGGATCGGGCACCCCGTAAAGTCGCCGGAACAAATGATAATCGAAGAAAATCGCCGACATCAACGCGCGGTATTCTTCGCGCGTTGAATTATCGATGTGCCTTCCGTCGAGGATGATTTCGCCGGAATCAGCGGGATAGAGGCCAGAAAGAACCCTCAGGAAGGTCGATTTGCCCGAGCCATTGCCCCCGGTGATGAAAACCAGCTCCCCGGGCTGCAGAGTAAAATCGATCGGGCCAATCTTGAAGGCAGCCTCGGAAAACTTGTCGACGTAGCGAAAACTGATGTTGCGCATCTCGATCTTGTCGAAGTGCTTTACCGTGGGAATCTCACGCGGCTGTGCGGCCGTCGCCCGCAGCGTGTTTTCCAGCTGCACCAGCCGGTCTGCTGACGCGTTTGCATTGAGAAGGATCGGGATCGACTGCACGAGGCCGAAACATGCTCCCACGATGAACATCAGGGCTGTCGTGGTTTTTGTCAGCGCCGCCCCGCCGAGCGTGTCGCTGAATTGAGGAGCCACAAAAACAACCGCGCCGAGCAGCACGTACATCGAAATCTGCGACGTCACGATCATCCTGAACGTTTCGGCTTGGGTGTTGATTTTGATGTTGGCGGCCGTTCGCGACACGTCGACCGCATCAGCGAAGAGGTCGGCGCTGCGTGCGCTGTTAAGCCGCACTTCCTTGAACCCATCCAGGAAGTCTGTAAGCCGATCGAACAGCCGGCGCTCCCATGCGGCCGCCCTCTGCTTCTCGCTGACCAAACGGCGATTCTTCTGGTGAAAAATCACTGCAGCTATCGAAACGACCACGATGGTCGTGAGAATGGCCGCAACCGACAGGAAGGCCACATAGATCGCCACGAAAACGATGAGGACTGCGCCCTGTACGGTAAAGGCGAGCATGTTACTCGCTTGCGTGAGCACGGCCGTATCGCTCGTGATTGCGGCAACGATCCGCGCTCGGCCGACATCTTCGATCGACAACAGCTCCGAATGCCTGATCTGGTCCATAAGTCGAATGCGAATCTTATGGATGATTGCTTCGATCTCGGCGGTCGTCGTGATGGTTACGTAGGATTGGGTTTTGATGAAGAGAAAGAGCGCGACGATAAACAGAGTCGCGGCCCACAGGGTCGAACCGTTTTGCAGGCCCGAATTGATGGCCCCCAGGATCGCCGCGGTGCTGATGCCTCCGAGTCCGGACATGAACAGCAGCTTCGGCAGCGAGCCGTGCATTTCCCGGCGGACGAGTTGGAGGAAGGACATAACGTCTTCCGTCTACACGTTCACAATGTGCCGCCGCCGGCCCAGCAAGATACGCCCCCCGCCGAAACAAAAAATCACTTCTGCTAATTCCGGCGAGGCCATTCGGCACGACGTGATTGGCCGGTCAGAAGCAGGACAGGCAACACTACAAACGGAGTGGTGACGAGGGCCAGAAAAAAAGTGCCGAAAAAGCCCATTCGGCGGTCAACACCGCATACGCCCGTGAGGGCGCAGAACACTATGTAGACGAAGGCTTCGAGCATGGGGCTCGGTCTCGCCGATCGACTGCGCTACGGCTGCGGTGGATGCATCTATCCAGTCGCCCAACCCGCGCCGGCGCGGCTATGGACCCGTTGCGGCTCCTGGTTCTGGAGACTTGGCGGCGCGGTTCTTTCGCGAATCCCACATGTCCCTTTGGGCTTTGATGAACTGCCGATAATCCGGAGGATTGAAGTCGAGCAGCGTGCCGCCCGTGGCAAAGTGCTGGATGAAAGCCTTGCCGATGGCGTAGGTGGCACCGGCTGACAACGCGGGCATGACAAATCCGCCAGCGATTGTCCCGATGACCGGAACTGCCTTGAGCACGCTCGCGGCTCCGATGCCGCTGGTTGCAGGGATCATCGATCCCGCGATGCTCGCGATCAGAGCCTTACCCCGGTTCTCCGAAAAGTCGACGTCATAAATTTGCGAGATGCGGCGAACCATCTGGATCTGGAGCCCGCCGACCGCAGCGACGTCGAGAACTGGAATGGGAACCAGTCCGGCCACGCCAGACCACAATGCAAACCGATCAACGAGCTTCGAAGCCATCTGCTCGCGAGTCTCGGGCGTATCTGCCGCGGCTTCGCCTGTTTCCGATGTCGCTGACGATTTTTCTGCCATGGCGGATCCCTTTCTACATGCTTGAGCGTGACCAGCACTTTGGTCGTTAAGTGTTTGTTTTTCGGCCCAAAACCCCTCGTAGCGCAAAAAGCGTATCATGCGGAATCTTGGATGCCAAGCGGCTGCGACCTCACGTCAGAGCGCGCAATGCAGCATTTTTTCTTCGTTAACAAGCGCGGATGAAACGTTTGCGTCGCACCTTTGTCGCCCGTCCGATAAACGCGTGTGGCCTCCAATGCGGCTTTGGCGCCGTCTTGCCACACCGGATGTGATCTCATAGAACGCTTGCGTGGTTAATTTTGCGGAGGCGGCCATGACAGTGAGCAAAACTGGCCACACCAGTAACGAGCAGCGCACGCCATGGGAGCCGCCGACCATCAGAAAGGTCGTGATCGGCGCCGAAACCAAATCGGCTGAAGCCGAGGATAACAATCCTGCGCTCACCGAGCCGCAGCCGCCATCTTCTCCGTCAACGAAGTTTGGGTTCTCGTTCGAGATGGCCATTCCGATGTCGGCCCGCTTCGACAACAAGAACTAGCACTGCTGAAGCGAACATGGGGTAGAGTTGGCGAGGCCACGCAGCAGTGGAGCCCGACAGTTTTGAGCATCACAGTCGACAGCGTTCTGGTCCGGGAAAAGGAATTGGCTGTGGCCAATGTCGATGGCCGCGCCGTTGTCCTGAGTCTCACCGCCGGCTCGTATTTCGACTTTAACCGGGTCGCAACTGAGATATGGGACATACTGGCCGAGCCATGCCGAGTAGGCGAAATTTTCAGCCGCCTTTCAGACCGGCATGACGTGGACGCAGCAACGCTCGCCCACGACGTAACACCATTCCTGCAAACGTTGGTGAAAGAACGGCTGGTACAGGTGCTGGCCGCGGAAGAACAGCGATGAAGCCGGCAGCGATCCGCCGCGCCTATCTGCGGGAAGCTTTCGTTGCGATCGTTCTGGCACGGGTAGCCGTGCGCGTTATCCCTGCCACGCGAGTCTTCGCCTGGGCGAACCGCGCGCCTCGCCGCATCAATCGGTTTGCCGCCAATGAGGCAAACTGGATCTCCTGGGCTGTGGAGCAAATGGCCACCAAGCCCTGGATCAACGCCCTGTGTCTGCCTCGCGCGCTCGCAACGCACGCCATGCTGCGTCGGCGCGGCATAGCAAGCCGCCTCTGCCTTGGCGTTGCGCGGCAAGATCAGGCACTCGTCGCCCACGCGTGGGTCGAGATCGGCGAAGACGGCGCTGCAATGGATCGTGACGCCGGACGTTTCACGCCTCTGGCCCAGTTTGGCGGAACACGCTGATGAGCGGAATTGCCGGACTGATACGTTTCGACGGCCGCAACGTGACCCGGCGCGATCTTGAACGCGCCGCCAACGCACTCAATCAATACGGACCGGACCGCGTCGAGATCATCGCAAGGGACAACTACGGTCTCGCACACGCCCTGATGCGGATGACTCCTGCAGACCGCTTCGATCGTCAGCCGTACCAAGATGGAAGTGGATCGATTATCACCGCAGATCTCCGGCTGGACAATCGCGACAACCTGCTCGCCCAAATCGGAATGTCCCCAGCGGAAGCAGCGGAGTGGCCAGACTCGCGTTTGCTTCTGAGCTCGTGGCAAAAACTGGGAGATGATATCTGGCCAACGCTTCGGGGTCCCTTTGCAGTGGCGATCTGGGATCCGCGCAGCCGCTGCATGACGCTGGCGCGCGATCATCTCGGATTGAATGTTGTCACGTGGCACAGAGGCCGGGGATTCCTTGTCTTTGCGAGCATGCCGAATGCGCTTTTTGCATTCGACGATGTGCCGCGAGAGCTCTGCGAAAAAAAGCTCGCCGATTTCCTGGTGCTCAATCACGCCGATCATGCAACGACGATGTATCGAAATGTGTTTCGGGTCCCGCCGGCGTACGTTCTTCACGTGAAACCCGACGGATCGATAGCACAACGCCGCTACTGGTCTCCCGCGGATATCAAGGATATCAGACTCCGATCCGACTCCGCCTACGCGGAAGGACTGCGTGATTGTCTCGATCGTGCCGTGCGCCGGCAGATGCGCAGCATCCATCCAATCGGATGTCTTCTGAGTGGTGGGCTCGACTCGTCTTCGGTGTCCGTTCTTGCCGCGCATGCTTTGGGAGAAAAGAACCAGCGGCTCGCTGCATTCACTGGAGTTCCCGGGCGCGATTTCAACGGACCCGTGCCGGACGGGTGCTATGCCGACGAGACGCCTTATGTGGAGGCGATCCGGAAGAAGGCCGGCAATATCGACATCGATTATGTCCACACCGACGCGTGTGATGACTTCGCACAACTTGAGCGGTTTTTTACCGCACTCGATGGACCGGTGCGTAACCCGACCAATTTCGGCTGGACGATGGCGACCCTTCAGCGCGCGCGTGCGCAGGGACGCCGCGTGCTGCTCGGCGGTCTGCATGGCAATTGCACCATCAGCTGGGACGGCTGGTCGCAGGCCTCAGGCCACCTGGCGCGTGGTCGATTACTGCTGGCCTATCGGCAGTGGCGTCAGTTTTATCGCAATACCCCCTACTCGAGCTGGACGGCGTTGCGAAAGCTTCTCATCGAGCCCTTGATCCCCGGACGACTGGGCGATTGGACGCGTCGCCATCGATCCGCAACCTGGCGGGAGCATGCGCCAATCCGTGCCGAGTTTGCAGCGGAGATGGCGGTCGAAAGTCGCGCGCGAACGGTCGGGCACGACTTTCTCTACCGCATGCGACGCGATGAGCGCGTCAAAGGTCTTGCGCAGGTCGACTACCTTGGCGATTGGCAGGCCGCCGAGAAGGCTTTCACTGGAGTCGAGGTGCGCGATCCGACCGCCGACATCGACGTCGTTTCCTACTGCTTCGGTATTCCGACGGAACAATATCTTGCTGAGGGCATCGATCGTTCGCTAATCCGTCGCGCCATGTGGGGTCTACTTCCTGAACCCGTGTTGACCAATCGTCTCAGCGGTCTGCAGGGCGCTGACTGGCATCGAAAACTTGAAGCGCGTCGAGGCGAACTTGCGCAGGAACTCAATGAGCTTTCCAAATCGGCCCTCGTCCGGCGCGCCATCGACCTGGGCCGCCTCGAACGTGCGGTTAAAGACTGGCCGCGCGGCGGCTGGCACAAAGCCGAGGTCTTCCACGAGTACAATCTCGCACTAACGCGTGGGCTGGCCGGCGGCCGCTTTATTCGTTGGATCGAATCGGCAAATTGACGGCTCTCACAGGCCGTGATCGGGGATGACCTCAGCGGCCACCAGGCGATTCCACACAAACAAAATGACCAGCGCGCCAATGGTTGCGCCGATCAGGCCTGCGCCCTGACCGGGGCGATACAACCCGGCAAAATCGCCGACGACCGAAGCAAGCACTGCTCCTGCCACACCAATGATGGTGGTGACGACGAAACCCTTCGGCGTATTCGGACCCGGCATCAGAAGCCGCGCGATGACGCCAGCAACGAATCCAATGATAATGATCCAGAGAAGAACACCCATTTAGGCCCCCTGCCAAATCAGCCGCTTGAGCGCCCAGAATAGGCTTCTCTTCTGAGGAAACAACCAGAGGCCCGTGACCCTGCTCAACGCTCTGGTCCGGATAAGTTCGGATCGCGCTCGGCACGGAAGACGTTGCTGTAGAGATTCGCAATCCATTGCCGGCCGCTCGAGGTGACATTGAGATATCGAATAGCGGTCTGCACGTGTGGGGAAACTGTTTTCCAGTAAAACTGTGGATACAGTTCCGTCAGATCGGCCGGTGATCCGTAGCCAAGCTGTCTATTGAGACCGACCTCCTCGAATTCATAATAAAGCGCATTGGCTTTCCGCAAATACTGCGGATCGCCGAGCTGCCCGATAAGGTCGGCGGCCCGCACCAGCGAACCCTCTTCGTTTTCTTCGTCATCATCCGCCACAACCGTGGATGCCGGGAATCGCGTGAATTCGATCGCGCGCGCGATCCTCTCCGCGTCGAAATAGTTGTGGTCGGAAAGGCGATCTATGACGAAAAGTTTCGAGCGGTCGACATGATGCGGCAAAAGCGCCGCGTCGGAGGAGCCGCGCGGAAGGGTAGCTTTTTTCCCGCGCGCATCGATGACGTATCCGTCAACACCGTCGCCCTTGAGAATACCCCGCACATAACCGATGTCGTGGAGCAGGCACGCGACGAGAAGATGCGAATAGTCTCTCGGTGTCGTGTGCGTGAGCAACGCACGCCCCTTCATGATGTCGTGACCAACCAGCGTCACGAGCATCGTGTGCTCGACATTATGATAAAGCGCGTCGCTGTTTCCGATGCACTCGAGTGACAGTCGGGCGACCGACGGAATGAGCTCGGTCAGATGCGCCTCTGTCGAGTGAAACCGACGGCCCAAATGTGTAGCGAGATAAGAACCCAACGCCTCCGATGCCAACTCGGGCACGGTTATCATGTCTGCTCCCTTTTTCGGTGCGAAATTTTTGACGTAAAAGTGAGGTACCTCACAAAAAAATTTGCAACGTCGGGTTATCTGGCGGTGCGTAAAGATTCCGAAAGGACGCCGAGTGGTCACCATAGCAACATCAAAAAGCGGCGTCATCGAAAGGATGAGGGTCACTGCCGTGACCGCGATCGCACCCTGTGTCGGAGGGCTCCTGATCTGGTATCCCGACCATAACGACGAAGGCTCCCAGACGCCTGAACAGCAGGGTGACAGCGAGACCGAGACCGAGCGCCGCCGAAAGCCCCGACAATAGGCT
>DASRAF010000037.1:0-7095 GCA_035638295.1 Pseudolabrys sp.
TCGAGGACGTGATTGAGGCGCTCGCCTGCCTTCCAACGCACTGCGTTGTTGGTGTGCTCGCGGATGACCTGTTGCGGACGGCCAAAGCGGCGGCGTACGGGCTCGATTGCGTCCCGCAGATCGGGCCGCAACTGCGCGGGCGATCGCAGCTCAACGACGGGCGCGCTCACCGGACGGTGGACACTCAGATTGCGGATGTCGGAAGGCTGATCCATCGCGCGCTTGCTTTTCTCTGTTCGGCCAAAGGGCACTTCAGGCAGCAGAACCTCGGCCGCGACCCGCCCCCCTTCTCGTGCAAAAGAAGTAGGGCTTGAAGGATGAACCTGCGATGAACCTGTCCAAAATATAATAAGAAAATCTGCAGCTTAACGACCGTTCAGGTTTTCATGAATGGGCATTCAGACGAAGCGTTCCAGCTTGCGTAGTTTGCCGGAAGCGCGATCCGGATTCGCGGTTAGGGCCTGCTCTTCGTGCATGCCTCACGCGCGAGCTTCTCGTATAGGGAGCCACCGCGCACCGTTGGGCCTTAACCTTTCTGGACACCGCCGCGGCCGCGAGTGGAGTCACCGGCGCGTTCAAGTCGCGAAACGCGCTGGTATCCCCGCGACTTCAGGCGGCGCGACCACCGTCGAATTCAAGCGCATCGAACCCGACGTGGCGATCAACGACATAAATCAACCCACGCTGGTCGAGCACCACGTCGTTGCTTTGCGGAGCAGATCGCCCGCCCGCGGGTTCGGGGATGAAATAGCCGACTTCGCGCGGGGCCGATGGGTCTGCAACGTCGACAACGCGCAGGCCGGCGCTGAACCACACTGCAAATACGAGCGTCCCAGCCATGCGTTCGTGGAACTGATGGGCGCCAAACCGCGCGCCCGCCGTGCGGGCGAATGGTGAATCGAGCTCGCTCACCTCGAATAGCGAGAGAGGCTTTACGCTCGCATAGTCGTTGACATCGAAAATCGACATGCCGGCATGTGGTCGGCCGCGCCGCGCGTGCTCTTCATTCGCGCTCTGCGCTTGATCCTCTTCGTCGATGGCAATCGCAATGCGCTTGCCGCCCAGCTTAACCGGCACCGGCATCACCGTATGCGTGGGCTCCGGGAATGGCGGATGATAGTTAAAAGACGCGACCGTTTTTGGCTTTCTTAAATCAGCGATATCAACGATGCGAAAGCCCCCATGCCAGCAGCTCGCCCACATCTCATCGCCAAATCGCAGTGCGTGGTGGAGGCGGTGGCGCTTGCCTGACCATGAAGGCTTTTCCCCCGCACGAAGATTCTGTCCCGGCATCCACCAACGCGAAATTTCGTCTGGTTTTTTGGGATCGCGCAGGTCATAAATGACCAGAATGTTGCCGACGAAGCCTTCCATCTCAGTAGAAATATACGCGTAGCGCTCGTCCATATCGAAACGATGCACGCCGATGCCCCCAGTCAATTGATGATGTATGAGCTTCGGCTTTGACGGATTGGACACATCGTAGATGCGAAAGCCGCCGTTGCGGTAAGGCCGCAATTCGGCAGCCTCTATCGCCGCAAGATCAGCCTCGGTGACGCCAAGTTTCTGCGCCAGGTCGGTCGGGGCCGGCTCGCGACCAAGGGCGTCCTGCAACTCGCGCCGCGCGCCCGGCAATTGCTCAGCGCGCCGCCCGACCGGCGTCGGATTTCGCTCGTGGTTCACCACCATCAGATCGCCGGCGACTCGCACCTTGTGGCTGTGCGAAGCCGGATCGTCGAGCATTACGGTCGTCACCAGACGAGGGTTTTTCGGATCCGAGATGTCGAGGATCGATGTACCGAGGTTTTGCTTGTTCGGGATGTGCCCGACATAGGCATAGTCGCCCGCAATGGTCACCTGCCCCGCCCCGGGCAAATCGAGGTGGCCAAGCCGCTGTACATTGCGCCGCAGTGCACCGTTTCCTCTCTCCACCGTTTTCATGGCTTTTTTCCTGTGCGTGTTCTTGGCGAAAATCGATTCTGACCTATCGGGATCACGCGCTATTTATCCAGCGTGGCACCGGAGGCTTTGACGATCGCAGTCCATTTTGGAATTTCGCTATTGATGTAGGCTCGGAATTCCTGCGGCGTGTCGCCAACGATATCCACGCCGAGCTTGCCAAGTGAAGCCTGCACGTTCGCGTCGTTCAGAGCCTTGACTGCTGCGTCGTGCAGCACCGCAATCACCTGCGGCGGCGTGCCGGCGGGCGCGACCAGTCCATGCCAAGTGCTTGCATCGAAGCCCTTCAGACCCACCTCATCCATGGTCGGCAGGTCGGGCAAAATCCGTGTGCGCTTGAGCGTGGTCACCGCCAGTGCACGCACGCGTCCGCCTTCGATATGACCGATTACGGAAGCGGCGGTGGCAAACATCATCTGGTCGTGACCGGCAATCACATCCTGCAGAGCTGGCGCAGCGCCCTTGTAAGGCACGTGCACAATATTGATCTTTGCTTCCGACTTGAACAACTCGCCAGCAAGATGCGCGGCCGCCCCATATCCGGAAGATGCAAAATTGATTTTGCCCGGTTGCGCCTGCGCGAGCGCGATGAGCTCTTTAAGCGAATGCGCCGGAACTTCCGGATTGACCACCAGGATATTGGCTTGCGTGCCAACCAGCGTGATCGGCGTGAAGTCCCTCTTAGGACTGTAGTTAAGACGTTTGTACAGTGATTCATTGGTGGCGAGGATGCTGTTGTTGCCCATCAGCAGCGTGTAGCCATCAGGCGCCGCATGCGCGACGGTTTCGGCCGCAAGATTGCCTCCGGCACCGGGACGATTCTCGATCACGAATGGCACACCAAGCAATTGCTCCATCTTCTTGCCGACAATGCGGGCGAGCACGTCGCTAGGTCCGCCAGGCGTGAACGCCACCACCAGCGTGACGGGGCGGCTTGGATAATCGGCCGCGGCTACGGGTGGGCTGATTGCAAGCAGGGCTGCAACGCCAAGGAGGGTCCGATTCCAGATTCGCAAAAAGGACATGGGAATTTTTTTTGTTCCGGTCGCCCCGAGATGAACCGAACCATCCACTTGCGTCTAGTGCAACTGTTGTATCAGCGCCACGGAATGCCTGCCCGGCCACGCAGTCGACATCGAACCTGTCTCCGGCCTCATTTCCAAAATTCGGGAATATTTCAACTCGCGAGCGGAGATTTTCGGTCTACTGCTGCTTTGGAAGTTCGAATTTAACTCAGAGGCCATTGCTGAATGTCGCGTTGACGCGCTTCTGGAGACACAGCACTATTTACTGAAGTGCGGTCGATCGTCGGGTTACCTGGCCCGTCTCCTGCAAACCCTGGTCGCTTCCCTCCCCCGGCGACCAAGGCGCCGTTTATTACCGGCGACATTCACTGATCGGTCGCGATCACAAAGAAGCGTCAGTGTACGGGTTTGTCGGACCGAAATGGATCGAACGGATAACCGGCGTATACGAGGCTAGCATCACCGCTGTAGGCCAGCTGTTCTTCCAACTTCTCGACGGTCTTGCCAATCACGCTCAGAGACGCGCCGGCTTGGAGTTGGTGCTTGACCTCGATAAGTGATCGGTTGGCGGCGTCTAGTCGTCGCGCGAGGATTCCGGCGACGTAGAGGGCGACTGTTGGATCGCCAGCAAGCATCGCCTGCGCGTCGGCGACGTAAAACTCACTCTCCTCCAAGGTCCTCACGTCCGCGGTATGGGGCTGATCTAAGAGCACCGCCTGTTCGCCGAATACAGAACCGGGCACCGATACGCTGGCGATCTTCTCTCCATCTTTGACGACCTCGACGGCGCCCCTTTTGAGGAAAAATAGCCTGCCGGTCTTTGAACCGGCGGCTAGTACAACTTGGCTGGCTGGATGCTTTACGATCGGCAACCCCGCGAGCCTCCTCTCGAAGGCGGCGGCGTCGGGAATGAGTGAAGGCATACGCGCCTCCTTCGTTTTAATGGAAACAAATTATTTGACGCCGAGATTGCAAGATCGAGTTGGACCCAAGTCCAATTGCGCCGTGCCACCCGAACGACGAAGCTGATAAGGACGATTATCAGACCCAAAGCGGCGGCGGTAAAGACTACGTTGTTAGCGAAGTGAGCGGCAGCGACCGTGTGCGCGGAAAAATAGGCGATAGAAACCCATGTTCCAATCCACAGTGCTGCTCCCAAGGCATTCTTAAAGCGCCTGAAACGATTGCGTTTAATTGACGTAAAATGGGGAAGAATCGCGCGAACACGACAGTGGCTGGGCCGTACCGCGAAAATGTTTTTCAACGACGTTGATGCGCGCTTCGGTGAGACCAATCTTCCCGTCGTAACGGCATGACACCAAAACGCCTCAGTGGAAGAGCCACAATTGATCAAAGCTGAGCGCGTCAAGATCTCAGCAAACAGGGAGAGTCACATGTCAACGCGCGTTACAGGTGCAGTTTACTCTTTGGTGCTGAGTACGTTGGCAATGAATTTTGGATCGATTGCAAAGGCGGGTGACCTCGAGCTACCGCTATATGGGCCTGGTCCTTACACAACTCCCGCTCCCTATACTCAGTACGTTGCGCCTATCGATCGCGGAGGCATTTGCCAGATTGCTCTTGAGCGGCGTATCGACCCATACGGTCGCGAAACGGTTCATCGCATCCGGGTTTGTGATGAGGGACCAGTGTATCCTGGTTATTCCGCGCCAACCTGGTCGGCAGTACCCCCGGAATACGGATACGGACGGCCGCCCTACTACGAACCGTTTAGGTCGTACTACGACGATTATCCGCGACCTCCGGCGCCGATCGGACGTATCTACTATAATTAGCTTAATACTGTTCCATTTACGTCAGCGAGCTGCGAACTCCTGCTTGGGCTATTTGTTCGTGTGAGCGAAATCGAACGTGCGCCTTTTTCCATTGCACTCGCGCATGGGGCACGCCCACTCATGATCGTAGAGTTACAGCGATCAAACGTTGAGCTTTCATGATGTCCTCCCGGCACCGTTTTTTAGTCTTGGGGCCGGGCCAATTTAGCGACAAACGGCAACGATTCCAAAAAATGTCTGCTTTATCCCGAATGCGGACATTGATGACGGTGTTCGAGCGGACATTCAGCAGCATCTGCAAATCTAGGTTGGTGTAGATCGGCCGCGGCCAGCAACGAACAGAACGCGTCATCCATGGTCGCGCAATCGCTGGCGCTTGGTAGCTTCCTGCACCAGTTCCCACACATGTGCAGTGCACGCGGCTACGTCCGCTTTGGGCCAAAAGCGAACATGAGGTCCTCTTTTTCGTGTACCGGAAACTGGTATAGTTTTGGTGCGCATCAGCCAGCGGGAGGTGCCGAAGCCCCGCTTCCGTAGAGAAGGATGCCATCGGCGGGCAATCACGGCGGGCACCATAAACATGCTGGGCATTGCCCCTGTAATTTCACCTGCGCATTCGAAATAAAATCGTAAGAGCTGGAGACCGTCGCTTCCCACGACGTACGGAAATGGGGAACTACCCATGCTGGGATACAGTCGTCGGCAATTGTTCAAAGGATTGGCTGCGGCCGTCGGTATCGTGAGCATTGTGTCACTCTTCTTGATCTATTTTTTTCCTGCACCGCCATCGAAAGTTACAATGGCGACTGCGTTCAAAGGCTCTTCTTTCGAATATTTTGGCCGCCAATATCGGGAAATATTCGCACGTTCTAACGTTGACCTTGAGCTACGTCCGACTAGCGGTGCAGGGGAAAACATAAAGCTTCTGCAGGATCCAAGATCGGACGTCCAGTTTTCTCTCATGGTTAGCGGTATCTCGGACGGAAAACATGCACCAGGATTGTTGTCATTAGGAACTGTATACAACAATCCATATTGGATCTTTTACTCCTCGAATGAACCGTTTGATCAGCTGTCGCGGCTCATGGGAAAACGCATTGCGGTAGGGCCAGAAGGAAGCGCCACTCGAACATCCGCCGAAAAAATCCTTGGTAAGGGTGGCGTGAATTCTGAAACCGCAACATTTTTGCCTTTCGCAGGAACAGCTGCAGTTGAGGCTATAAATGATGGCAAGGTCGATGCTGTGTGGATCATCGGCGCGCCGGATGCGACGGCCGTTAAATCATTGCTCCAAAATCCCAACGTTCGCATTATGAGTTTTCCGACGGCCGAGGCTTTCACGCGGATTTTCCCCGATCTCGCTCGGATGGTATTGCCGCAAGGTGTCATTGATATTTACCGAAACATCCCACCCAATGACGTGCAACTCATTGGATCCACCACGAAGGTATTGGTACGTGGCGATCTCCATCCGGAAATTGTCCAGCTCCTATTGCAAACGATGGTGGAAGCACATGGTGGGTCAAATATCTTTCAGCGGATTGGTGAATTCCCAAACGGCACCGATGTGGAATATCCCGTTGCACCAGCGGCTACCGACTTTTACAAGAACGGTCCTTCCTTTTTGCAGAGACATTTGCCTTTATGGCTATCCGTCCACGCCCAAAGAGCGATTGCAGTGCTTGTGGCGGCCATAGCGCTCGGCCTCCCAATGTTTCGCTTCCTGCCGACGGCTTACAATTGGCTGACGCGTCGGCGTTTGTTCTATTGGTATGCTGAACTCAAGGCTTTGGAGGCTTCCTTCGACACCGACCCAACCGGCAAGCATTTAGCCCAAAAGCAAGCCGAGATTGAACGCATCGAGGAGGCCGTCAGCCACATCCGTTTTCCACTAACCTTTTCAGACCAGCTTTATAATTTGCGCAGTCACATCGACATTGTTCGGCGCAAGATCACGTCACATGTAAATGCCCCGGGGCGTGTCGCGGCTGAATAAGTGGAACGTCCGCTTTGGATCAAAAGCAGTCATTGCGACCCCTCTGTTTGGTCAACTTATCGGGTGCTCAGGGAGCGCGACTTATCGGCATTCCTGGCAAGCTCAGTTTCGAGGCTTCCTTGAACCTGATGGGAAGCGATCGATACGACGAATGTGCAGCCATCTGTGAAACGTAAGAGCAAAGCCGATTACCGGAATGAGCGCGACGATGACTGGAATGACAAAGAACGCAATTCGATTGAGCAGTGAGGTAAGCCAGAAGGACGTGTAGCGTTGCCACAAGGTCGGGCCCGAGCGGTAAAATGCCTCTGCCGTTCCC
>DASRAF010000038.1:0-4586 GCA_035638295.1 Pseudolabrys sp.
ATAGAGTAATCGCGAGCTTGGGCGCACTTCCGCCGATTGCTTGTTGGTCGGCAGGTTTCATGACCTGACTGTCTAATTAGAGCGCGGCATCGAAGGCGTTCACAGCGGAATACATAAGTTAAATTGGTTGACTGTACGAGCCTAAAACGCGGGCGTGCTTCTATGTCCGCTTTCGGGGTAAAGCGGACATGAGCTTGTGCGCTGCACATGTCTGCTTCTGACCCAAAGCGGACATTCTTTGGCAAAAAGAAAGTGGTCCTCCGAGAACATTTGAGGCATAGCCCCGGTCCATCAGCTGTCCGTTGCAATAGAGCCCGGCGTTTTGGTTGGATGCGTGAGGCGAGCGCACGGGCTTGAGGGACTACCCCCCGAGTTTTCTCTTTCCGACATCGCCCCGGTCTGATCCTCGAAGGCTAAACGTGCTGCAACTAGATAGGCATCGCGCTCCGGTTTTTTGCAGAGCATCAAGGTCAACTGCTCAGGCGAAGTCACGCGGATCGCCAGGATTCGGTCAACATCGACAGATGAGAGATCTGCGGCGGGAACGTCAAAATCCTCCATCAACTGACGTGTGCGAATCTGGACATCGCTGGCGGGATTGAGGAAGAACAGCGTCTTGTTGGCGTGACCGCTTTGCAGCACATGTGCGACCTCCCACCGCACCCCATCACTTGCATCGATACACAGGACAATACGATCTGCATCGCGCGCAAGCATAGTGACGGTCTCCTGCCAGTGAGCATCGTCAACATACAGGCGTTGTGCACCCCAGGGGGATTGCGGTGCAGCGCCTTTGCGATCAATCAGATCACCACGTCCGTCGAGGCGCTCAAGCATCAGTTCGTCAAGGGTGGCAGGCACGCGGCCGAGATCGAATATAATTGAGAATAGGTTTCGGCTTGCCCGACGAATGCGCACCTGATCGTCGCGAAAAGCACGCAAAAAAAGGGTCGATCCGGCCGGCGATATCTGCCGCGCGGCAAGTCGATTTACGAAATGTTGCTTGCCAAAGTGGCGCAGGCGATTCGCGAGTACGAGGCAGACAACGGCAATACCGATGGGCACTCCATGGTCGATCGCGGGTCGGCTCCAGGGATAATATTGCGCCCAACAGGCAATCGTGGCTTCGGGGGGTTGCGTCGGACACACCTGCTGGACCTGGTCGGCGAACGTCGACTGGAAACCATTTTGCACTCTCCGAAAACCGTAAAAAGGGGCCATCGAGGCTGCCACGAACAGCAATGAAGAAAGTGCGAAAACCGTCGCCTCCCAGATAATGACATTCTCTGATCGATGACCTGGCAGAAAAGTATCGAGCAGGCGAGAGGGACGTAATGGCTCAAGCGGGGCTAGGCGCCGACCGTAGGCGCCGCGCGGGACCCGTCCACCGCTTACGGCCCAAGCCGTGCTGTAAAGACACAAAACGATCATGATGTAACAGAAGCAGATTACCATGATCGCAATATTGGTCGCGAGCGGCGCGAGCGGGCGCATGGGAGGCAGAGTGATCACGCCAATTGCGAATAGGATTGAAGCGCGAATGACCGCTAATTCTGCTGAACTCCCGTAAAAAAAGTAGCCGACCTGGGCTACCATGATCACTGCAAATGCCCACCACAGCCGGTGTGCGAGAATTAGATAACTTGCGCCGACGCTCCCAATCACCAGCGTCGCGAATTTCCAGTCCAGACCCGCGATCGATTCGAGTAATCCTTCAAACGAAGGCATTTGGGAGAGTTTAGTGATGATGACCCACAATAAAATTACGAGATTGTAGACGAACAGATAGCGCGCGAAGCGCAGCAACGCCTCGTGACGCCGAACAGTGGTGGTGATGCCCGAGATATCAAGCGTTGAGATCTGCATGCGGCGACACGCAACTTCACTGGACCCGGTGCAGGCCCCAGACAAGTGCGAACTCATTATCACTCTTAAGAGGGCTCGCGGGCTCAATATTCCGCTTTATTCAGTCAAAGAATGTGTGAACGGCGTCACAGAATCCCGCAACTTTCTTCCGGCACTTGCAAAATCTCAGGAGAGGCCATAGCCCGGTTTGAGGACTTGCTCGCGCTACATCTCGCTGAAAGGGGCGATTGATTGATGAACTAAAATCGGTGATGCCTGACACAGGATGTCCGTAGCGGACATGGTTCTCGAAGATCGCGGGACGCACGCACTTAAAGGCGTGCCAAATGAGTGGCGTTTATTCCGGGCAAATTTGAACTGAACTATTCACATTCGCATAGTGTGGATCGCATGTCCGCTATTGGCCCATAGCGGACATGGGCGAGCGCACTGCATAGTCTGCCCTTGGGGGCCCAGCGGAGATCGATTTTCTGACCCTCTCCGCAAACGCTTTAGGCTATTTCCTCTCAGGGCGATTGCGATTTTGCGATGATGTTGCTTCCCGAAGGTTTGCCCATCTCGTGTCAGACGGCTTACAGTTGATGTAGCTGATTTCGGAGTTCGGCCACTTGCCAGTCATATAGAGCCAAGCAAGGCGGCTTGCCGAATAAGGCCGGCCACCAATGCGAATTTGATGGTAGCCCCTGCCATTTTTTGCGCCGGCTATAGCGCCAGCAGGAGCGCGACTGCCAGCGCTCACTTTCCACCGAAATATCCCAGTTCTAGGGGCGTACCTCAGAACTTTGCGAAGTCGTTTAGCAGTCAGCATGGGCAACCAAAATATCTCTCAAAACACACGGTAAACCAACCAAGAGGTGAATACATGAGCTTACCAATGCTTGGAATGCGACATAGTTCCTGTCGAAAACCAAACAACGGACCGCTTAGCATACGCTACTGCACCGTAAATGTCCGCTTTCGCGGTTTAGAGCGAAGACTGCGTGGCCGTCACCAGATCGACTCAGAGGTGGAAAGAGGCAATCATGCTTGACAAGGCAGTGGTCGATCTTTCGCACTGGGATGAAGTCGATAGTTTTGAAGATGCAAAAGATGATGGCGTGGTCGGCATCATCCACAAGGCAACTGAATCGAATAACTATTTCGATCCGACTTATAACCAACGCAAAAAGGATGCGCTCGCTGCTGGCCTGCTCTGGGGCGCATATCATTTCCTGCGGCCCGGCGACATGAAAGATCAGGCACAGTATTTTGTCAGCAAAGCAGGGAAGAATCTCGATCTTTATGCCGCCGATCACGAAGATGAAGGCGTTTCGCTCGATGATCTGAAAACCTTCCTGCGCGAAGTGAAACGGCTGACGGGCAAAAGCCCGATCATCTATTCCGGCCATGTGCTGAAAGAACAGCTTGGCGACAGGCGCGATTCTGAACTGTCGCAGTATCGACTCTGGCTGGCGCAATACGCATTAGGTAAGCCAAGTTGGCCAAAAGCAACATTCCCGCAATGGTGGCTCTGGCAATACACAGAGCATGGTGAATGCGACGGCATTCCCGGCGACAGCGAAGGTAATCTTGATCTCAATAAATATAACGGTACCAAGCGACAGTTAATCGATGAGTGGAGTGAGGAGGTGGCGCCGAAGCCCGCGCCTCGAAAGAAAAGGCGAGGTCCGCGTGCCAAAGCGAAGAAGGCCAAAGCTAGAGGCGGGCTGCGCAACCGCAACTGATTTCCGCATCACCCCTAACGCACTGGCTGTACTCGCCAGTGCATGTCCGCTTTCGGGGGTAAAGCGGACATGGGCTGGTGCAGTGCAAATGTCTGCTTTTGACCCAAAGCGACATAAGCCCAGCGCCTGAGCGACTTGTCGCGAAAGCCGACGGGCGTTCCGGAGCATTAAGTGGATTTAAGTTCGTCTTTGCGGATGCCATCTTGTATCCGGGCAAGCCGGAGCGCTCGATCGCCTGCTGCACCAATCCCGATGCTTCTCAGCGCCGAGTGCGCGGGCAATGTCGAGAAGAATGACAATCCCGGGGTCCGGCCTTGCAGCCGAGTTGTTCATGACGAAGATTCGACCTAGGAGCGCGGGCCGATCGATGCAGGTTGAGGTCGAGACATTCCAGTTATTAGTGCCGTACATCAGAACCGACCGCACTTATTCCGTCGTCTCGACGAAACTCCGCATCATAATCCATAATTTCACGCATTAGCTTTTCAATTATTTGCTGGCGGATTGAACCGTCCTGGCTCCAGGTTAATTCTGCCACCGTCTTTGCGATAGCCGTAACCACTTCGTCGGTGTCGATGGTGTCTGGCTCGCCGCCGGCTGCAGGATGTTCGGCGAAAAATTCGTCGATCAGTTCAACCATCATGCAATGTAGGCATGGGCGGTCTTGATCATCTGGCTGTTCGGACATGGCTCTTTGCCTTTCGGCACATATGTATGCGTCCAGAGGGAGATTGCCATGCTCTGGGTGATAGGGCTCGGACCACACGTTGACTGCTCCAAGCGGACATTCCCCTGCGTCCACGCCATGTCCGCTTTACCCCCGAAAGCGACGTCAAATGCGGCATATGGAATGTCCGCTAAGGGCGCGCCTTCATGGCGATGATCGTTTTTGAAGCGTGAGCCACAGGCGGGCGACGGCTTCGGCAGGAGTTCCCGCAAAGCAATGCTGATGCCCATTCGCACGGGCGAGCCACCCGTCCTGTCGTTTATCAAGAG
>DASRAF010000039.1:0-5446 GCA_035638295.1 Pseudolabrys sp.
CCGGGCCACCGCCGGGTTCCGGCGTGCCTCGCCCGGCTTGCCGGCAAAGATTATCTCACCGCGTTCAATGACATAGAGGCGGTCCGTGAAGTCCGGGACGTGGTGGATATTCGATTCGGCAATGAATACCGCGTGGCCGAAGGCGCGGATATTACCGAGCCCCTCCACGATCGATGGCACGATTGCCGGCGATAGCCCTTCGGTCGGCTCGTCGAGCAGCAGAAGTTTCGGTCCGAGCGCGAGCGCACGCGCGATCGACACCATCTTGCGCTCACCACCAGATAAGGCCTGCCCGCCACGTTCGCGGTAACGCTCGAGCCGCGGGAAGACCTTGTAAGCTGCGGCGATGCGCTCTTCGGCCGGCCGCGGGTTAGGACAGGTCCACGTCGGCATAGCGATGTTCTCGGCCACCGTCAGTTCGCCAAAGACTTCGCTTTCCTCCGGGGCATAGCCAACGCCAAGCCGCGCGATCTGGAAAGGTTGCAGGCCAACAATGGTCTGTGCTTCAAACTCGATTGTACCGGAAACCGGTTTGCGGAAGCCCATGATGCTCCGCAGCGTCGTCGTCTTGCCCGCGCCGTTACGGCCAACGAAGCACACGAGCTCGCCCTGCCCTACCGAGAACGACACGTCCCGCAGGACACGGCTGCCCTGGATATCCACCGCGAGATCGCGAACCGAAAGCATCAATGCCCCTTTCGCCGCCCGATCACGGTTTCAATTAGATGCGGATCGGCAAAGAACCGGTCCGGCGGCAGATCAGCCAGGACCTGTCCCTCCGAAAGCGCAACAATGCGATGCGAATAGGCCGCCACCAGGTCCATGTCGTGTTCGACCAGCACGATCGCCTTGACGCCGGCGCGTTTCGCAGCCGCGATCAACGTCTTCATGATGCCGTGCTTGTCGGACGTCGACACACCCGACGTCGGTTCGTCGAGCAGAATGACCTGCGGATCGAGTGCAAAGGCGGATGCGACGTCCAGCAGCTTCTTCTCTCCTTGCGATAGCGCTGCGGCAACAGTATCGAGCCGAGGCCCGAGCCCGAAGATATCGGCGACCTCGGCCACACGTGCATCGATCCCCGCATCGGCAGAAAGGCGAGCCAGGAACCGCCAGCGCTTTTTCTGGCGCGACACGACGGCCGCCGCGATTGTCTCTCGCACGGTCAGCTGAGGGAAAATCTGGATCAACTGAAATGCACGCGCGAGGCCGTGGTCGGCAAGGGCAACCGGTCCGACGCCTGCGATATTTTTGCCCATGAAGAGGACATCGCCCGCAGTCGGCTCCAACAGCCCGGTAAGCAAATTCACGAGCGTCGTCTTGCCGGCGCCGTTTGGGCCGACCACCGACACGAGTTCGCCCTCGTGCACAGCCAAGGTGACCTGATCGAGCGCACGAAACACGCCGTAGGATTTGCTGACGTTGCGGGTTTCCAGCAGCACGGTCATGCGGTCCTCCCTGCAACAAGGTGCTTGAGCTGCACGGCGAGACCGGCAATGCCCTGAGGAAAAACGATGACGATCAGCGCCAGGATCGCTCCGAGAACGAAACGCCAATATTGCGTGAGCGATTGCAATTGATCCTGCAGCAGGATGTAGCTGAGCGCGCCGAGGATAGGACCGAAGAAATTCGCAAAGCCACCCAGCACCGCCATGAACACGAGCTGGCCGGACTGTGTCCAGTAGACGAGATCGGGATCGGCGAGACCGACGCGAAAGCCAAGTATGGCGCCGCCTACGGCGCCGAATGCGGCCGATATGACGAAGGCTGCAAGACGAAACCGATGCACGTGCACGCCGAGATATTCAGCCTTGCGCGCGTTGTCGCGCACGGTGCGAAGGTGCAATCCGAACGGTGAATGCACGATCCGCCACATCAGAAAACCGCCAATGATCAGCAGTCCAAGGCAGTAGTAGTAGAATGGTCCGGCCAGAAACTCGATCTTGTTGTACTTGGCGAATTCCAGTCCAAGAATTTTCATCCGCGCCACGCGCATGCCGCTGTCGCCGCCAGTGACGTAGTAGAACTTGAACAGGAACGAGTGAAACAGCATGCCGAAGGCGAGCGTGAGCATTCCGAAAAAAATCCCGACATAGCGCACGCAGAGCAATCCAATCGGCAGCGCAATCGCGGCCGATGTCAGAATGACGGCAGCAAGCACGAGTTCGAACGACTTGAATCCGAGCCCGGTCATTACGGCGGCGCCATAGGCGCCAATGCCGAGAAACATTGCATGACCGAAGGACAGCAGACCGGTGTAGCCAAACAACAGATTGAATCCGAGCAGCGCGATGGCATAGCCGAAGAACGGGATCATCAGGCCGACGTAGTAGGCCGGCACGATGAAGGGCAGCAGCGCAAACACCACCGTGCCCACGAGTGCGACCGCAAGCGGGCCCCTCATGCCAGCGCCCTCCCGAACAGGCCTGCCGGGCGGAAGATCAGGACGCCGATCACGATGACGTAAATCGCGATGACTTCGAATTCCGGGAAGAAGACGATCGAAAGGGCGCGGATCAGTCCCACGATCGCCGCGCCAATAAGCGCTCCGCGCATAGAGCCGAGACCGCCGATCACGACGACGGCGAAAGCTTCGACGACAAACTCGATCGCCATATCGAGCGAGGCCGCAGACGTCGGTACAACAAGCGCGCCGGCCGTGGTGCCGAGCACGGCGCCAAGCGTGAAAACGGCCGAATAAATGCGGCGCACATCAATGCCAAGCGCTTCCGCCATGCTGCGGTTCTCGGCGGTCGCCCGCAGGATACGGCCGTAGTTCGTGGCCTGCAGGAACGCACCGAGCCCCGCCGCGGTCGCGATCGCCGCCAGGATCACCAGAAGATTGTAGACCGGCATGCTGAAGTCGCCGGCACTGATGGTGCCATAGATGAGATAGGCACTGTCGAGCGAGCGCGGGTTGGCGCCCCAGATGAACTTGAAGACGTCCTGAAACATCAGAACCAGCGCAAACGTCAGCAGCAGCTGAAAGCTCTCATCGCGGGAATAGACCGTTCGGAGCAGACGCTCGATTGGCGGGCCGATGAAGCCCAGCAGTATCCCCGACAGGATCAGCCCTGGCAGGATCAGCCACGGCGACACGCCATACTGCGACGCATAACCGATGAATGTGATGCCGAAATACGCGCCGAGCGCGTAAAAGGAGCCGCAGGCGAGATTGACGATTTTCTGCACGCCGAACACGAGCTGCAAGCCCGCCGCGACGAGAAACAAGACGGCGGCGTGAAATACGCCGCCGGCCAGAATATTCGCAAAGGCCGACATCAGGTCGGCAAACTAGATCTTAAACTGCGCGGTCTTGATCCACTCCCAGAAATTCGCCCCAGGCGGTTTCTGCAAGTCGGCCGAGTACATCGTGTCGAAGGGCTCTGCCAGCGTCACAAAGTCGTAGCTGTTCTTGTGCGTCGTGAAGCCTTGCACGAACGTCTGGTCGGCGATCTTGTCCTTGCGCCAGCTTCCCTTGCCGCCGAGGCTCTCGATCTCGAGGCCTATCATCGCCTGGATCACGTCATCCTGTGACGGCCAGCTACCGCCCTTGGCCTTCATCGCCTTCTCGATCGCCTGCTTGTAAGATTCGATTGCGAAATAAGCGCGATCGGCCTCCCATTCGGGGTAATCCTTGAACTTGTCGCCATACCAGGCGACGAACTCCTTCGCCGTCGCAGAATTTTTCGGGTTGGCGAAGTATAGCGTGTTGTGCCCGAACAACATGCCTTCGGGCGTGAACTCCTTCTTCATTAGCGTGTGCTGCCAGCCCGCAGCCGGGAAGACGAGCTTGGTGCCTTCGGTCAGGCCGGCGGCGTGTGCCTGCTTCATGAACACGGGCAGATCGGCGAACAGCAGCGAAGAGAAAATCAGGTCCGGCTTTGCCGCCTTAAGCGCGGCGACATGGCTTGTCAGGTCCATGGTGCCGACCTTCGGCCACTGCTCGGTCACCACTTCATGCTCGATGTTGAAACGCTTGAGCACGGCGATGAACGCCGCCATGTTGTTGCGGCCGTAGGAATAGTCGGGGTTAATCCCCGCGACCTTGGCGAACTTGCCTTTCCAGTGCTTGATCGTGAGCAACGAGGCCATCATCGCCTCGCATTCGTTGTCGGTCGAGCGGAAGAGATATTTCGGATCGGGAATAGTTTCGTCGACGCCGTTTTGCGTCGTACCGTCCCAATAGATGGTGAAAGCGCGAGCTTCCTCGACTACCGGCCCGAGGGCGAGGCCGACGCCAGAAGAAACGATACCCTGCACGCAGTCGACTTTTTCCTGCTGCACGAGTTTGCTGAACCGCTCGATCGTGTCCTTGGGAGACGACTCGTCCTCGATCACCAGCTCGACCTTGCGGCCGCCAATTCCGTCCTTGGCGTTGTACCTTTCAACCGCCCACTGCGTGGCGCGGATGCCGTTCTCGCCCGGCGCTGCGGCAATCCCCGAGCGCGGCGCCAGAATGCCGATGCGCAGCGGCTTACTCTGCGCGATCGCGGGCGCGAAGATGCCTGCGGAGGCGGAGACGGCGCCGAGTGCTGCGGCGGATGCAAGAAGCCTGCGGCGTGAAATTGCCATTGAAGTCCTCCCGTGTGACCCCGCCTTGAGGCGGTGGTTATCGTTGTTTCGCCGCAAATGATATATCAGACGCATGTCACCAACAAGCACATCCGAAATTATTGAGTCTTGGCTCCCTTCAAGAACGCGTCGATGTCCATGCCTGTGAGACTCCAGTCGTTGTCGAGATTGGCGATCACCGTTTTCATGAACGGTTCTGACAGCAATATGGCGCGTTCCTTGTCGCCCAGGTAGTCGTAGAGAATCGCGAGGGATAACTGTTGCGGGCTCTCGCCCTCGTAGGTCCACTCAAAGCCGTATTTCGTGAAACGCTTGACCTCGTAGTGCTCGGACAAGGGCCGGCCGTCGGCCGTAACCACAAGCCCGTCAATCGTGCGTTTTCCCTCGTATGTTTTCATGGCGCTAGACCGACACTGTGCGGCGCGTGAAGTTTTCGACGTAATCCATCAACTTGTCGCTAGCGCGAGCAGCGGCGTCGCCATCGCCCTGCGCGATGGCGCGGGCCTGGTTTGCGTGCAACCGCGCGCACAACGGCAAGTCGGCGGCCTCGCGGTAGTGCATGTACCAGAAGCGCCGCGACAGACCCTGGAGGAGCTTCATCGAGCGTGCGGCATAGTCGTTGTGCCCCGCCTCGATCAACAGGCGATTGAGTTCGCGGTCCAGCCGCATGAATGCGATATCGTCATTGGCCTTGGAGGCCCGATCCATGCCTCTGGCGATGTCCTGCAGTTGCTCTCGTTGCTCGTTGGTCGCCCGTTCGGCGCCGGCCCGGCTGAGCAGGCGTTCGAGTTCGCGTCGTACTTCGAGAACGAGCAGCTGATTACGAGGGTTGATGTCGGAGACGAGAATACCTTTGCGCGGCAGGATGGCG
>DASRAF010000040.1:0-3370 GCA_035638295.1 Pseudolabrys sp.
GGCTGCCTATTACGCGCACGAGATCATGACCCACACAGGCACGCCAGATAAAATGCCTAACTACATCGCATTTCTAAGCGGAGGAGGGGCCGCTCATACGAGCAAAAAGGGAAGCAAAAAAAAGCCCAAGAAGAATAAGAAGAAGAAATAACGGTCTCCCATACCGACAGTGCGCAAGAACTGGACTCGCGGGCCTGCACAGGACGACAAGTGAGGGGCCGAAATCCCAATTTTTTGAAGGCAGTTCGGGTGCAAACGGCGGACGATCCCACCTCTTTGCAAAATACATTGCGCACCACTGCTGGAGGGTGTCAGCAACTTGCCCGCCGTAAATTTCTGAATCTGGCCGCGGGCGCTGCCGCGGTTTCGGCAGTATCGAGCAGGACGTGGGCACAAACCTATCCATCGCGTTCGGGGCGCCTGATCGTTCCCTTTCCGCCGGGCGGCCCTAACGATGTCTTCGCTCGATTGATCGGCCAATGGCTGTACGAGCGATTGGGCCAACCGTTCATCATCGACAATAGACCGGGCGCCGGTGGGAATATCGGGACCGAAGTGGTCGTGAAGGCCGCGCCCGACGGCTATACGCTGCTCCTGATCAACTCGAACCACACGGTCAACGCGACACTTTACGACAAACTCAATTACAATTTCATTCGCGATATCGTGCCTGTCGCGGCTATCATTCGTTTGCCGCTCGTCTTGGTGCTGAGCCCCCTTGTTCCAGCGACGACCCTTCTGGAATTTATCGCTCATGCGAAGGCCAATCCTGGCAAACTCAACTACGCATCGGTCGGCAATGGCAGCACACCTCACGTGGCCGGCGAACTGTTCAAGATGATGACAGGCATCGACATCGTTCACGTTCCCTATCGAGGTGCGGTGCAAGCCCTTACCGATCTCCTGAGCGGACAGGTCCAGGCAATGTTCATGGTGCCTGGAGTGGTGACCGAGCACATTAAGACAGGAAAACTCCGTGCTGTAGCAGTGACCGCAGCCACACGCTCGGATGTGTTGCCGGATGTGCCGACAGTGAATAGTGTCGTGACGGGCTACGAGGCAACGACGTGGTTTGGTATTGGCGCACCGAAGAACACGCCCTCCGAGATCGTCGATAAGCTCAATAAAGAGATTAACGCTGCCGTGGCTGACCCTAAGATCAAGGCCCAGCTTACAGACCTCGGCGGAACCTCCCTCACACTGTCGCCAGGCGAATTCGGCAAGTTGATCGCCGACAACACCGAGAAATGGGGCAAGGTGATCCGGGCCGCTAACATTAAGCCGGAATGATCGCGTCGCAGCGACTTCTCATTCCCATAAAGCCCGCACGTCCCAGCTCGCCAAGTCTATTCAATCACTTCGTCGGCGCGCATCAGAAACTGTTCGGGGATCGTCAGACCGATCGCTGTCGCCGTCGTGTTATTGATGACAAGGTCGAATTTGACTGGCTGCTCGACTGGGATGTCGGCCGGCTTCGCACCGCGCAAAATCTTGTCGACGTAATCTGCGGACCGTCTGAACAGGTCCGGGAAGTTCGGTCCGTAGGACAACAGACCTCCGGCTACGACATATTCCCGAAACGCGTTTACAGTCGGCAGTTTCTGGGCGATCGCCAAGGTATTGATGCGAACCCGATGCGTGGTGAGAAACGGATCGCTACAAATATACAGCGCATCGGCGACGCCCTTCAGCGATTGGATGGCGGGCACGATCTCCTCGGCTTTGGTGACATGGAGTTTGAACGTCTCTAGTCCAAGCCTGGCCCCGTCCTCCTTCACCCCTTCCATTTCCAACGCAATGAGCGGGCTATCGACATTACCCAACACTGCCACCCTTTTGACGTTGGGTTGAATTTCACGCAACAACGACAGTCGGCGCCCGCCAAGATCGGTCTGCAAATTAGACAGCCCTGTCACATTTCCGCCTGGCCGGGATAGGCTGCTGACCAGCCCAGTCCGCACCGGATCTCCCGCTGCCGCAAAGACGATAGGGATCGCGGACGTTGCCTTCTTAAGGGCGATAACCGCCGTGGTGCCCGCCGTGACGATAATATCGACCTTTCGCTGAACAAATTCGCTCGCAAACTCAGCGTAGCGATCATCGCGCCCCTGCGCCCAGCGATATTCGATCGAGACATTGCGCCCATCGATCCAGTCGAGTTCGCGCAACCGATTTTGAAACGCAGTGACGTTCGCGCTCCAGATTGTCGGCGTAGTCGCGCCGAGGAAGCCGATCGTTGTCGAGGGGCGCGCCTGCTGAGCAAGTGCATCATTCGGCCAGACCAGCGGCGCCATTGCCGCACCGCTCAGGGCCTTAAGGAAGTCCCGCCGCCGCATGTCCGTCCCTTGGCTCAGGAGGAGGCCGTATCGTACCGGCTAAACCGAGTGCTTTGAATAGGGCTGAACCGGCTTCGCAACCGCAACATGGGATGCTGCCCGATGTCCGCTATGGGTCATAAGCGGACATTCGGCCACGCTGTTTCAATGTCCGCTTTGCCCCTGAAAGCGGACATGGCCGCCCGCTTTATGAGTACAGGCCCTAGTCCGTCACGGGACGCTGATCCCGACCGACTTGACGATCTCGGCCCACCGCGCCGTGTCGCCCTCGATCAGGGCTCGGAATTGCGCCGGCGAGGCACGGGACGCCGTGACGCCCAGCGGCGCGAGGCGCGTCGCAAACTCGTCCGAATCGAGAATGGCTTTCAAGTCCGCCGTCAGGCGCGCGGCGATGTCCGGCGCAAGGCCGGCGGGAGCGAGCACGCCCCACCAATGCTCGACGACGAGATCGATGCCGCCTTCCCTGAACGTCGGAATACTCGCCCGCGTGGCCAGCCGCGTTTCGCTTGCGACCGCGAGCGCGCGACCGCGATCGAGAACCGAGCTCGCCGTCGCGAGCGTGGTGAAGCCCGACTGCACGTGACCGGCGACCAGATCGTTCATGGCAGGGCCCGCGCCGCGAAACGGCACATGCACGAGCTTGATGCCGGCTTTAGCCTGAAAGAGATCCGCCGTGAGGTGGGTGGCGGTGCCGATCCCGCCCGAGGCGATGGTGATTTTTTCCGGGTCGGCCTTCGCGAGCGCGACGAAGTCCTGCGCTGTCGCGGCCTTCACCGCCGGATTGACGAAAAAAAACATCGAAGCGGTGCCGATCAGACCGATCGGCGTGAAGTCGCGGACGGGATCGTAACGCACGCCCTTCTGGATCGCCGGAATGATGGTGTGGGGCATGTCCGCGAGCAGCAGGGTGTAGCCGTCCGGCGCGGATTTGGCGGCGATCTCGATGCCGAGGCGGCTGCCGGCGCCGGCGCGGTTGTCGATGACGATTTGCTGGCCGAGCGATTTCGACATGCGGTCACCGATGAGGCGAGCGA
>DASRAF010000041.1:0-14806 GCA_035638295.1 Pseudolabrys sp.
GGCTGGGGCACGGTCAATGGTCGTGCGGTCTATCTGTTTTCCAAGGATTTCACGGTCTTCGGCGGATCGCTGTCGGAGACACATGCCCAGAAAATCATCAAAGTGCAGGACATGGCGATGAAGGCGCGTTGCCCGATCATCGGCCTGTTCGATGCCGGAGGTGCGCGCATCCAGGAAGGTGTCGCGGCGCTTGGCGGCTATGGTGAAGTCTTCAAACGCAACGTAATCGCCTCGGGCGTTATTCCGCAGGTCAGCGTCATCATGGGGCCATGCGCAGGCGGTGACGTTTATTCGCCTGCCATGACCGATTTCATTTTCATGGTGCGTGACACCTCGTACATGTTCGTCACTGGTCCGGACGTCGTTAAGACAGTGACCAATGAAGTTGTGACCGCTGAGGAACTGGGTGGGGCCTCGGTGCACACCACGAAATCGGGTGTTTCGGACGGCGCCTTCGAGAACGACGTCGAGTGCTTGTTACAGATGCGTCGATTGATCGATTTCCTGCCGTCCAATAACGAAAGCGGGGTTCCGGAATGGCCTACGCAGGACGGAGCGGACCGCATCGACGAGTCCCTCGATACGCTCATCCCTGACAATCCCAACAAGCCCTACGACATCAAAGAGCTGATACTGAAGGTTGCCGACGAGAGCGATTTTTTCGAGCTGTCATCCGCCTACGCAAAGAACATTGTCACGGGTTTCGGCCGCATCGCTGGACGCACCGTTGGCTTCGTGGCGAACCAACCTATGGTGCTCGCCGGGGTGCTCGACAGCGATGCCTCGCGCAAGGCGGCGCGCTTTGTGCGCTTCTGTGATGCTTTTGCCATCCCAATTGTTACCTTTGTTGATGTTCCAGGCTTTTTGCCCGGTACAGACCAGGAGTATGGCGGGCTGATCAAGCATGGCGCCAAGCTATTGTTCGCCTACAGCCAATGCACAGTCCCGCTGGTGACTGTGATCACGCGCAAGGCATTTGGCGGAGCCTATGACGTTATGGCGTCGAAGCATGTCGGTGGGGATGTCAACTACGCCTGGCCGACGGCTCAGATCGCGGTTATGGGCGCCAAAGGTGCGGTTGAGATCATTTTCCGCGCCGACATGGATGATCCGAAGAAGATCGCCGCGCGCACGAAGGAATACGAGGAGCGCTTTCTGTCGCCGTTTGTTGCGGCCGAGCGAGGCTATATCGATGACGTGATCATGCCGCATTCGACGCGTCGCCGGATCGCGCGCGCACTGGCGATGTTGCGCAACAAACACGTGGAGATGCCCGCGCGCAAGCACGACAACTTGCCGGTCTAACGATGCCCAAGTCGCTCTTCATGGTTCGTGCAGTCGTTGCTGCGCGGTTGCGAACGAAATTCGACCAGTGGTACTCGACCGACCATTTGCCTTGGGCCATTCGGGTTTTCAAATGCGAGAAGGCGTGGCGCTTCTGGAGCGATACAGAGCAGGGCGTGCACTACGCTATTTATCAGTTCGCCGACAAGCAAAGGCTCGACGCCGCGCTTGCCTCGGAAGAATTCAAAGACATGGCCGCTGATTTCAACCGGTCGTGGCCCGAGGGTGTCGCCCGCACGCGCGATATTCTGACACTCGTGGAAGTTCCCTGGCTTGCGCGCCAACTGCGCGTCCCTAAATGAAAAAGGGAGGAACACCCTATGTCGCCCCTTTTTGCCTTTCTCCATCACCTCGCGGCTTTCACTTTGGTTTCGGCGCTTGCCGTCGAATTTGTACTCATCCGCCAGGAGCTGACGATGGCTATCGCCCGAAGGTTGCCAATCGTTGACGCCGTACTCGGGGTGTCGGCGGGGTTTCTTCTGGTAATTGGAATGTTGCGGGTGTTTTTCTTTGAGAAAGGCGCCGCCTATTATTTTCATAGTCATGCCTTCATGACGAAATTGTCCATCTTTATCGCGGTCGCACTCCTGTCCATCATACCGACGATTGAATTCCTCTCCTGGCGCAAGCCGGTCAAGGCGGGAGAGCTGCCGGTCGTGAGCGAACGAAAGTTGCGATTTGTCCGCAGTATCATTCACGGCGAATTGGGCGCAGTTGTCATTATCCTGCTTTGCGCTGCGATCATGGCGCGTGGTGGTTGGGTATAGCGGCCCTCGAGGGTTATCCGCAGGCAGAGCGAAAACATGCTCAGGATGCTGAAGAAAAATAGGCCGGCGTCTGCCTCGGTACGAAGACACTGGCCGCATTTGACTAAAAATCGGCGCGAAGAATCCAATTGGAAATTATTCAGGAAACGTTCGTCTTCCTGTAGTTTCTTGAACATTCCTCATTGCGATGCATTTTCCCGTCCAGGTGGGCTCAGGTTGCGCCTGATGGAGGGACTATCCATGGCGGTCGGACACCCAAAAGTTCTTATCGCGGATGATTCAAACGCGGTCCATCAATTGATCGGCGATGCTTTGCCGGTCGACTACGCCTTGGACGTCACCCACGCCTACAATGGAATCGAATGCCTGAATGCTCTCGACGACGGAGTTGAGCTCGCTTTCATTGACGTGCACATGCCGACGATGGGTGGCATTGACGCGTCCCCAAGTCAAAGCCCATGAATTACAGGCGTTTGGTGCGAATTCTGCGGTCTTTTTTGAATGATCAGGCGCCCGTGATCAGCGCCATCCGCCGCCACCGTTCACATAGACTGTGTCGGCGGTCATGAATTCGCAGGCGTCCGAGCACATAAAGAGAACCAATTCGGCAATCTCCTCTGGCTCCGCGAAGCGATTCATTGGCACATCCTCGAGGAAACGCTGCACCAGCTCCGGTGAACTGCTTGCTGCCGCTTGAAACGGCGTCTTGACCGGTCCAGGCGAGATCGAAAGTGCGCGGATCCCCTGCGTTGCAAACTCTCTTGCAACGCCCATGGTCATGGTCACCACCGCTCCTTTGGCCGCCGCGTAGTGCACTGATGAGCCCGGGCCACCACGTCTGTGTGCCATGCTGCCCATGTTGACGATCACGCCGAACTTGTTGGTGAGCATGTGCGGCAGCACGGCTCGCATGGCGTAGAAGGTGCCTTTGACATTCAGATCGAAAGTCTTGTCGAAAAGAGCGTCGTCAATTTCGAGAAACTTTGCGCGTCGTATTGCAGCGCCGGCCGAATTGAACAGGAATTGCACGCTGCCGAAGCCGTCGATGGCAAGCTGGACCATGTCTTCAACGGCGGCGCGTTTGGTAACATCAATAGCCAGAGCCAGTGCCTGGCTGCCGATGTCGTTGATCTTCTCGGCGGTCTTTTCCACGCCCGCCTCGTCGATGTCGGCACAAACAACGTTCGCCTTCTCGCGAGCAAAAATAAGTGCTGCCGCGCGGCCGATCCCGCTGGCTGCGCCGGTGATGATGACGGTCTTGCCAGCGAAATAGTCCGGTGATTTAGGCATGAATTCTTCTCCGGCGGTGCTGTTTTCCGTGTCGCCGCCGCGCATCATGGATTGCCGGTTCGGGGCCGGCAATGACAATATCGCGGGGCCAAAGACCTTTGCGTGTTGAGGAGCTCCCATGACAAACCCGATTGAATATGCCGATGCTTCACCTCAAGTGCGCGCCGTCTACGACGATATCAAAAAGACGCGCAACGTCGCGGACGTGAACAACTTCTGGAAATACCTTGCGCGCGATCCGGCGACACTCAAACGCACATGGGAAAGCGTGAAGCAGATCATGGTGCCGGGAGCGCTTGATCCACTCATCAAGGAGATGATCTATCTTGCGGTCTCGGTGACCAATGGCTGCCCTTATTGCATCGCGAGCCACACTTTCGCGGCGCGCAAGGCGGGCATGACAGAGGCGATGTACGGTGAGGTCATGGCTGTTGTGGGAATGGCCAATGAGACGAACCGGCTGGCCAACGGTTATCGCGTTCCGATCGACGATGCCTTTAAATGATTGCCGACGTCGTACCCCTGTGCAAAATATTGTCAGGGGAGGGGAATTTCATGCTCGATGAAGCTCTGTTGACCAAATTGCTTTGCGTCGGATTCGTTGCGGCTTTCATGCTGCCGTTCGGGGGTCTCTTGTTCCCCTATGTCAGCAATGAACTGTCAGGAATTGAATTTCAGGCGATAGAGGCGGTCGCCAGCGCGACCCTTGCGTTCGTGATCTATTCCGTCCTCGGTTGACCCCGCGTTTAGCACCACCGGTTCATCGGAACTCAAATAGCTTGGTCCCGGCGCCAGGGGCGCCGGGAGGTTTTTCTGCCTGCGAGTAACTATTGCGACTTCGGCGGTGGCGGTGTCGACGGAGTCGATGCCGGCGGCGATAGCGGCTGTGTTGACGTCGCGCCGGAACCCGTGGTGCTAGGCGTCGTCGTTCGCGGCGCCGTGCTGCTGCTCGTCGTCGTCGACGAAGAGCCCTTGCTCGCGGTCGTGCTGTTGTTGTTCCAGCCGGCGACGATCAGAAACCCGATCAGCAGCAATACTGCCACACCGGCAATCCAACCCCACATTCCGCCAGCGGCGCTCTCATCGCGGCGTATAACCGGATCGCTCAGCCGCGGATCGGTAAAACGTGGATCAGTCATGACGTTCCTCCATATTTCGAGGCGCTTTGCTTCGTCTCGAAATGGGGAAACCCACCAGGTATGGCGCCGGTTCCGAAATAAGCGCGGTGAGGCGAGGGAACCCGCGAGAAATCAGGTCACTCTCACGGCCAACCGCCAGGCGGCCCAAAAAACAAAAAAGAAACACGCAAGGAACACGGGCAAACTCGCTCCCGCCGACCACTGCTCCACGGCTCGACCAATAAGGTAGGCCGCCACCATGCCGACCAAGACGAATACAACGTAATACACCAGCAATCTCATCGCGAAGGGCCCCAATCAAATCCCCGTGCGGGCCGGTTCAGGCCCAGTGACCTTATAGGGCCCCATCCCGAGAGTACGGGCAAGCCAAAAAAGTGGTATAGCCACGCCACCCGCCACAGTTCGATAGCCCCCACGCCGAGATCACCATGAGTCTAAGTCGACTGGCGATTACAACTGCGCCGGTGCTGTTCGTGCTCCTGTGGAGCACCGGCTTTATCGGTGCGCGGTACGGCCTACCTTACATCGAACCGCTGACTTTCCTCGCGGTGCGCATGTTTTTCGTCGTCTTGATCATGGCCGCGATAGCAATCATCGGAGGTGCCAGACCTCCCGATGCCAGCCAGATCGGCCACAGTCTCGCTGCGGGCTCGCTGGTCCACGGCCTCTATCTCGGCGGGGTCTTCACAGCTATCAGCCAAGGCGTGCCGGCTGGGATTTCGGCTTTGATTCCAGGTCTGCAACCCATCCTGACCTCGACCATCGCCAACCGGTTCATGGGCGAAACGGTAACGCGTGTGCAATGGATAGGACTCGCGCTCGGGCTTTTTGGTGT
The DNA here is from genome assembly GCA_035638295.1 of Pseudolabrys sp. GTDB lineage: Bacteria > Pseudomonadota > Alphaproteobacteria > Rhizobiales > Xanthobacteraceae > Pseudolabrys. Next base: position 5,376 of record DASRAF010000041.1, read on the forward strand.
TCTGCTTGTGTTGCACGACCGCAGCATCGTGCTTGCAGGCTCGACGCTTGGTTGGATCGCGAGTTTTCTGTCTCTGATCGGGATTACGTTGGGGGCGCTCTATCAGAAGCGCTACTGCGGCGCGATCGACTGGCGTTCAGGCAACCTCGTCCAATACATCGGAGCGGGCGTTCTTTTTGCGCTTGGAGCGTTTGCGTTTGAAACACGCGAAATCCACTGGAGCGGGGAACTCATTTTTGCGCTCGCGTGGCTTGTGCTGGTGCTGTCGATTGCAGCGGTCGGCCTAATGTATTGGTTGATCCGCCGGTCTGCCGCGACCGGCTTTGCCAGTCTGTTCTATCTTGTCCCGGTGGTGACGGCCTTGTTCGCCTACATCCTCTTTGGCGAGCGGCTGGACGCCATTTCGATCCTCGGGATGTTGATCTGTGCCGGCGGCGTCGTGCTCGCCAACCGGGGCGCGCGGCAGAGCTGACTACTGCTTTCCACGCTCCAGCACGAGTTGCGTCTGTGTTACCAGCGCACACAGCCTGCCGTCGCTGCGTGTAATGCGCGTTTGCCAGACCATCGTCGTGCCGCCGCGGTGAAGTGGCGTGCATTCCGCTTTTGCCACGTCGCCGATGGGCACGGCCGCGAAGAAATTGGTCTTGCTTTCCACCGTGGTCGTCGATTGGCCAGGCTTGAGATTGGCTGTGGTTGCGGTTCCACCGAGATTGTCGGCGAGGGCCATAAGGGCTCCGCCATGCAGGATTCCAAACCGGTTATTGAGCTCATCGCGTGCGACAAGCTCTGCCGTTACCCGCTCGGGCGATATGTGCGTGATTTTCAGGCCAAGGAATTCGGCAAAGGGCGGTTGCTTGTTGGCCGCTTCGTTCATCTTCATCGCTTCCAGCCGTCGTTAAAATAACAAAGGCGCGGACCTTGGAACCCACGCCTTTGCTGCGCAATCTTTGAGTCCGACTAACCGCGTGGCTGTGGGACAATGCGAATATAAGGCCGCGGCGCCTTGAAGCCTTGCGGCCATATCTTCTTGGCTTCGTCATCAGTGACGGAGCCCGCGATGATCACGTCCTCGCCCTGTTTCCAGTTCGCCGGCGTGGCGACGCGGTGTTTGGTCGTCATTTGCAGTGAATCGATGACACGCAGGACCTCATCGAAGTTGCGGCCGGTTGTCATCGGGTAGACGAGGATCAGTTTGATCTTCTTGTCGGGACCGATGATGAAAACGTTGCGGACAGTTTGATTGTCGGCTGGCGTGCGGCCTTCGGAAGTGCCTGAGGTGCTCGCCGGGAGCATCCCGTAGGCCTTGGAGATCTTGAGTTCGGTGTCACCGATCAGCGGATAGTTCGGAGCAAAACCGACGACATCCTTGATGTCGGCAGCCCACTTTTTGTGATTTTCGACCGGGTCAACCGACAGACCGACGATTTTTACATTGCGTTTGTCGAACTCCGGTTTGAGCCGGGCCATGGTGCCGAGTTCGGTAGTGCAGACCGGAGTGAAGTCTTTCGGGTGCGAAAACAGCACGCCCCAGGAATTTCCGAGCCAGTCATGAAAGCGGATTTTGCCTTCCGTGGTTTCGGCTTCAAAATCAGGTGCGGTATCGCCAATCGCCAATGTCATCACCAACCTCCACTGAAATGGATACGCGTCTGCCTCCTAATATAGTGGGCGGCGCCTCAGGGGAATAGGGACGCTGCCAAGAAGCATTGTCGCGGAGAAGAAAAGAACGGCGCTAAGGCGCCGGGGGGAAAAGCTTTTCCACCCGGTCGAACACAGTCAGCGACTTGCAGCTTTACGCTCGTCCATGCCCACGGTCCGGCCGGGGAAACCGGCAGCATCGAAATAACGCGTTTTACCAACGCTTTGGCCAACCAGAATGGTGACAAGCCCATTTTCGCTCGGCGTACCGCGTTCGGTCCACGTTTCCACCGTCGGGTCGACGCCGCCCGGAAGCGCTTCTTCCACCACGCGGCCCTGCAACGATCCCTTCAGCGGAATACTCAGTCCGAGGGCGTGAGCGACGGTCTTTCCGATGTCGGCATTGCTCACCGGCGCCCGATTAATAAAGCCGCTTTTGAAGCTGGGGCCGATCGCCGCCATGAAATTGAGGGTATCGGCGCGGCTGAAGCTGCCATGCATTCCCTGACCCTGCTGCAGGGCTGTATCAGCGACGCTAACGGCGCACATCACGGGCTGGCCGCAATCGGTCGCGTAGGAGCGGAAATTAACTACAATTGCAGGCCGCGGGGTACGTGCCTTGCCTTGCATGTTGATCGCAGTAAGGGGCAGGGTGCCGGCAAAAGCGCCGATATCACTGTCGACAAACAATCCGCTGATGTAGTCCTGAGCCAGCAAGGCCTCTATCACCTTGCCTGTACGCGCGGCGTTCTTGTCCGGCACGTAGATCAGATTTGACCCTCCGTTTGCTGCGACCACGACGGCTGGTTTCTCCGGATCATTGCCGATCAGGCCATTGCCACGGCTTGTATGTTTGCCCGCTTCGACAATCTTGTTTCTGTCGTCAGGATCATACAACGGCAGATCGAGCGCCTTGGCGATATCGATCGCCAAGAATCCTGGCGGTAGCAATCCAGGTGGAACGTCGGCGTAAGTTGCCTGCGCGGACGGACTGGTTTTGCTTTCCTTCGAAATCGTTGAGAAGCCATGGTCGGCCGCGACGACGATATCAGTCGTTGCGGCAAGGCCGAGGTCGTCGAGTGCCTTGCGCAAATTCGCGAGATTGTTGTCAGCATTCTTGATGGAGGCGAGCGAGGTTGGTCCGTTAATTCCCGGTGAAACCTTCAGATGGCTGTCACCCTGATTGTGCTGTGTGCCGTCCGGGTCGCGCGACCAGAAGACCAGTACAAACGGCTTGTTTCGCGCCTTGAACACCGGCAGGACGACCTTCGCGGCGACATCCGCGAAATATTTCTGCTGCACGACATTCGCGACCAGCGTGCCGGGTTTTTCGAAATTCCCCGCATTGGAATTGTCGCCTGGCGTATCTTTGCGGGACGGCGCAACCAGCGGCAGGCCTGCTGCCTTCAACGCGTCCTGCATTTCTTGCGACAGCGGAATGCCCTGCTTGCTGCCCGTGGAGTCATCGACGGTGATGGTAGCTTCACCGGTGCGCTCGGTGTGGTCAAACATCAAGGTTGGGCCGAGCTTGCCGATCGCCGCCGTGCTGAAGCCCTGATGACGCGCGGTGAACAGGATCGTGTCGTCGTCGACGAAGTTGCCCGAAAAATGCGCGTCGATATCGCCGAGGATCGGATCGTTTTCGATGAATGGCGTGACGCTGCCGCCGGCCGTCGGCACCGGATAGGCGGTGTAGATCGTATTGCTGAAAGTACCAGTGTCGCCGAGGAAATGCCCTGTTGCCATTCCCGATGCATTGGCCATGGTGAAGGTGGGGAATAATGAGTGCGGATTGACGAAATTGACGCCTTTGTCGCGCACGGCCGCGAGCGTGGGCGCAGTCTCCGGCGTTACGGAATTGGGTCGTAGCCCGTCGGGAACGAACAGAATGAGGTTGCGCTGGCTTTGAGCGGCCGCGGGCACAATTTGCAACAGGGCGCCGATGCACGCGGCTGTGAGCAATTTCGAGCGGAGCGACACGCGGGATTCTCCTGATACTAAGGGTGTGCCGTAGTGGATACGCCTGCTGTAAGACAGTATTGTAACAACCGCGAATTATCCCGCGAGCTTTTCCTGTGGCCGAGCATGGGCCGCCCATGGACTTTCTGGATTGATTGCCGAGATTTGCGGTGGCGCTGGGTATCGGACTGCTCATCGGACTAGAGCGCGGTTGGCATACCCGCGAGATGAAGCCCGGAACTCGGGCGGCTGGCATCCGCACCTTTGCAATATCCAGTCTGCTTGGCGCTAGCGCCGGCGCGTTGGCTCACGCAATCACCGACGTCGGGTTTTTCCTCGGTGCCATTTTAGTGGCATTCGCGGTCATCATAATTCTTTTCTCCTGGGGCGAGAGTCGCACCACAGGCAGAAATTCGGCGACGACCGCTATTGCAGCTCTCCTGACGTTTTCCCTGGGCGCCTTTTCGGTCCTCGGCGATATGCGCGTTGCTGCCGCTGCTGCCGTAGTCACGGCCGGAACTCTGGCCGCACGCGAAGACATTCACAGCTGGGTCGCGCGCATCACCTGACCCGAATTGCGTTCGGCCCTGGTGTGGCTGGCGATGACGTTCATCATCTTGCCGGTGATACCCGACGATCCAATCGGCCCCTTTGGCGGAGTCAATCCACGCCAGATATGGCTTATCGCAATCGCGCTCGCCGGCGTTTCCTTTCTCGGATACCTGGGGGTGCGGGTGTTTGGCGCGCGGCAGGGCATTCTTTTGTCGAGTGCAGCAGGTGGGCTTGTCTCTTCGACGGCGGTGACCGTTACCAACGCGCGACGCGCGGCCAATGAAGAAGCTCCTCCAGGTGTTCTCGCCGCGGGAGTAGCCACTGCAAGTGGAATTTCCTTTTTACGCGTGATCGTCATCGTCGCAGCGCTGCAGCCTGCGCTCCTGTGGCTGATCGCTCCTGCGCTCCTCGTTGCGACTTTGGTGGCGGGTGTGGCCGTCTTTTTGCCTCTCAGGGGACAGACGCGACGCACGAAACCGGCGACGCCTACGACATTCCGCAATCCATTCGCTTTTTGGTCGGTGATTGCCTTCGCGATATTTCTCGGGTTCGTCGTTGTAGCTGCGCGCATTGTCGGTGAGCGCGTCGGTGCGACGGGCGTGATCCTGAGTGCGGCCATTGCCGGTTTTGCTGACGTCGATGCCATCACCCGTTTCGATTACGAAGCTCACCGGCATATCTGCGCAAAGCGCTGCCCTTGCGACCTTGATGGCCGTGGCCACCAACATGGTGAGTAAACTGGTTGTTGGTGTGCTCATCGGAAGCGGTCGTTTCGCGCTGTGCCTGGCGGGTTTCGTTTTGGCCTGCCTCGCGGCCGCCGGTATCGCGTTTTGGATCACGCTTTCCTTTGTGCCGCCGTAGGAACGCGATTGACTTTTTTGTCGTAACGACGCAAGCCAAAGGGCCGGCATCTGGGGCCGTACACGGAATGTTCAAGCGTATCCTCGTTGCCAATCGCGGTGAAATCGCCTGCCGGATCATCAAAACCGCGCGCAAGATGGGAATCGAAACGGTCGCCGTTTATTCGGAAGCCGACAAGGATGCCCTGCACGTTGCGATGGCGGATACCGCGGTGGCCATAGGGCCGCCCCCCGCAGCTGAAAGCTACCTCGTCATCGAAAAGATCGTCGACGCTTGCAGGCAAAGCGGCGCCGAGGCAGTCCACCCCGGCTATGGATTTTTGTCCGAACGAGAAGCATTTCCGAAGGCCCTGGCCGCCGCGGGTGTTGTGTTCATTGGCCCAAACTCGAAGGCGATCGCCGCCATGGGCGACAAGATCGAGTCAAAAAAGGCGGCTGCCGCCGCCAAAGTCTCGACGGTGCCCGGCCATCTGGGGGTAATCGAAAGCGAAGCGGAGGCGGTCAGGATCGCAGACCAGATCGGCTATCCGGTGATGATCAAGGCGAGCGCGGGTGGCGGCGGCAAGGGCATGCGCATCGCGCACAGCAAAGACGAGGTTGCCGAAGGATTTACGCGGGCCCGTTCGGAAGCGAAATCCTCGTTCGGCGACGAACGCGTATTCATTGAAAAATTTATCACCGATCCGCGCCATATCGAAATTCAGGTACTTGGCGACAAGCACGGCAACGTTATCCATCTTGGCGAGCGCGAATGCTCCATCCAGCGACGCAATCAGAAAGTAATCGAAGAGGCACCAAGCCCGCTGCTTGATGCGCCGACACGAAAGAAGATGGGCGATCAGGCGGTCGCCCTGGCCAGGGCTGTCGGTTACGACAGCGCTGGGACCGTAGAGTTTGTCGCGGGGCAGGATAAAAGCTTTTACTTCCTCGAGATGAACACACGCTTGCAGGTCGAGCATCCGGTTACTGAGTTGATCACCGGCATCGATCTTGTCGAGCAGATGATCCGTGTTGCCGCGGGAGAAAAGCTCGGGATCGCGCAGGGCGATGTAAAGTTCAATGGCTGGGCAGTTGAGAGCCGCGTGTATGCCGAGGATCCGTATCGGAATTTTCTTCCCTCGACTGGCCGGTTGTGGCGCTACCGGCCGCCACAGGAGGAAAGTGCTCATGGAGTTACGGTGCGCAATGACACCGGCGTCTACGAGGGCGGCGAAATCGCGCTTTTCTATGATCCGATGATTGCGAAGTTGGTGACGCACGCCTCGACACGTGGCGCGGCGATTACAGCGCAAAGTAACGCACTCGATCGATTTGTCATCGACGGCATCCGCCATAATGTCCCGTTCTTGTCGGCGCTGATGGCGCATCCCCGCTGGCAGGCCGGAAAACTCTCCACCGGTTTCATTGCCGAAGAATTTCGCGGGGGATTTCACGCGCAGGCACCCGAGGGTGAGACGGGTAAAGTACTGGCGGCTGTCGCCGCCGCAATCGACCACGTTCTGGGCGAGCGCAAGCGCCGCATATCGGGGCAACTTGATGGTCAGAGCGTTACCCGCGAAAGCCAACGCGCTCTGTGGCTCGGCGATCGCGAGGTCAAGCTCGAAGTCAAACGCGAGAATGGTGTCATCAATGTTCGCTTCGAGCGGGACAAAACATCCGGTTCGAAACTCCATTCCGATTGGAGGCCAGGCGATGTGATCTGGAGCGGCACGATCGATGATCGACCGGTTGCGGTGCAGGTGAGGACTATTCCGAACGGTTTTGCGTTGAGCTATCGCGGCGTTGATACCAGGGCCTATGTCTATACTGAACGCGAGGCGGGTTATGCGCGGCTGATGCCGCCAAAGAAGATCAGCGATACGGGGAAACAGGTCCTTTGTCCGATGCCGGGTCTCGTCGTTTCGATCGCCGTGAAAGAAGGTCAGGAGGTCAAGGCCGGCGAGCCCGTGGCAGTCGTCGAGGCGATGAAGATGGAGAACGTGCTGCGCGCGGAAATTGACGGCACCGTAAAGAAGATCAATGCAAAACCGGGCGATAGCCTTGCAGTGGATGCCGTGATCCTAGAACTCAGCTGACATGGACAGGCTTTATTCCAGGAACTTCACGATTGGGGCGGCGTTGGTTCCCGACAATGTAAGAAGGGAGCCAGACCATGCTTGATGAACCGCGAAGGCGGCGCCGAGCCCCTGATCTGGAGACAAATACGGCACCTGATCTCTTGCACGACGACTTGCGTCGGCGGGACCAGCTTGAAACGCCCCCCGACTCGATGCCGTCCGACGAAGAGCGGAAAAGCGAAGAGCCGGCCGGCGGTGGCTTTACGCCGAAAGCAGATGGCGGCAACGACCAGCACCCGATCCACGATGAGGATCAGGAGGATGCATCTGCCAGCGACTATGAGCGGGAGATCGATCGGCTTGATGCGGCGATCCGCGACCGCCCGCGCTGACTCCACCCGGCGACCTCTGCTATGTCGGGGTCATGACGCTCTATTTCGCTTATGGCTCCAATATGGATCGTTCGGCCATGAAGCGTCGCTGTCCTGGCGCCAGGGCAGTGGGTCCTGCCGTGCTCGACGATTACCGTTTTTTCGTTGGCATTGATGGATGGGGTTCGGTCAGTGCAAACCGGGGTAACGTCGTCCACGGCGTTCTGTGGCGGCTCACCCCGCGCGATATCGCGGCCCTTCACGCCTACGAGCTTCTGCACCAAGGTCTTTACGATGTCCGGTATTTGCCCGTACGTCATGGATCGCGGCGTGTGCGCGCGATGATCTATCTTCTGCGACGACGAGCAACAGGCATGGCGAAGCCAGGCTATGTCGAACGGATCGCCTTGGCAGCACGCGAATGGAATCTGCCTGAGCCCTATGTCCGTTCCGTGGAACGCTGGTCCAATTCGCGATACACAGGCGCGCGAGCCATCGATCGGGAGATCGCGCGTGAGTGACGATATCATTCGTCACCTCGTGGTGCGGGGCCGGGTGCAGGGGGTTGGCTATCGTGCTTTTGTCGAAGACGAGGCAGTGCAACGCAGGTTGCGCGGATGGGTCCGTAACCGCCGCGACGGATCGGTTGAAGCGGTCTTCGCCGGTCCCCGACCGGTTGTCGTGGCCATGATTGAAGCTTGCCGACGCGGACCAATGTCTGCGCGCGTCAATGCGCTTGATCAGCGGGAAGGGACGGAGACCGATCTTTCGGAATCAGCCAGAGGTGGCTCGTTTGAGGTCTTGCCCACAGTTTGAGCTGTCGTCAGTCCGAACAGCGGCTCGAACTCTCGTCGTAGCACCTCATCCACTTCTGTCAGCGAAACCGGAACGCCGAGGTCGGACAGACTCGTAACCCCATAGCGCTTCTCGCTCACGCCGCATGGCACGATACCGGAGAAGTGCGCGAGGTCCGGGTTCACGTTGATCGCAATGCCGTGCAGCGTCACCCACTGTTTCACGCGGATACCGAGGGCGGCGATCTTGTCTTCGAAGCCGTTTCCCTTTTCGGGCCGGCGCACCCAGACGCCGATTCGATCTTCGCGCCGCTCGGCGCGGACACCGAGGGCAGCCAAGGTTTGTATGATCCATTCTTCCAATGTGGCGACGAAACGCCGTACGTCTGGGCCGCGACGTCGCAGATCGACCATGACATAGGCTACGCGCTGTCCCGGCCCGTGATAGGTGAGCTGGCCTCCGCGACCGCTTTCGTGGATGGGAAAACGAGCGTCGATAACGTCGGCGTGGTTCGTGCTGGTGCCGGCGGTGTAGAGAGGCGGGTGCTCCAGGAGCCAAACGAGCTCAGCCGCCCGCCCGGCTGCGATCGCGGCTGCCCGAGTCGCCATGGTTGCGATCGCGTCCTCGTAGGAAACCGGGGAATCGCTGACACGCCATTCAACCGGTGTCGATCCGGTCGGCGCTGGAAGTCCGGTTACCAGTGCATTTCGCGCGTTATCCACTCATTCACCATACCATGGAGAGGATGCATCTAGCTAAATCAATGACTTAGAATCAAATACCCAACCAATGTCCAATAAACCGACATGGACAATTATGGACACCGCGATTTTTACGAACTTCGGCATGGTGGTCTTCGCCATAACCACGAGCCGCTTCGCGCTTATTGCTCCGGTCGCAGCTCAGCACGGCGCTCTTAGGGGCCGCCGTTCAGCAGATCAATGGCTTAGTCCAGATAGCTCACGTTGTTCATGTTGCGCATGTTGCAGTCTGTTCCCCTTTAATTCCAACGATTTCCAAAAGGTCCCGGCAGCTCCATGCAACATGAACGCGACATGAGCTAACGCTGGGTTAACTACGGCTACAACTCGGCGTTCCTAGTCCCTCTAGGAACCTTTATGTCTCTCGATTTGGTTGCGGTCTGCGGAGTTCTACCGTGCGTAACAAAATTGCTTGTCGGCGTGTTTGGCTCGAAAATT
>DASRAF010000042.1:0-3485 GCA_035638295.1 Pseudolabrys sp.
CCCAATCAAAATCCCTAGATGCTGAAAGCACACGCCCCTTTCCGCCGGAACCTCCAAAATGCGAATGTCGCTTGTCGGCATGGCGTCAATAAACGGCTTGACGGAAACACTGGGGGCAACATCGTCGGCGACATTGACGACCGCAAGCGTGGGCGAGGTCAGAGTAACAGGGCCAATAGGTTTATTGGCAATTTTCAAGTTGCCTTCGCAAAAGCGGTTTTCGCGATAGAGCCACTCGATCAATTGGCGGACCAATTCGCCGGGAAGAGCTGCTTCATCAAGAGCCCAGCGCTCGACTCGTCCGTGAATTTCCCGTGCATGAATATCCGCGACGCTTGCCACTGCATCTGCCATCCTCAACCAAATAAATGTGTCAGGAGATGCCAGAGCGCTCATGTGCGAGAGAAGCGAGCCTGGACATGGCGCAGCGTCAAGCAAACCTGCCGGAACGAGCGAGACTAATGCGTCTCGGAAACGACTACACTCAGGTTTGAAGCACAACGGTGTACTGAGCAGCACCAAACCACGTATGGAATCAGATTCTGAAGCTGCGGATATCGCTGCCAGCGTGCCGCCCAGCGAATGACCCATCAGAAATGTCTTTGCACCTGAATGCCTGCGTGAAATCCTTGCAACACATTCGGAAATGCTCTCGGCGTATTCTGCCAAACCATACTCGCCGGGTGTCTCGGCCGGAAGCCATTCCAGAAGATGGACATGGAAGCCCTGACGCAAAATGTAACGGATAGCGCTCGATGGTGGGACGAGATCCCAGATGTATGCGCGTTTGATGGGAGCCGCCACGATGAGCACAGATTGTGAGTAGGATTTGCAATAATCGCGATGGCGCCAGAATGCCCCAGAGGCCACGACCTCGTAAGGACATTCCTCGGGACCCAATCCAAAGTCCTCGAACGACTGCCCCTGTGCACGCCGCAGCAGGTCGGTCATACCGAACATGGCGCGACACGCGTCATACAGGATCATTCGAAAGCCTTTGGCTCTCTCTCGGCATAGGCGCTACGGTGCGGCGTCCGCTAATAGAAGCCGAACGCCACGACCGTTAGCTTGTGGGTTCCGTCGTTCACACCGCGGTGCGTCGCGGCGGGCGCTGATAAAGGAGCCAGATCTCAAACCCGGCAAGAACGGCAACAGTGACACCGATGACGATGTGCACATGCATCGCCGTAGTCCCTGCAAAACCAAGCACCCAGGGCGAAACCAGGACCCACACGCCCACGATTAGATTGAGCCACTCTTCCCAGACGGTAAACGCCGACAATGCGGCCAAAGATATCGCCGCAATTACAATCCCGCTGATAACGGCGTTCTGCGACGCCGCACCACTCGGAAAGCTAAAGATCCAAGGCGACGCCAAAAGAGCTACTCCGAGGATCAGATTGGCGACGTCGCAAAGCTTGGCATTGGTCCATTCATTCATGACGTCCTCCTTTTGTACTCAACCGCCTCCAGCGTTGATCGCGCCGACCGCAGCATCATTGGATGTTTTCAATGTGCGCCGCGGGACAAATTGAGGACAACGCCGCAGGGCCAAGGAGGCGGCGACGATCAGAAGCTAACCGTGAAAAGCGTGGTCCACATCGTCCCAGGCTCCGCGTAAACGCGGGCGGACGGCTCGGTGCTTTCTAACGCGCAAGGGTCGAATTGGTTCCAAGGATCGGGCGAAAGGCTCTGCGCCCCGATACCCATTACTGAAGGCTTGCAATTGTCATCTGTTAAGATGCAGACTCTAGATAGGTGTCAACGCCTGCCATTCGAGTGCGCGATGTGTTCACTCGCGCAGAAGAGGACTATGACGCCATGGGAATCCACGAAATCGACATCCAGGACTACGCGAGACAACTATTGGAAGCACATGGTGCCCACGCAGTTGTCGAGGCCGCGCAAAAAGCCTGCGCCTTCGAAATGGAAGGCAAAAAAGAAGACGCGGAAATCTGGAGGCACATCGAAGCGGCGATGAAGCTGATGCGTGGGCCTCACGAAACCTGAAATACATCCGGCTGGAAGTGCTTGCAGGTGAGCGTGACCACATCGGTCGACGCTTCATCACTATTGGACACACGGGAGGGAAGCAAATGTTTCTGAGTTGCTCCACGGCCGACGATGTCCTTAAAGCCATCAAGGCCAAGAACGTCCAGATGATCGATTTGCGTTTCACGGATTTGCCGGGCACGTGGCAGCATTTCTCCGTCCCGCCAAGCGCAGTGGATGCCGATGCCATGAGCGAAGGCATCGGTTTTGACGGGTCATCGATCCGCGGTTTCCAAGAGATTCAGGAAAGCGACATGCTGGTCGTGCCCGACGCCACCACCGCCTTTCTCGACCCATTCACGCCGGCAACGACGCTGGTGCTGATCTGTAACATCAGAGACCCAGTTACTGGCGAAGCCTATAGTCGCGATGCCCGCCACATAGCCCAGAAGGCCGAGGCGCATCTCAAGCAGAGCGGTGTTGCCGATACGGCCTATTTTGGGCCAGAAGCGGAATTCTTCGTATTCAACCAGGTGCGCTACGATCAAGGTATAAATTTCGCCTACCACGAGATCGAGTCGAAGGAAGGCATCTGGAATTCAGGCAAACAGGAAACTCCGAACCTTGGCCACAAGCCACGCCAGAAAGAAGGCTACTTTCCGGTTCCTCCCGTTGACAGCATGCAAGATTTGCGCACCGAGATGGCGCTGACGATGGAATCATTGGGCATCCAGATCGAAGCTCACCACCATGAGGTGGCAACGGCTGGCCAAGCGGAAATTGACATGCGATTCACCAAGCTAACGCGCATGGCCGACAACTTGATGCTCTACAAGTATGTGATCAAGAACACTGCACGCAAGTACAATATGACGGCGACGTTCATGCCTAAGCCTCTCTTCGAAGACAACGCCTCTGGAATGCACGTGCATCAAAGCTTATGGAAAGGCAACGCCAACCTGTTCCACAGCGACGGGCATTACGCCAACTTAAGTGATCTTGCCCTCAACTACATCGGTGGCTTGCTGAATCACGCTTGGGCGCTCTGCGCGTTCTGCGCACCCACGACGAACTCTTACCGTCGGTTAGTGCCGGGCTATGAGGCGCCAATCAATTTGGTGTATTCGCAACGCAACCGTTCCGCTTGTTGTCGGATTCCGATGTATTCACCAAACCCGCGTGCCAAGCGGGTCGAGTTCCGAACGCCGGATCCATCCTGCAACGGATACTTGGCATTCGCGGCAATGTTGATGGCCGGCCTTGACGGCATAGACAAGCGTCTTGATCCAGGTAAGCCGATTGACAAGAACCTTTACGATCTACCGCCCGCGGAAGCGAAGGTAGTGAAGTCCACGCCCGGCTCGCTGCAGCAAGCACTCGATGCACTCGAGGCCGATCATGCGTTTCTGCTCCGCGGGGATGTATTCACCAAGGATGTCATCGAGACTTGGATCAGTTACAAGCGGGAAAACGAGGTTGATGCCATTGCGCTG
>DASRAF010000043.1:0-5524 GCA_035638295.1 Pseudolabrys sp.
GTCGTCGTGGAACGAGAGGCAACGCCTTCTGGTTCGACCGCTTTGTCAGCAGGTCTAATTCCCGCCGCGGGAACCCGATTTCAGCGTGCCAAGGGCATTCATGACCACCCGAAATTGCTTGCCGCGGACATCGCGCACAAGGCTAACGGCGAGGTCGATCCTGCTGTCGTTAATGCCATCGCTGAGGATTCCGCGACTCTTGTCGAATGGCTGGCAGACCGTCACGGTTTGCCTTTCGATGTGATCGACAACTTCAACTATCCAGGGCACTCATCGTTGAGGATGCATGGCCTGCCGAGCCGTACCGGTCGCGAACTGATCGACCGTCTGCGCACCGCGGCCGAACTCAATGACATTGTCATTTTGAGCCGAAGCGTTGCCGAAAGACTTTTGGCCAACGCCGAAGGGCAAGTCACGGGTGTGGAAATTGCACGACCCGATGGCACGCGCGAGCGGATCGGATGCGACGCGCTGATCCTCGCCTGCAGTGGTTTTGGCGGGAATCCTGATCTTGTGCGCCGACACATACCGGAAATGGCCAGCGCAATTTATTTTGGCCATCCTGGCAATCGCGGTCACGCCGTCATCTGGGGGAGCGAACTCGGCGCGCAACTCACCCATCTCGGATCCTACCAAGGTCATGGTTCGGTGGCGACGCCGCACAACATTTTGATCAGTTGGGCAGTTGTCATGCAGGGCGGCATTCAGGTTAACCGCGAGGGTCACCGCTTCAACGACGAGACGCGCGGATATTCGGAGCAGGCAGCGGAAGTATTGAGACAGCCGGATGGAATCGCGTGGGATGTCTTCGATGCAAGGATCGCAACGGTCGCTCGACAGTTCGAAGACTTCCAACAAGCCGAACGCGCCGGCGCAGTTTTGACAGCCGATACCGTGGAAGACCTTGGGGACGCAATGCACATTCCTGTCGCGGCCTTTGTCGCTGCCTGGAAAGAGGTTGAAAACCTAAAACTCGCGGGCGGCCAGGATCGTTTCGGCCGGAAATTTCTTGCGGACCAGTTGTGTGGCCCTCCGTATCATGCAGCCAAAGTGACGGGCGCTCTGTTTCACACTCAGGGCGGACTCGCGGTTGATCCGACCGGTCGCGTCAAGCGTAAGAACGGAACGGGGTTTCCCAATCTGTTCGCGGCTGGAGGCGCGGCAACTGGCGTCTCGGGTTCGACTGCAGCGGGATATCTGTCAGGAAACGGGTTACTTACCGCGACCGTGCTTGGGCACCTGGCGGGTGAGTCGGCCGCCAGTCAAGTTGCCAAGCGTTAGTTCATTCTCGAGCGGGCACAACCCAGGGCCTAAGGGCCCGATGCTCGGTTGAAAATTTGGCAATTCGGTCTCGGTAGCTTCCAGTGAGATCGACATCGTCCCATCCATTCAAAAGCTGGTTATGACTGACCGGGTCGATCTCAAATTCATAGATCCGATTGCCACACGCAATGGTCTTGCTGTCCAGATCGACCACGACGGGCCGTTCCGGATTGGCTGAGATCGCCGCCGCCATGTCAGTGATGTCAACATCGGAAACGATGGCTGTCAGCAGACCGTTCTTGACCGCATTTTGTGCGAAGATATCGCCGAACGACGGCGCAACGACGCAGCGGAACCCGTGGTCATAGAGCGCATAAACCGCGGCCTCGCGTGAGGAGCCGCCTCCGAAATTGCGACCGGTCAGTAGAATTTTTGCGTCTTTCCAGATGGGTTGATTAAGCGGAAAATCCTTCACATTTCCATCGCCATCGAAACGTAGATCCTGAAAAAGAACCGAGCCCAGCCCTTTCGATCGTGGCCACTTGAGATAGCACGCCGGCAAGATTTGATCGGTGTTGAGGTTGGGTAACGGTAAAGGGCAGGCCTTGGCACTGAGACGAACAAATTTTTCCATGGGTCGGCCCTTACAATTTCCGTCCCGCGAGCAGCGGGCGGACATCCGCGAGATGTCCGCTGACAGCCGCGGCGGCGACCATCGCCGGCGACATCAGATGAGTGCGCGCGCCGGGTCCTTGTCGGCCACGGAAATTGCGATTGGTCGTTGACGCGCACCTTTCGCCAGGTGGCACGATATCTCCGTTGATCCCTACGCACATTGAACAGCCGGATTCTGCCCATTCGAGTCCGGCGTCGCGGAAAATGCGATCAAGGCCTTCTCCTTCTGCCTGCCGCTTCACGCTGGAGGAGCCCGGCGAAACAAGGCCAGGCACCTTGCTCACCCGACCGGCCAAAACGGCGGCGGCAGCGCGCAAGTCCTCGATGCGAGAGTTGGTGCACGAGCCGATAAAAACCCGGTCGATCGGGATTTCAGTCAACTTCCTGCCCGGTGCGATCGCCATATAATCGAGCGCGTCACGCAGATACTTGGCACGCACCGGATTTGCCTCGCGCGCAGGGTCGGGGACACGGGCGTCGATTGGCAACGCGTCGTCTGGTGTTGTGCCCCAGGTAACGATGGGCGCAATGATATTACCGTCGAGTTTAACTTCGCGATCGAAATTGGCGTCCGGATCGGAAACAAGCGCCGACCAGTCGTCGACGGCCCGATCGAAAGCATCACCCTTGGGCACGTAGGGACGGCCCTTGAGATACGCGAACGTTGTTGTATCCGGCGCTATCATCCCGCACCTGCCACCAGCTTCGATCGACAAATTGCATAGCGTCATGCGCCCTTCCATGGACAGGGCACGGATTGTGCTGCCGCCGAATTCGATCGCGTGACCTTGCGCTCCATCAGCGCCGACATGCGCGATAATTGCGAGAGCAATATCCTTTGCGCCGACGCCGATCGTGGCCGCGCCGTCGACCGTGATGCGCATGCGCTTCGGTTTTCTTTGCCAAAGTGTTTGCGTCATCAGTACGTGCGCTACCTCCGACGCTCCGATTCCGAACGCGTATGCGCCGAACGCACCGTGAGTCGATGTATGGCTGTCGCCACAGACAATAAGCAGCCCGGGTAAGGTCAAGCCTTGCTCGGGACCGACGACATGCACGATGCCCTGGCGTGGGTCACGCAAACTGAACAGTGTTATGCGGCTTTCAGCCGTATTGGCCTCAAGATTGCGTACCATCGCCGCGATTTCGGGATTGGCGATTACCTGATCGCGGCCGTGCGTCGGCACATAGTGGTCGGCAACTCCGAATGTCAGCCCCGGTTCGGCAACCCCGCGACCGCTCTCCTTCATCTGGCTGAAAGCATGGAACGAACCTTCATGCACATAGTGCCGATCGACCCAAAGCAATGAAGCTCCGTCGTCGCGACGCACAATCTCATGCGCAAACCACGACTTGTCTATGAGGGTTAGGGGCTCACTCATACCGGGTCTTCATTAACGGTTGCGGCCTTATCGCGGGTTCGCAATATTGTAGACCGAAGTTCGAGAACCTTGAATAACCAGACCATACCGAGGGGCTTCGCCCCGCAATCGTGAACCAGAAGGGGAGTCATCATGCCGAACCAAGGGAAACTTAGCCGCCGTCAGTTCCTTGCCACGACGGCGTTTGGGGCGGCGGTTACGGCCACCGGCAGCATCTCGATGCCATCCGTTCTGCGTGCCCAGGGCACACCGGTCAAGCTCGGCGTGCTGCACCCAGTCACCGGTGCACTCTCTTATTCAGGTCAGCAAGGTCGCCTCGGCGCCACGTTGGCCATTGAGGAGATCAACGCAGTCGGCGGCGTGAAGGGGTTAGGCAAGATTGACGCTGTGCTTGGCGATGCGCAGTCGACCCCGGACGGCGGCGTTGCGGAAGTCGAGAAAATGAACTCTGCCGAGGTCTGCTGCATCGTCGGTGGATACGCCAGCAATATTTGCCTGGCGACGACGCAGGCGGCGGCGCGCTATGAGCTTCCATATGTCGTCGATGTCGGAGTCGCCGACGGAATTGTCACTCGCGGACTCAAGAATACTTTCAGGTTCGGTCCTGGCTTCGGTGTCATTTCGAAGACCGCATTGGCCAATTTGGCAGCCATCAACGAGCAGGCCGGCAAGCCGGCCAAGACCGTGATGATTGTGCACGAGGATTCTTTGTTCGGGTCTGGCCTGGCGAAGTTGCTCAACGCGCAACTCCCGCAGGAGGGCTTTGAGATCCTTGAGACGATCGCTCATCCGACGCCGAGCCGCGATTTCAACAACGTGGTTCTCAAGATAAAGGCGCAGAATCCCGATCTCGTGATTCCTGCAAACTACTACAACGAATACGTTCTGCTCGCGCGCACGATGCAGCAGCAGCAAGTCAAGCCAAAGGGCATCTATTCGGTCCTCGGCGGCGCAGCATCTTCATACAAATTCGTGAAGGAGTTTCCGGACGCGGCAAGGTACATCATGGACTGCAATCACTGGTTCGATCCGCGCAACGAGAAGGCCCTGGCGCTGAAAAAGAAAGTCGAAAGCAAGGACCAGTTCTATACCTACGAAGTCTATATGAACTACAGCTGCGTCTATCTCATTGCGGATGCGCTCGCCCGTGCCGCGTCTGTCGACCGTGCCAAGCTTACAGACGCGCTGGCGAGTTCGACGTTCGCCGGCCATGTCATGCCCTACGGCCCGACAAAGTTTGTCAATGGCCAGAACGAAGGCGCTGCACCAGTCAATACGCAGGTGCTCGATAACGACATCAAGGTGATCCTGCCGGCTACCTTCGCCAATGCGAAGGCGGTATTTCCGCGACCGGCGTAAGTGTCATAGGGTCACGGGCGGAGTTTCTTTAAGACTCTGCCCGTTGCCATGACCGTCAAAGCATCGCGTCCGTGCTGTCGCCCGCCATCCTCATTCCTGCGATCCTCAACGGCCTGTTGATCGGCGCAATCTATGCCCTTGTTGCGCTTGGACTGACGCTGATCTACGGCGTTCTGCACATCATTAATTTTGCGCACGGCGCGCTGTTGAGCACTGCCATGTTCGCAGCCTTCTTTGCCTTCCGCCTTTTGGGCCTTGATCCTTACGTTGCGGTCTTTCTGCTCGCGCCGGCATTTTTCGCGCTGGGCTATGTCTTGCAACGTTTTATCATCGGTCCCGCCTCACATGGCGACGACCGCAACATGTTGTTGGTCACCCTGGGAATCGCCATCGTCATCGAAAACGCGCTTCTTTACGCGTTCCGCGCCGACACGCGTACGATCGATGTTCCTTACGCGTTTCAGACGATTGATTTTGGATTTACGTTCCTGGCAGTACCGCGTGTCGTCGGTTTCGTTGCGGTATTTGGTGTGGCGCTCGCACTTTGGCTGATAATGGCCTTTACCGACACTGGTCGCGCAATTCGTGCGGTTGCCAGGGAAAAGCTAGGTGCTCAGCTCGCTGGCATCGACGTCGCTCACATCTATGCGGTGACTTTCGGCCTTGGCACGGCGTGCGTTGCGATTGCCGCCTGCCTGTTGATTCCCACCTACTACGTCAATCCCAGAGTAGGTGATGCTTTCGTTCTCGTCGCGTTTACGATTGTCGTACTCGGCGGCATGGGGTCCGTGCCGGGCGCGCTTGTGGGAGCACTGCTTATAGGTGTCGCTGAAAGTTTATCCGGG
>DASRAF010000044.1:0-5651 GCA_035638295.1 Pseudolabrys sp.
ACCTTGACCGTCTCGTCACGGTGCGAGGCTGCGTATTTGTAGGCATCCATTTCTGCTGCGATGAATTTGACGAGATCGTCCCGGCGCTCGGCCAGAACCTTGCTACTGGTCGCCACGCACAGTCGGATGAACTTGGGCACGGCGCTCCCGCCCTTGGCGAGCACTTTGATGTTGGATGGCATGACGGCTTCGAATTCATTTGAGACCACCGCTGCATCCGTGATACCCGCGACCAGGGACTTATAGCGGTCGAGATCGGCGCCCTGCGTTGCCAACTTCACGTCAGCAAACGGAACATTTGCAGCATCGAGCATCCCGCGGAACAGCAGATCCGGAAGCGATCCGGGGGAAGAGATCGCAACAGTCTTTCCCTTGAGGTCGGCCAGGCTTTTGATGTCAGCCTTGGCGAGAACAACCTGCGGCACGCCCGGCCAGGTGCAGCCGACGATCCTGACTCCGGTACCGCGCACGCCAGCCACAATCGACTCTGCCGCGCCCATGTCCACGCTATCGATCTCACCGGACAGGAGGGCCTTCATCAGCGTGGCGCCGGCTTTGATCTGCAAAATTTCAAGTTTCAGGCCGCGCTTGGCAGCAAAACCGCCTTTGTCGACCATCGCGATGAAGCCCGCATCGCTCTTGGCTTCGAGGATGCCATGCTTCCAAACCTTTTCCTGCGCGTGAGCGGTCGAGATACCGCAAAGGAGCCCAATCGCGAGAACTGGCAACTTCGACGGCGAAAACATGAATCCTCCAATATCACCTGCCCGGCCGGGAACCCAGTTTTTTCTTGTGAGTAAAGCAAGGCGCGGGCCTTCCTAAATGCGAAACTCGCCGCCACGCTTGCGACCCTGATCGACGCTGAGAAAGAGCTGCTCGGGTGTCGACCGCTTCTTGATCAGGCCCTGTTCGTGTGAGTACCCGATCAGCGTCTCGAGAACCCTGAAGTTCCTCTCAGTCAATCCGTATTCCCACGGGTCAGAACCGAGTACGCGTTCCTGCTCCTCCCATGCGTCACGATACCAGGCGAGCGGCACAATGCGTGGATTGGCCATGCGCTTCATGGCAGCGTCCTTCGCCTTGTTGAAGGCCTGGAAGAGATTGACGGCGAGCCACGGATACTCCTCCGCCAGAGCCTGACGGATACCAAGAACATGCATGATCGGAAAAATGCCGGTCTTCCGATAATAGGTTTCCTCTTCGGCTTTGTGGTCCGGGAATAGGCGCGCCACGCGTGTATCCTGGGCGACAAACGGCTTGATCAGATCAGAATGAAAAACCGCATCGAGCTCACCTTCCGCCAGCATAGTCTCGACCGATTTGTCGTTGGAGAGGCATGAGTACTTGATGTCCTGAGGCAGGGTGACTTTCACGTCATCCTCGATCTCGGCAATCCATTCGACGCTATTCAGTGGCACGCCATATTCATGCTGGAGAATGCCGCGCATCCACAGCACAGCCGTCGTCATCATCGTCTTCACGCCGATTTTTCGGCCGCGCAGGTCCGCGGGCCTCGCAATGCCTTTTGAAGTGTTGATGAACATGAAGCCGTGTCGGAAACGGCGATGGAGAAATACCGGAATGGCCCGGAATGGCAGTCCGTTGTCGCGCGCCGCGAGATAAGACGATGCGGAAACCTCCGCTACATCGAACTCGCCGTTACGCAAGAACCGCCAGTGACGCGTCGCGGAATCCATATCCGTCAGGATCGTCAGATCCACGCCATCGACTTCGACCTTCTCCTTTAGGAGCGGGCGAACGATCTCATAGTCGCCACAGGCGAGCGTAAGCGCGATTTTCTTCAGCATTCGAAGCTCTTTTGCACTCGTACTTTAGTGTCCCGTCGCCAGTGCGGCGAGTTTTGCCGGATCATCCGGCAAGCCATTGCCGCGCCATACCACATGGAGGTCGGGCCGTAGCAACAACAGATCATAGCCGTAAACATCGCGTGGCCTTTCCTCATCGATTTCGACGGCCGAAAATGGCGCGGCAAAGGAGGCAAAGGCCTGGGCGAGCGCGGCGTTGTTTGCTTGTGCGCCACGAAGACACAAAAGCGTATAGCCGTCGCCAATGCGGTCATGCAAAGCCGTTCCGTCGGCGAGCCAAACATGCGGCAGCCGCGCACCCGGCCAGGATGTCGGAACGTATTTCATGAAATCGGCTTCAGGCGCGTCCCCTGTCTCGGGAAAAATGATCGGTGAATCTGCGTAACGATAGCCAAGTTCTGCACCGATCATCTCATTACTCTTGCGCTGTTCGACATCGGCAATACGGCTGAGGTTCGCCCGGGTTGCAGCTCCTTCTGGAGTCTTGTCGCCAATGTTGGGCTTGTAGGCCGCCCGCCAGGCTCGGCGGCCGCGCGAGGCATGCCGCGAGGCTTCAACATTGCGCGCGCCGATTTGCCGACGTTCAATTCCGTAGGACGCCAGTAGCGCCGGGCCGCCCCACCCTTTCAGCGTGGCCGCAAGCTTCCACGACAGGTCAACGGCATCGCCGACCCCACTATTCATTCCGAGGCCGCCTGTCGGGATCACAAGATGCACCGCGTCACCAGCAAGGAAAACCCGCTTGTGACCATATTGGTCAGCCAACAGCAAATTCTGCCGCCAGGGCGCACAGGACAGCATCTCGTAGGTGACCGGCATGGCAACCGTCTGTTCGAACATTGTCTTCATGTCGTTATCGCTGTCGACAACCGAGTGCAGGGTAAAATGACGGGTCGAGTCCTGCACAATCAGGAAAGTCGAATGCGCATCGGCGACGTGATAGTGGCGGCCTTTGCCGATCGGGATGCGCTCGAACAGATCGTCGCAGCGATAGAGCGCCTGCCTTAATTGCAGGAGATTGGCTTCACCCTGTAGTGCAATGCCGAGTTGGCGACGCACATTACTCGAGCCACCGTCGCAGCCTACAAGGTAGTGCGCGCTCAATTCGATCGTTGAGTCTCCACACTTAACGCGGGCACACACGCCGGCGGCGCCCTGCTCGAACGAGATAAATTCATGTCCATAGCGCACATCAACGGTCGGCAAGGTTTCTGCAACCGACTTGAGCAGCGGCTCGAGCGTGTACTGGGAAATGAGCTGATAGGGCTCGAGCGGCATAGAGCCGTCGGCGCATGCGGCAATCTCCGCCTGAGCTTGCGCGACCGATGGATACGGCAAATGCAAAAGCGGCCGCTCGACCAGCGACGTCACGATGAAAACATCCATTGGTACATCGCGCGGGAAGCCGGCATCACGTATTTTCTGTGCAATTCCAAGCCTGCGGTAGATCTCCATGGTGCGGGCGTTGCACCGTTCCATCTTCGGCAGAAATTGCGGCGCATCTTTCTGTTCGAGCAGAATGCAGCGCACGCCGCGGCGGCCAAGATCGATCGCCAGGGTCAAGCCCACCGGTCCGGCGCCCACAATAATGACTTGGGTGTTCACGATACCCTCGGCGTCACGCGCGGGCTGTCCAAGACAACGCTCGTCAATCGATACGACCGCCAGAGAATCTGCGACCTGGCACGGAAAGGAAATAGCCAACCGCCTGTCCGCCATCGGCGCCGACTACGCTACCGGTCGTATAACGCGACTCGTCGCATGCGAGGAAAATCGCCGGCCCCGCGATGTCCTCGCCAGAGCCGACGCGGCCCATCGGTACACCCTTGCGGCGGCCTTCGTAGATTTCCGGATCGGCATACATCGCTTCGGTACCGGGTGTGCGGATATACCCGGGTGTGATTGCGTTTGCCCGGATGCCGTACGGCGCCCATTCCATCGCCTGCAACTTCGTAAGCATGATCAATCCGGCTTTCACCACACTGTAGGCGCCGGCCCAGTTGTAGGGAAAAAGGCCGGCGACAGAGGCGATATTGACGATGTTGCCCGATTTCTGGGCGATCATGTGCTTTGCGGCGGCCTGGCTCACCATGAACGCGCCCTTGAGGCCGATATTCATCGTCGTGTCCCACGCCGCTTCTGGAAGCGCCTCCAGTTTTCCTGGAACGATTTTCATTGCGTTGTTCACGACAATGTCGATACGCCCGCGTTCCTTGATGATCGTTTCGACGAGCTGATTGATGTCGGCCGCCTTGGCAATGTCGGCAGCAACCGGGAGGCTCTTGCTGCCGAGCCCGGCGGCTTCCTTTGCCGTAGCCTCGGCTGTCGCCGGATCGACGTCGTTGACGACGACATGGGCGCCTTCGCGCGCATACGCCAAAACAATATCGCGGCCGATACCGCGGCCGCCGCCGGTGACCAATGCCACCTTGTCCTTCAATCGCACGGAGTTCCCCCAGGCTGTGTGGAAATATGCAGGAAAAATCACGCTAAATCGGTGAGGAGGGCCCGACAAGAGCCGATCCGGCCTCGAAATTGGCGCCTACCGATGCCATCTTAGGCTTTGAAAGAATCATGTCCGGCGACATTGCCGCCCTTTACCGACAAATGGCCGAGCCCAAGCGTAACGACCCTGCTCCATTGAGCCCGCAACCGGTTGCAGGCGGCATCGCCGCGCGCGCGCTTGGCGCGAGGCCCGTGCCGTACCTTGGCGATCTCAACCCAGAGCAACGCGAGGCAGTGGAAACTCTCGACGGTCCCGTGCTGGTCCTCGCCGGCGCCGGAACCGGAAAGACGCGCGTTCTCACGACCCGTATCGCGCACATTCTCAACCTCGGTCGGGCGCGGCCGTCGGAAATCCTCGCCGTTACCTTCACCAACAAGGCTGCCCGCGAAATGAAGGATCGCGTCGGTCAAATGGTGGGGCAAATCGTCGAGGGCATGCCATGGCTCGGCACCTTCCATTCGATCGGCGTGAAAGTCCTGCGAAGGCACGCCGAACTGGTCGGTCTGAAGAACAACTTCACGATCCTCGATGTGGATGATCAGGTCCGGCTAATCAAGATGATCCTCGAAGCTGAGAAGCTAGACGAAAGGCGATGGCCTGCGCGCGTTCTGGGCATGCTGATCGATGGCTGGAAAAATCGCGGTCTAACACCCGAACAAGTGCCTTCGGGTGAAGCAGCAAGCTTTGCGAATGGTAAGGGCAAGAAGCTGTACATTGCCTATCAGGAGCGGCTAAAGACACTGAATGCTGCCGATTTTGGTGACTTGCTGCTCGAGAATATCCGGCTATTCCGTCAGAACGCTGATGTGCTGCGGAATTTTCAGGAGCGATTTAAATTCACCCTTGTCGATGAGTATCAGGACACAAACGTCGCACAGTACCTTTGGCTGAAACTGCTGGCACAGACTCCGTCTGGCTCGATGGCGGTCGTCCCGGGACGCGATCAAGCGGCGGACAGGCAGATTGACACTACTGCCGAGTCCACAGAATCCGGTATCGCGTTTCCAACACGCTCCCAAATGACTGAGCAGAGCGCGAACCTCCTCCGCGTTCCCAAAAACATCTGTTGCGTCGGCGATGATGATCAGTCGATCTACGGCTGGCGCGGCGCGGAGGTCGATAACATCCTACGGTTCGACCACGATTTTCCCGGCGCGAAGGTCATCCGCCTGGAGCGAAATTATCGCAGCACCGGGCACATTCTTGCGGCTGCATCCCACCTCATCGCTCACAACGAAGGCCGCTTGGGCAAGACGCTTCGCACTGAGGACGAACTGGGCGAAAAGGTGCAGGTGACCGGCGCGTGGGACAGCGAAGAA
>DASRAF010000045.1:0-12063 GCA_035638295.1 Pseudolabrys sp.
TCCTCTCGGGACCGCCACCCCGAAAATTCGAGTTTTACCCGTTGGTCTTTTTCGTCTTGAGTGTCCCACTTTTATTTGGGTGGGACACTTTCTGTTCGCGCTTTGAGCTTGCTCATTGCCGAGTCGGCGGTCGGCGCTGCAGCGCGGCGCGCGTCACGAACCAGTACATAGCTGAGATTTCGTTGGTAAACCGCTATCTACGCCCTGCTTGTTTCGGATTCCGCAATCGGTAAAGCAAAACAGAATGACTCTTCATGCGTGTGACTCCGAGCATTTTGAACGTGCGAACGCGGGTGCGCTACGGAACACAAACTCAACGACAAATCATCCAACTGTATGTTCATGAACGCGCTTGCCGTGTTGCTGCCTCATCAACCACGCCGTTGGAAATGACGACACCATAGTCGCGTTTCGCATCTTCAACGGTGATCAGACCGTCGAGCACATCGTCCAGCACCTGCCCCGGATCGCGCTCGCGCGGATTGCCGACGCCGCCGCCGCCCGGCAGGCCAAGCTGAATCGCGTCGCGTGGTGGCACGGTCTGCCGTCCTTTGGGGCGGATCGGCCGGCCCGAGCGCAAGCTAACCGTGCCCGCGCCGCCGGGCTGCCCGCCGGCGCGGCCGCGCGCCGGGTTTTTCACGCGCTCGAAATTGCAGAGCAATGCGACCGGGTTTGCGCCCGCGCCGCCGAGCTCGATCGCCTGGCCCAGCCCGCCGCGGTATTTGCCGGCGCCCCCGGAGCCGTCGCGAAATTCGCGGCGGTAGAACACGACGGGCGCAACGCTCTCTGTTGCCTCCACTGGAATAGTGCGCACACCCGACGGAAAGGCGGTCGCGCTCAGCCCGTCTTTGCCCGGGCGCGCGCCTGCCCCGCCGCAATGGAAGATCACCGTGCTGAAAGTGTCGAGCTGGTTCGCATCGGTGCCTTCGGCCACCTCGTCGACCAGCGAACCTCCGCCAAAGATCTGCGGATTCCATAGTGACGACGCGCCTTCGGCAGGTACGCCGCCCGGGATCGCCTTCTCCAGACAGCCGAATACGATGTCCGGCAACATCTGGCCGACGGTGTGCCGAGCGGCGACCGGCCACGGCCGCTTGACGTTAAGTACGCAGCCTTCCGGGGCCGATACGGTTATTGGCTCAAGGGACCCGAAATTGTTGGGCACTTCCGGCGCGACTAGGCATTTCACGCCGAATGCCGTGTAGGCGAGGCAGTAGTTATAGACGACGTTGATTCCGTAGCGCGACGCCGACGACGTGCCGTCAAAATCCACGTGGATGCCGTCCTCTGAAATCGTCAATGCTGCATTGAATTCCAGCGGCTTGTCATAACCGTCAATGGTCATGCTGTTGCGATAGAGGCCTTTCGGCAGCGCGCGAATGCGCGCCAGCGTTGCCTCCCGCGAGGATTCGATGATTGTTTCGCCGAGCCGGTCCAGGTTGGCGATCTCGAACTCGTCCATCATGTCGATCAGCCGCCGGCTGCCTTCGTCGTTGCAGGCGGCGCAGGCATAGATGTCGCCCTCGACCTGGAGCGGTTCGCGCACATTGGCTCGAACCAACTGCAACAGATCCTCGTTCATCTTTCCTTCGCGCGCGAGCGGCATGATCGGAATGGCGACGCCTTCCTCGAAAACCTGGCGGCCATCCGGTCCCATGCCGAGCCCGCCGATATCGACGACATGGATCGTATTGGCGAAAAGCGCGACCGGCTGACCGCGATAGAAGGTCGGCGTCACCACCGTAATGTCATGCAGATGCCCTGACGTAAGCCAAGGATCGTTAGTGATGTAGTGGTCGCCGGGCTTCATTCCGGCGAGCGGATATTTATCGAGGAAATGAATGACAGCATTGGCCATCGAATTAACATGGCCGGGCGTGCCGGTTACCGCCTGCGCCAGCATGCGGCCGTGACGGTCGAACACGCCGGCGGAGAGGTCGCCGGCCTCGCGCACCGACGTGCTGAACGCCGTGCGGATCATCGTTTGGGCCTGTTCCTCCACCACCGCGATCAGGCGGTTCCACATGATTTGCGTGTGGATTTGGCCGAGCGCGGTGTTCGAACGGGCGACCATCGTCATTTTTCTCGACGGAAGAGCTCAATATAGCCGAATTGGTCGATCCTCGCATCGAACGACGGGCTGACGACGGTCGTCGTGTCGTCTTCCGTGATCACAGCCGGACCTTTGATTCGGGCGCCCGGCGATAAATGGGCGCGCTGGTAGACGGGCGTGTCAGCGAATGCGCCGCCGGCAGGATCGAAGACCTTACGCTGCGCGATTGACCTCGCTTGCCCAGGTTTCAGCTTCCCTGCCGTCGCGAGTTTTCCTATCGACGGCGCGCGCAACGACAGTACCCAGCTCAAGATTTCGATCTCCACCCCCGGAATGGGCCGGCTGTAAAGTCTCCGATAGGCGTCCTCGAACCATTCGGTGATCGCTGGCACATCAGTCGTTGTGAATTCGCGAACAGGCAAATCGACTGAAATTTCGTGACCCTGTCCGCGATAGCGCATGAACGCGGAACGCCGTTCCGTGAGCTTTGCGTGCGGTTCGCCGCGCCGCACGATATCTTCGGCTTCGGTTCGCATTTCGCCGAACACGGTATTGGCTACGGCCGGATCGAAGCTGTTCAGCCCTACCAACCGGCTGCGCACAATTTCATACGCGACCGGTGCCCGCAGCAGCCCGACTGCGGAACCGACTCCGGCATTGGCCGGGACGAGCACACGGGCGATCCCGAGCTTCTCCGCTACGCGAGCCGCATGCAGCGGCGCGGCGCCACCGAACGCCACCATTGTGCGGGCCCGGATATCCTTGCCGCTTTCGATCGCATGCACGCGCGCGGCGCTTGCCATGTTCTCGTCGACGATCTCGCTGACGCCGAGCGCGGCGTGGACGGCTGATAGGTCGAGTCCCCTACCGATGTTTTCGACCACAGATTTATCGGCGGCCACGGCATCGAGCGGCATTCGGCCGCCGGAAAAGTCGGCCGGATCGATACGGCCGAGCACGACATCGGCATCCGTCACGGTCGGTTGCTTGCCGCCTCTGTCGTAGCAGACGGGTCCGGGTTCGGAGCCCGCGCTATCCGGCCCGACATTGATGCGGCCGAGCGTATCGACGCGGGCAATCGATCCGCCGCCGGCGCCGATTTCGACCATTTCGATCACCGGGATACGCAGCGGCAGGCCGCTGCCTTTGGTGAAACGATAAACGCGTGCAACCTCGAAGGCGCGCGCCGTCTGCGCGCGCCCTTCGTCAATGAAGCAGATTTTGGCCGTGGTGCCGCCCATGTCGAACGAAACGACCTGATCGAGGCCCTGCTGAGAGGCAATGCAGGCGGCAAAGATCGCGCCGCCCGCCGGGCCGGATTCGACGAGGCGCACCGGAAAGCGGATCGCGGTGTCGGTCGTGGTGATGCCGCCGCCGGACGTCATCAGCAGCAGCGGGCATCGAAAACCCGCCTGTGCCAAGCCGCGCTCAAGCCTCGTGACATAGCTTCCCATGAGCGGCTGAAGATAGGCATTGGCGCAAGCGGTCGAGAACCGCTCGTATTCCCGCATCTCCGGGGATACGTCGGATGAGAGCGTGACCGCGGCTTGCGGCATCCGCTTCGCTACCGCCTCGCGGACCCTGTGCTCGTGATCAGGATTGATGAAGCTGTGCAGAAGGCCGACCGCGACTGCCTCAACCTTCTGCCCGACCACGGTATCGATCGCGGTGGAAATACTCTTTTCGTCGAGCGGAATGAGAACGTTTCCCTGCGCGTCGACACGCTCACGGATCGGCAGCCGCAAGCGGCGCGGTACCAAAGGCGGCGGCAGATCGATGTTGACATCGTATTGCTCGAAACGGTTTTCATGTCGGATCTCGACGACGTCGCGAAAGCCTTCGGTCGTCAGAAGCGCGGTCCTGGCGCCCTTGCGCTCAATCAGAGCGTTGGTTGCAAGGGTCGTGCCGTGGATGATCAGCGTGACGTCGGCCGGTCGAATGCCGGCCTCGCCGACAATCGAGCGCAGGATCGTCAGCACGCCCTCCTCCGGCGCGCGCTGCGTGGTCAGGCCTTTGGCCGTGTAGCGACGTTCGCCGATCTCCAGCGCAACGTCGGTGAACGTGCCGCCGATATCGACGCCCAGACGGATTGAGGGAGGAGGAGATGTCATCCGGAAACCCGCGACGATTGCGGGAAACTGGCAGCGCGCCGCGCCGCCGCCCTATGGCGTGTTACTTGCGCCAGCCTTTCATCGGCCACTCGAATTTGGCGGTGGCCCGGTTCTCCGGCCACACCGATTCATAGGTTTTGCCGTGCAGCTGGATGAGATAGGTCGCGGACAAAGTATTCTGCCCTGTCTCGTCGAACTTGACCCCGCTATAGCCGATCATCAGCTGATCCGCCTTGAGGTCGGTCGCCTTGAGGGCGGTCTGGATCTTTTCAGGATTTGTTGAGCCGGCGCGGTTGATAGCCTCGGCCAACACCAGGAAGCCCTGCATCCAGCGCGCCGAGGTGTCATCGAGATCGCGGCCGTACTTCTTCTTGAACATTTCGTTGATGATGTAGCTGTTGCTTCCCGGCTTGCCGATATCGAAGGCGCTGCGGTTTACCGCGCCCTGCGCCAGGTCGCCGACATTCGGAATGAACGCCGGATCGGAGAACCCGGCGTCATCGCCGATGATGATTGGCGGCAGGTAATCGAGATTCTTCATCGTCTTGAAATAAAGAATCGTATCGGCGGTGTAGCTGATGAAGATCGCCGCATCGGGTTGCAGGGTCTTGAGCTGGAGCACCTGAGCCGACACATCGGAGCCGTTGGCGTTGTAGGGAATCTGGGCCGCAACCTTGATGTTCGCGGCCTTTGCAGCCTCGAGAATGCTGGCGGCGACCGAGGAGCCATAGTCGGTGTTTTCGTTCACGATGGCGATCGTGTCGATCTTGCGTCCCGCCTTTTTCAGGTCGGTCAGGAATTCCGTGTAGGCCTTGGCGAAGTCGGGCGCGATTGGGCCGGCGCGGAATGTCCACTTGAACCCGCGCTGCGTGATGTTGAGCGCGACGGAATCGGCCACCAGGAACGGAATAGCCTGGCGCTCGGCGACCGCGGTCGCGACGAGCGAGACCGACGAATGGTAGGAGCCTAGCATGGCCGCCACTTTTTCCTGGGTGATCAGGCGCAAGGTCTGTTGTTGGCCGACCTGCGGATTGCCCTGGTGATCGGCGCTAATGAGCTCGATCTTGGCGCCACCAAGATTAGGAAGACCTGTCGTGGCACCAAGCGGCAAATTCTTCAGTTCCGGGTATGCGTTGTTCACGATTTCCGCACCCAGCTCAACAGCGTCTCTCGCCGACTGGCCTGCGCTCGCGGCATTGCCGGTCAGCGGGTAGATCACGCCGATCTTGACGGTATCGGCCGCGTTGACCGGAGCGCCCGCCAACACCACAGCGGCGAGCGGAACGACGAACCACCACATCCGAGCCATATCAACCTCCCTTCGTTGCAATGTCTTCTTCTCGACTATGTTTCCCCGTCGTCGAACGCCCGCAGGCTTTCAACCAGCTTGGCTTCGATGAAATCCATTTGCGCGATGATAGCGGCCCGGGCTCGCTCGGGCGAGCGCGCCTGCAGTGCTTCGTAGACGTCGGCATGGTGCTGCCAGATCAGTCTCTGCTCCTCCCGATTGGGGATGTAGCGCTTTAGCCGATAGAGCGCCGAGAAGCTTTCCCGCATGATCTCCATCATGCGGACCGCCAACGGATTGCCTGTTGCCGCCGCCAGCGCCCTGTGGAAGCCGATGTCGTTTTCCTCCCATGCATCGCTCTTGACATCGAGCACACGCATCGCATCAAGCCGCGCCTTTAGGGCGGCGAATTGCGACTTGCTGCCGGCCTTGGCCGCTTTACTCGCGCACCAGCCTTCCAGCGTGCGCCTGATCTCGAAAAACTCACCGACTTTTTCTTCCTCGATCCCGATCAGCTCGCCGACATTTTTCTCCGGCATTCTTGAGCCGCGCGACACGACGAAACTGCCGGCGCCATGCCGAACCTCGATCAGTCCGGCCAGTTCCGCGCGATAGATCGCCTCGCGAATGGTCTGCCGACTGGTGTTGAATATCGTGGTGAGCTCCCGCTCGGCCGGCAACCGACTCTCGATCGGGAAGCGGCCGGAACGGATGAAGCCGACAATCTGCTCGAACACGTGGTCGGATTTGCGCGCGCCCTTGACCGGCGTGAAAGGAGCCGGCGCCGGTGGTCGCACAGCCAAGCCTTTCGCCCTCGCCATTGTCGACTCCCGCTAGTGCAACCCTGCACTGGTTGCGCGTGCGCTGATGCCGAGATAGATTTCGCGAACCTGCTGGTTGTTCTCGAGGTCCGACGCCTTGCCTTGCAGGGCGATGCGCCCGGTCTGCAGCACGTAGGCATAGTCGGCGATGCCAAGCGCCAGCGGAATCGACTGCTCGGCCAGCAACAAGGTCAGGCCTTCCTTATGCAGGCGCTGCAGCATGTCGTAGAGCGCCTCGACCACTGCGGGCGCTAGGCCGAGGCTCGGCTCGTCAAGCATCAGCAATTTCGGTTCGCTCATCAGCGCGCGCCCGAGCGCCAGCATCTGCCGCTCGCCGCCCGAGAGCGTGCCGGCGAGCTGTCGGCGCCGCTCGGCCAGGCGCGGGAACAACGTGTAGACGCGCTCGAACAAACTCTCGATGCGGGCCTTGTCGACAAGTGTCGTCGCGCCAAGCCGCAGGTTCTGCTCCACGGTCTGTGCGACGAAAAGGCGCCAGCCCTCCGGCGACAGGGCCAGACCCTTGCTGACGATCTGATAGGCCGGCTGCCCGGCAATCTCCTCGCCGCTCCAACTGACTTGGCCCCGCGAAGGCCGCACCAGGCCGGCAATCGCATTCAATGTCGTGGTCTTCCCCGCGCCGTTCGAGCCGAGCAACGCAACGATGGTGCCGGCCTCCACTTTCAGCGAAATATCGGTGACGCCGACCAGGTCGCCGTAGCGCACTTCAAGATGCTCGATCACGAGATCGTTCATGTCATCTGCGCCTGGTGTGGTGGCCGCGTCCTAGATAGGCCTCGATGACGGCCTCGTTCTTGACAACGTCGTCCGGCTTGCCGCTCGCGATCACGTGACCCTGGTTGAACACAAGGACGCGCCTGGTCAGGGTCATGATCACTTCCATGATGTGCTCGACGATCACGATGGTGACGCCGGATTCGTGGATCTCGCGGACCAGCGCGATGGCGTCGAGCAGTTCGGTGGGCGTCAGGCCCGCGAGGGCCTCGTCGAGCAGCATCAGGCGTGGCGACGTCGCAAGCACGCGCGCGATCTCGATCCGCTTGCGTCCGGGTGTGCCAAGGGAACGGGCCCGCTGCTGCGCGAGCCGGCTTAGCCCGGTCAGTTCGAGGATGGTCCTAGCATGCACGCGGGCGTCGTTCCGGTGCGGATGACGCAGGAACGCGCCAACCATCACGTTGTCGAGCACCGTCATATCCTCGAACGTCGCCGGTACCTGGAAGGTGCGGCCGATGCCGGCAACCGCGTGGACCTCCGGCGACGCGCGGGTGACGTCCTGGCCATCGAACATGATCTGGCCCGTGGTAACCGGCATGTCGCCCGCAATGCAATTGAAGAAGGTCGACTTGCCGGCCCCGTTCGGACCGATCAGGCCGATGATATCGCCGGTATCGACGGTCAGATCGGCGCCGGCGACGGCACGGAAACTGCCGAAAGCTTTTGAGACGTTTTTCGCCTCAAGCAGCATGACCCCGCCTCCACCGCTTGGGCGCAATCCGGTCCCAGAGATCGAACAGGCCTCCCGGCTCAAAGCGCGCAATCAGGACAATGATGCCGCCGTAGAGAATGAAGGTCAGTCCCGAGCCTCCGCCGCCGAACCAGGTATTGGTTGCCGTCTGCAGCGGAATGAGGATCAGCGCGCCGACCACAGGTCCGAAGAGCGTGCCAGCGCCGCCCAGAGCGGCAATGATCACCATCTGCACCGAGACGAGAATGCCGAAGCCGCTTTCCGGATCGATGAAGCCAGTCTTGATTGAATAGAGCGAGCCGGCGATCGACGTGAACACGGCACTCAATGCCAGAGCCTTGATCTTTGTCTGCAGCACGGGAACGCCAAGGCTGCGTGCGGCGCGCTCATTCGTCTTGATGGCGCGCAGGTAATAACCAAACCTGCGCTGCTCCATCAGCCAGGTGATGAGCAGCAGCAGGGCGAGCACGACAAGAAAGATGTAGTAGTACGGAAGCTCGCCACGGAACGTCAGGTCCCACCAGCCGCGCGCGACCGCCGGGCCCTGCAAACCGATCGCCGCGCCGACCAGGTCCCATGTGCCGGTGAAGATGCGGATAAGCTCCGCAACCGCAATCGTTGCCATGCTGAAATAGTGGCCACTCAGCCGGAAGGTCGGCAGGCCGATCAGAATGGCCACCGCGATGCTAAGTGCGATGCCGATCGGAATGCCCGCCATCGGCGGCCATCCGAACAGCTGATAGAACAACAGCGGGCAGTAGGCGCCGAAGCCGTAGAACATGCTGTGGCCCACCGAAACCTGCCCGGCATAGCCGCCGACGATATTCCACGCGGATGCCGAAATCGCGGCGAGCAGGAATGTCACGCCGATGTCGAGATAGAACGCCCCCGAAAAAATCATCGGGTAGACTAAAAGGCACGCGCCGAGCACGACGACGCCCCAGTTGGTCGGGACGTTTTTCACGCTTTACCCATCAAGCCTTGCGGCCGCAGCCAGAGCAGCGCGACGAACAATGAATAGACGATGATGTCCTTGTAGATCGGTCCGAACCAGAACGCCGACACCGCCTGGATCAGACCGATGATCAGCCCGGCATAAAGCGCGCCCGGCACGCTGCCAAAGCCCCCGAACGCGACCACGACGAAGGCGATCAGGCCGAAGGTCTCGCCAACCGAGGGTGACCAAGGATAGGCCGTCGCCATCAGCGCGCCGGCGATGCCGGCGGCGCAACCCGCCAGGCCCCACGCGAGTGCCTGCATTCGGTCGGGCCGGATGCCCATCAGCATCGCGGCGCTGCGGTCTTCCGACACGGCCAGCAACCGGCTGCCGATATTCGTGCGGGTCAGCAACAGATGAAGCGCAATGGTGAAAGCGATGGCCACGACACCAGCGACAAGTTGCGCGACTGGCAGCAGGATGCCGCCGAGATTGATCGTGCCGGACAGCGAGGTCTCCGGCAGCGAGACAAAGTTCGCGGAAAAAATCCAGAACGCCGTGTAGCGCAGCAGCAGCGCAAGCCCGAATGTCGAGAGGATCTGCGCCAGCATCGGGCCGCGCATCACATGGCGGATCAGTCCGGCATAGACGACGACGCCGAGAACAAAAAGCGCGATGGCCGCCGCCGTGCCGAACGCGGCCGGACCGCCACCGAGCCACACGACGACCAGCAGCGCGACATACATTCCGAGCATGACGAATTCGCCGTGCGCGAAATTGATGACGTTCATCATGCCCCAGATCAGCGTCAGACCTGAGGAAAACAACGCGTAGATGGCCCCCAGCAAGAGGCCACCGACGACGACTTGCAGGAGTAGCATTGTCTATTTCGCCCAACCCGCCATCGGCCACTGCAGCTTGGCGTCGGCGGCCTTCTCCGGCCAGACCAGCTGGTAGTTTTTCCCGTGCAGCTGGATCAGGTAAGTCGCGGCCAGGATGTTCTGCCCTGTGTCATCAAATTTCACCCCTTGGTATCCCATCATCAGCTGCTCGGGCTTGAGATCGGTTTGCGTCAGGGCGACGCGAATCTTCTCAGGATCGGTCGAACCGGCGCGGTTCATCGCATCGATCAGCGCAAAGAAGCTCTGCATGTTGCGCGCACTGGTGTCGTCAAGATCGCGGCCCGTCTTGGCCTTGTACATCTCGTTGATCTTGTAAGTGGTCGATCCCGGCTTGCCGACCGCCCAGGCGCTGCGATTCATCACGCCCTGTGCGACGTCGAACACCGCCGGGACGAAGGACGGATCGGAAAAACCGCTGTCGTCGCCGATCACCATCGGCGGCTTGTAGTCGAGATTCTTCATTGTCTTCATGTAAAGGATCGAATCCGCGGTGTAGCTGATGAAGATCACGACGTCGGGATTCTTATCCTTCAGCTGCAATACCTGTGCGGAGACATCCGTCGAGCTCGCGCTGTATGGAATGCGGATCGCGACCGCAATGCTCGCCTTCTTGGCTTCCTCAGTGATCGATTCCGCAACCGAGGTGCCATAGTCGGTATTCTCGTTGACGATCGCGATGGTATCGATCTTCTTGCCGGCCTTTTTCATGTCGTCGAAGAACCGCATGTAGGTGCGGGCGTAGTCGCTGGCGATCGGCGTGCCGCGGAACACCCATTTGAACCCGCGCCCGGTGATGTTGAGTGCGGCCGATTCCCCGACCATGAAAGGAATGCCGTAGCGCTCTGCAACCGCGGTCGCCGTGAAGCTGCACGATGACTGGTATGCGCCGAGCATCACGTGCACCTTGTCCTGCGTGATCAGGCGTGTGGTGAGCTGTTGTGCGAGCGAGGGATTGCCCTGGTGATCGGTAAGGATCAGCTCGAGTTTCGCGCCGTCGAGATTGGGCAGGCCCGCGCCCTTGGCGAGCGGCAAATCGCCCAATTCGGGATGCGGGTTGTTGACGATCTCGGCGACGAGCTCGGCCGCCGCCTTCGACGCCTGGCCTGCGGCGCCGGCATTGCCGGTCAGCGGCCACGTGATGCCAACCTTGACGGTCTCGGCGGCTGCGGCAGGATCGCCGACATGGAGCAACGTGGTGGCAGCCATTGCCGCGGCGAACAGGAACGGTTTGCGTTTCAAGGATCTCTCCCGACGGGTTTTGATTGGCTTGACCGGACCTGATGTTTTGCGTGTCAGGAAATTGCCCGGCATTGTATGGGCGAGCCGTCTCCATTAGCGTAGAAGTGGTCTGACCACGCTAGAAAGCCCTGTCTGGGCTGTCAATTGTGCAACACCGCAAGCGGCCGGAATGCGAGGAGCGAACGTGCCCAACCACTACGACGTGACGACGATCACCGTGCGCCCCAACACCCAGCCGAAAGCGCTGGCCGCCCTGAAGGACCAACTGGCGAACGCGCGCGGACTCGTGGCGTGCTGGTTCACCGATATCGGCGCGCTCAACCGGATCATGATCATCCGCGCCATCGATGATCTCGCTGCGAATTTGAGCGAGCATCGCGCACTGCTAGTGTCGCGCAATCCATTCGGCATCGGCGACCTGATCGACGAGATGACAATGGATATCTACTCCGCCCTTGACTTTGTTGCGCCAATAGCGCCGGGCGACATGGGGCCGTTCTACGAGGTGCGTACCTACGTGTTCAGGCCGGACGGCGTCGCGCCAACCGAGCAGCTGTGGCGCGAATGGCTGCCCAAGCGCGCGAAGGTGTCACCCATTTTGATGGCAATGATGTCGGCGACTGGCCGGGTCGCACGCTTCATGCACATCTGGCCGTACAAAAGTCTCGACGAGCGCGTCCGTCTGCGCGCCAAGGCCGTCGCAGACAAAGTATGGCCGCCGCCGGGCGGGCCCGAGCAATTCGTCAGGATGCAGAACGACATCTACATGCCGGCTCCCTTTTCGCCGCTCCGCTGATGTGAAGGTCGCGGAAATTGCATTCCAGAGTTCGCGATAGGAATTTTCAGGGAAAACCTTGCAGTTGGGACTTCGGTTTCGCGCTGCTCTGGGTCAAAAGCATACGTGTGCAGCGCAAAAGCCAATGTCCGCTTTGGGCCAAAAGCAGACATCGACCTATCGGCTTTTACATCCGTGTCTAATACCGAAATCCTCCAAGAGGATCAGCTCATCACCGGTGAGCATGATCTGCAAAAGGGGACGAGAGCATATCGTTACGAAACGGTAGGTTCACGCATCTGTCGCTGGCCTGTCAGAGTTTCGCCCTGGGCAATATCAGACTGAAAAATCATCGGCTTGTGTGAGCTAGCTCACGCGGCACTTGCTTGACCGAGCGTAATTATTTGGTGTCGGCGACTTTCATTGGACGTCGCTCATGCATAAAGCACTCTAT
>DASRAF010000046.1:0-12362 GCA_035638295.1 Pseudolabrys sp.
TGCTGGCGCCGCATCAGGGTGACTCCCCGGTCATTCCGCGCATGGCGTCGGCGATCAGCCGCTATCGCTGACCGCACTGGTATCAATTGAATTGGAAACGACGCCCCAAGGCGCCGTTTTGTTTTATTCGGCAACAGTCACATTTTTCGAGACGCGGTTGAGCGATCAATACTCGGTCTGGGTGCAGGCAACGGAACCCCCGCGGCGACTTCCTTCGGCGGCGGCGTACGCACGTCCCACTGGCACATGCGATAGCCGCGCCGTTCGATAAGATCGACGTGTATATGCGACTCGTGGGCGCTGTCCGAACCCGGCCCAAGAACCGTGGTGAACCGGTGGCATACGCTATCGCGCAATCCGTCGCGAAAATCCTTTGCCACCGTCACGTCCGTGAGCGTCACGACTCGGCCGTCTGCCAATATGAATGATCGCAAATCAACCGCGTTACCTTTACCGTGCTCGCTGAGCTTGCCGCCGGGCACGCGATTGCGGCCGCGGCATTCGTACGCGTCATAGGTTTCGACCGCACGCAGGATCGAACCCAGCTTCTCTACGCGGGGTGCCGCTTCGTCTCGAAGCCAACTGGCGACAGATTCGGCAAAGGCACACCGCAGAACCGGCGCCGATTTGAGTTCGATGCGCGCGCCGCCGGGCCGGGTCACGGCATCCAGCCGAACCATATCCTCGCCTCCGCACGCATCCGGGCCGATCAGCCGCGGCACTGGCTCGATCGCGGCGATTGCCCGCAGGCGCTGATCACACTCCGTCGGCGCGCTCGTTACGTCGGCGGAATCGAAATCCGGGCCCGCGGCCTCACGAAATGTATGGGGCTCCATCCACACGGATGGACGCGATTTTGGCAGCGACACGTCCTCGGCCGAGGCGAGGCCAAAGCAGGCACCTGCCAGCCATAGAAACACTAGCGTCAGCCGCGTGGCGCCCCCATTGGCCGTTATTGCTGGGTTCGTGTGCGATGCCATGAGACCCTGGGTGACCCCGGCCCTTTAGCTCTCAACGAAACCTTTGCACGGTCCTGCGCGGCGGCTAACCTTAGCCCAGACTGGCGAGGGGCGCCGGTCCCGGTTTGATAACGCGCATGCGCCAGAAAGGTTTTCCGGCGAGATTGTGCACGTATAGAGAGGGGAATGCCATGCTCGGCCTGATGCAGGATTGGCCGTTGTTGTGCCATCGCATCATTGATCATGCCGCCACATATCATGGCGGGCGCAAGGTGATCACGCGCTCGGTTGAAGGTCCTATCCATACGACCAACTATGTGGAAATACGCGCCCGTGCGCTCAAGGTGGCGCAGCGGCTGGAGAAAGACGGCATCAAACTCGGCGACCGCGTAGCGACCCTCGCTTGGAATACGTGGCGTCATCTGGAGGTCTGGTACGGCATCCTCGGTCTCGGCGCGATCTATCACACGGTCAATCCACGCCTGTTTCCCGATCAGATCGCCTGGATTGTCAATCACGCCGGTGACAGAGCGATGTTCACCGACATCACTTTCGTCCCACTCCTAGAAAAGATCGCAGACAAGCTGCCCACGATCGAGCGCTACATTGTGCTCACCGATGCGGCACACATGCCGAAGACGACATTGAAGAATGCCGTCCCATACGAAGAGTGGATCGCCGAAGTCGATGGCGATTTCGAATGGAAATCATTCGACGAGAGCACTGCGGCTGGCATGTGCTACACTTCCGGGACAACCGGACATCCGAAGGGCGTGCTGTACTCGCATCGCTCCAACGTGTTGCACGCCTTCATGGCGGCGATGCCGGATTGTAAAGGTCTATCGTCGCGCGACGTCGTATTGCCGGTCGTGCCTCTTTTCCATGCGAATGGTTGGTGCCTCGCCTTCTCCTCGCCGATGGTGGGCGCCACGATGATAATGCCGGGCGCAAAACTCGACGGACCTTCGATCTACGAATTGCTCAATACTTACAAGGTTTCATTCACGGCAGCGGTGCCAACAGTATGGTTGATGTTGCTCCAGGATCTTGAAAAGACTGGCGGCAAACTTCCGCATCTGAAGCGTGTGGTGATCGGTGGATCGGCTTGCCCGCGGGCGATGACA
This sequence comes from Pseudolabrys sp., assembly GCA_035638295.1. Taxonomy (GTDB): domain Bacteria; phylum Pseudomonadota; class Alphaproteobacteria; order Rhizobiales; family Xanthobacteraceae; genus Pseudolabrys. Next base: position 2,084 of record DASRAF010000046.1, read on the forward strand.
AAAACATTCCAGGACAAATACGGTGTTCAGGTTGTGCACGCCTGGGGCATGACCGAAATGAGCCCGCTCGGCTCGCTCTGCACGATGAAGCCGGAATATGCGGCGCTGACCGGAGAAGAAAAGCTCGACATAGAAATGAAACAGGGTCATCCGCCGTTCGGCGTCGAGATGAAAATTACCGATGACAGCGGCAAGCCGCTGCCCTGGGACGGAAAGACTTTCGGCCGTCTCAAGGTCCGAGGGCCGGCCGTGGCAAAGAATTACTACAAGGTCGAAGGCGACCCGGTGTTTGAGCAGGATGGCTGGTTCGACACCGGGGACGTAGCGACGTTGGACCAGTACGGGTACATGCAAATCACAGACCGCGCCAAAGATGTGATCAAGTCAGGTGGCGAATGGATCTCGTCTATCGATCTCGAAAACCTCGCCGTCGGCCATCCGAAAGTAGCAGAGGCTGCAGTCATCGGCGTGTCTCATCCGAAATGGGACGAGCGTCCATTGCTCGTCATCGTCCTCAGAAAGGGCGAGCAGGCGAGTAAGGAGGACATCCTCGAATTCATGAAAGGCAAGATCGCGAAGTGGTGGATGCCGGACGACGTGGTCTTTACCGACGAAATCCCGCACACGGCCACGGGCAAGATCCAGAAGCTCGTACTGCGCCAGCAATTCAAGGACTATCGATTGCCGACCGCACAGGCCGCCGAGTGAAATTCTAACGCGCAGCGGTGTCGATCATCTGCCCAAGTGCCTTGCCGATGCATCGATGACCTTCAGCGGTCTTATGAAGACCGTCCCATCCGACGAGGCCACTCACACCGCCATCGATCGCTCTTTTCATGAGAGTGAATCGCGGAAACTGTCCGACGTTCTGTTCACGCGCGACCTCAGCAATGATCCTCTCCATCTTGGCGTGGCGTGAGGTCAGCAGCACCAGCGGCGCATATTGCAAATCAACGAGGACTACGTCGGCATTAGCAGCTTTAAGCCGCTTTACGGCCCCGCTGAGCATTTCCTTCGCGTTGTCCGCAATGCCGCGCCACACCGCATCGTTACTCCCGAGTTGCCACACCACAAGATCTGGCTTGTAGCGCAGAACATCGCTATCGAGGCGAGCGACATTCTCTGAAATGTTTTCCATGATGCGTCCGCTATTGATCAACTCGATCCGTGCGGAGGGCCGCAATCGCAACAATTCCTGCTTCATGACGTCGGGGAAGGCACCACCGGACCTGAGCAATCCAAAGCCGGTTGTTGACGATGATCCTAGCGCCACAACGACAAGTGTCTCGCCCGCCTTTAGCTTTGTCCGGGTACGAGGCAAAGACGTGCCAAGCGACATTTCTTTTTTGAATGCAAGACAGGCATCCCCGGCTGAGGCGGCCGAGGGCTGAGCCTGCGCACGACCACCAGGGACAAAAGTGGATGAAGCCACCAGTAGAAAAATCAGATGGCGACTAAGCTTGGACATTGACCCCCTGCTTGCCGCATCTCGCGGCGACTGAATGCCCACCAACATTGATCAGCCCAATAGACGTCAGGAATGGGGCATATTGGGCTTGTCATTTTCACCTATGCATATTGTCAATATTGACATCTAGCTTACGAACGTGAACACAACCATGTTCCGGTTCGTACTCGCAATATGGAGTAAGGACTATCAAACGTTATGTCATCGAACGCGATCTGCCCGGTGTGGGTAGAATGAATCGCACCCAATTCGGCCGAGTGCCAGGCGCCTATCTGCAGACCCTCAGAGTATCGGCCGCCAAGGAACTGCTCGAACGCTCCAACGCGTCCATCCAAGTGGTTAGCACGAAAATCGGGTACGAGGACATCGGCTTTTTCCGGAACTTGTTCAAGCGTCATACGGGCATGACGCCAGGCGAGTATCGCGACAAATTCTCGCAAATGAGCGGCAGTGAGGCGATAGCGGTCAGGGCGCGCGCGATCTCGGCGCGGGTAAGTGGTTCACCGCTTCTCGCGCTGCATCTTCCATCGTCGCGAACACAGCGCCCTCTTTGATCAGCCGGTCGACCAGGTCTTCCAGTGCCAGCATCCTGTGGCCGCGACCGATCACGTAAGGGTGCATGGTATAGGTCAATACGCCCCACTCGACAGACTTCTTCATGTAGAGAAATTCATCAAGCCAGTTTTGCATCACCAAACGTGCCGGCTGCAGACCGGGCAAGATTGTCGTGGCGGTACGCACGAATTCGAAATGAGGGAAATCATCGAGCGACCAGCTAATCGGCATCTCGATTAACGCGGTTTCCTCTCCAAACTGGAAGGGCTCGCCAAGCGTGGCGATGTCCCCGCGGCGCGCGCGGTACGGCAGATAGTCGGCACCCATCAGGCTTGAATCGTATTGAAAACCGTGTCGCAACAGAAGATTGACCGTGTATTCACTGAGATCCCATGATGGCGAGCGGTAGCCGCGCGCCTTGCGTCCGGCCAATCTGGCGATGGCCTCGTTGGCGCGAACGAGATCCGCCTCCTCTTTTTCCGCTGTTTGGGTCGCGGGCGGAATATGCGCCCAGCTGTGATGCGCGACCTCGTGCCCACGGGCGACTACGTCGTGACATTCCCGCGGCCAGGTTTCTATGGTGAAACCGGGTATGAACCAGGTCGCCTTTATGCCGCGAGAAGAAAGGAGATCGAGTATGCGTTGCGACGCCATCGCGCCGAACTCACCGCGTGAAAGTGGAGTCGGCGTCGTCATGCCGCGCGCGATAAAGCCGGACTGCGTATCAAAATCGAAGGTCAAACAAACGACATGACGGGGCATGGCAATTCACCGGTCCAGCCTCGCCTTCGCTGTTGGCGGCGGCGGGGCATGATAGAAAAGCAGGCATGACCGTCAAGGAAATCGGCATCATCCTCCATGGCGCGACCGGGCGGATCGGCGCCACGCAACACCTTGCCAATGCACTGGCGCCAATCCGCGCCGAAGGCGGGCTGCCCTCAGGCACGGGCCGTATCATGCCACGACTGTTGCTGGTCGGACGAAATGCAACACGTCTTGCTGAAATTGCCCACCGTCACGACGTCACCGATTGGACGCAAAACCTGGATGAGGCACTGGCAAAGTCGGACTTTCCCGTTTTTTTCGACGCTGCGGCGACCGAGCAGCGCGTGGCAACTTTGTCCAAAGCTATTGCAGCCGGCAAGCACATCTACAGTGAAAAGCCCGTCGCGCCGACGGTGGCCGAAGGGCTCGAACTGCTGCGGGCAGCAAACGCGCGGGCGCTCAAAACCGGAACGGTCGAAGACAAGATCTACCTGCCCGGTCTGCAGAAGCTGAAAGTTTTGGCTACGAACAATTTCTTCGGACGCGTCACGGGCTTCCGGCTCGAATTTGGTTGGTGGGTATTCGACGGCCGCGAACGTCCCAGCCAACGCCCGAGCTGGAACTACAAGCGCAAGACAGGCGGCGGTCTCACTTTGGACATGTATCCGCACTGGCGTTACGTGATCGAGGATACACTCGGGCCGATCCGGCGCGTCGTCTCAGCCTTGAAGACCGCGATTCCTAAGCGGCGTGACGAGGCCGGCATCACTTATCCGGTCGATGTTGAGGATACCTCGCTGACACTGGCTGAACTGGCGAACGGCGCTGTCGGAACGATCATTTGCTCGTGGGCGACGCGCGTCCGCCAAGACGATCTTCTCAGTTTTCAAGTCGACGGCACCGGAGGCTCGGCGGTTGCGGGCTTGCACCGCTGCTGGATACAGAGCGGGGCAGATACGCCGGCCATTCAGCACTTCAATCCCGACCGCGATCTTGGCATTGACTATCGCGCCTGCTGGAATGAGGTGCCTGATCAAGGCGGCCCCATCAATCCATATCGGATCGGCTGGGAAAAATTCCTTCGGCACATCGTGGATGACGCACCGCTTGCGAGCGATCTCACGGCAGGAGTCCGTGACGTTCAGCTGGCCGAGGCCTGCTACAGGAGCGTCGAGGAGGGAAAGTGGGTTTCGCTCAAACCTAGGTCCGACTGAAGGACTTACTCGGCCGCCAGCGGCGCGCCTCGCAACCGGTCCTACGCGGCTACTAGCCGTCGCATCACCTTTAGGTCGGGGTCGCGCAATTTGTCGACACCGAGCGCTACCGGGACGCCAAGAGGCTTGCGCAACGGGTTGCCCGAACGCTGAAGGATCCCTTTGAAATCGATGGTCATCGCATCGACATCGGCGCCGCAATCGGCATTGCCATGGCCCCGCTGGACGGAGTCGATGCCGACCAACTGCTAAAGAAAGCCGACATCGCGCTTTACGCCGCAAAGAATGGCGGCGGTGGCGATCATCGCTTCTTCGCCTTGAGATGGAGGAAGCAGCGCAGGAAAGGCGCGCCCTCGAACTCGACTTGCATGAGGCCCTGGCTTCGGATCAGTTCCAACTCTACTTCCAGCCACTGGTCGATTTGCGCACCGGCCGCGTGACGACCTGCGAAGCATTGATGCGCTGGAAACATCCAAATCGAGGCATGCTGCAATTGCGGCAGTCCCGCAGGGGAGCCCAGCGATCCTCGGGATATTGCCTGCTTCGCGGCTTGCCATTATTCCTGCTCATCATGGCCAGCCTCGATGCAGGCAGGATCGCCACGGGCGGCGCCGTGCGATTCCTCGGGGAGCGCCGGTCCTATTGGCGGCTGCTCATCCGGGGCGCCGCGCTTCTGATGATCACCCTTGGCGTATATCGCTTTTGGCTGGTCACCGATGTGCGCCGCTTTCTTTGGTCGAATACTGAAATTGCCGGCGAGGCACTTGAATACACAGGGACGGCGCTCGAACTCCTGCTCGGGTTTCTCGTAGCGATCGCCCTTCTAATTCCGATTTATGTCGGGTTTTTTCTGGCCGCTCTTGATCTCGGCCTTCTCGGGAAATTGTCCGGTGTCCTGGCCTTTGCCGCGCTCGGCGTGCTTGGCCAATACGCGATTTATCGCGCACGGCGTTACCGCCTCACACGGACCATCTACCGCGGCCTGCGTTTTCACCAGACAGGGTCGGCCTGGTCTTATGCGTTCCGCGCAACGCTATGGTGGATCGTCACCGTGTTGAGCCTTGGGCTGGCCTACCCTTTCCAGGTCGCAAACCTCGAGCGCTACAAGATGAAAAATACGTTCTACGGCGATTTGGGCGGCCGTTTTGAGGCCTCCGGAATTGCTCTGTTCCTGCGCGGATTGCCGATGTGGCTGCTATTTTTTGCGCCACTTGCGCCCGCAATCAGGGGATTCGTGGGGCTCGACTGGCAGGCGCTTGTCGACGCGATCGCGCAAGGTGGCGACGACGTTATGAGCAAGATCGAAGGGGGTAATCCGGGCCTGGGCAGTGCTATCGTCTTTGCGATGTTGATGGGAGGAACAAGCGTCGTCTTGGGGGCCCTTCTCTATCCGGCTTTTCAGGCACTCACGTTGCGATGGTGGTCGTCGGGCCTGCGCTTTGGCACGATCGAAGTGCGCTCGCACCTGCGCACACGAGATATCTACGGCGCCTATGCACGTTTCGTAGGCTATGCGAGCCTTTTCAGCATCGCGATGGGAATGGTTGGCGCCATTGTCTTTTCCATCGCGGGCGCGGTAGTCAACGTCGCAAAATTCGACACGGCGGACCAGATTGCGATAACCCTGTTACTTCTCGGCGTCTACGTGATCGCCGCGCTTGGTTTCTCGACCGTCTATCGCGCTACCGTGCAGCTGTCGGTGTGGCAGTTGGGCATGGAATCGCTCGAATTGTCCGGTCTTTCGGCATTGGAAAAGGTCAAGGCGGGCGGGCGGGCGAGCTCCGCTTTGGGTGAAGGCCTGGCCGACGCTCTGAATGTAGGCGGCTATTGATAGGTCGAACGAGTCATGAGTTCCGGAGCTGGCGTCTACTTCGACGGTATAACCAGTGCCCAGCGCGAGGTTGTCGTAGAGCTCGGTTCGGATAGCCTGCAGATTAGCGCCAGGGATGGAAATCTTTCAGTTGAGTGGCCCTACAACGAGATCGAGGAGCTGGATGCACCCCATGATGTCCTTCGGCTCGGCCGCCGCGGTAGCGCGTCACTGGAGCGGCTGGAAATTCGGGAGCCCGCACTTGCGGCCGAGATCGATGAGCGGGCCGTCCATGTCGATCGCACTGGCTTGTCACAGCAACGCCAACGCATTCGCGTGATCGGCTGGACGGTGGGGGCGACCGTATCGCTTCTGCTGGTGGCCTGGTTCGGGGTGCCTGCGATCGCGGCACGCCTGACGCCCCTTTTGCCCCCTTCGATCGAACGCAAGTTGGGCGACGCAGTTGATGCGCAAATACGCAGCATGCTCGACACGGGCAAGCGCAACACGGCGCTTGAGTGCGGCACCGCTGCCACAGAAATCCCGGGGCGCAACGCGCTCAACAAACTCATGCAGCGGCTCGAAGCTGCCGCGGCCCTTCCCGTAACCCTGCGGACGAACGTCGTGCGCCGTGACGAAGCCAATGCCATAGCCTTGCCCGGCGGACGCGTGTATGTCTTTCGCGGACTGATCGACAAGGCCGAAAATGCGGACGAAGTTGCCGGCGTGATCGCACATGAAATCGGCCATGTCGCGCATCGTGATGGAACAAGGGCGATTCTGGAGGGGGCCGGTCTATCCTTTCTGTTTGGAATGCTGCTCGGGGATTTCGTTGGCGGCGGCGCGGTTGTGTTCGCCGCAAAGAGCGTGCTGCAATCATCGTATTCGCGGGAAGCCGAAAGTGCGGCAGACACCTATGGTACCGATCTCATGAACAAGACCGGCAGTGATGCACGTGCTCTTGCCAATATGCTGGAAAAAATCGGTGGCGCCACGGAACCTGGCATGAATATCCTTATGGATCATCCGGAAACCAAGGCGCGGGTCGCGGCCATCAGGCAAAGGGCCGCTGCAAAATCACCCCAGCCCTTTCTCGACCCCGGGGAGTGGGCGGCGCTCAAGCAGATTTGCGCGGGACCGTAGCATGGCGCGACGTCCATTTCCCAATGAGCCAGTGTCGAGAGTCGCGGTCTGGTCCTCGCGACTGGGTCTGTTCGCCATCGCGGTCGCGGCCCTTTCGGTCATCATTGTCCGTTCAGGCCTCCTGGAGATCGTGCCGGCGCTCGCGACCTTCGCCGCTTCATTGGTTTTCGCCGGGCTCGCAATATTGTTCGCTTTTGCAGCCTTTGTCGTCATCTGGCGGCAGGGAACAGGCGGGCTTGGCCGGGCCCTGCTCGGCCTGTTCCTGGGCCTAGCATTGCTTGCCTACCCGGCCTATCTCGGCACACGCGCCTTGCGATTGCCGGCTATTGCCGATGTCAGCACCGATACGAACAATCCTCCGCGCTTCGATGTCCTCGCGCGCCTGCGGCCACGCGGACGCAACGACTATCCCGGAGCGGCGGCAGCGGCACTCCAGCGCAAAGCTTATCCCTATGTAGCTCCGCTTGATCTCGATGTGCCGACCAAAGTCGCCTACGACGCGGCGCTCGCGCTGGTGACAAAGCGCAAATGGTACATAGGCGATACGCGGCCGCCGACACTGGCGCGGCGCGATGGCGTGATCGAGGCGGTCGCGCGCACGCCGATCATGGGATTTCGCGACGACGTCGTGATCAGGATAAGCCCGCTCGGCCAGGGCACACGCGTCGACATGCGGTCGGCGTCCCGCTTCGGCGACCATGATCTCGGGTCGAACGCATCGCGAATTCGCAGCTTGCTCGAAGACATAGATGACGTGGTGGCTTCGGCACCGGAGCCGCGATCGCAGCAGGAGAAAAAAGCGCCACCCACGAAAAAGGGCCAGCCCGACAAACGTCAGCCCGCCAAGCGATAGACGCCATCGATCGCGGGCTGGCCATCGGTTTCGACCACTCCGCGCGCGACCAGATCTTCGAGATGGGCGAGAACGGAAAGTCCAGCGGCACCGGTCAGTCCTGGATCGATGCCGATATAAATCGCGCGCACGATCGTCGGAATATCCGTTGCGCCTTTTGACAAGCGATGCAGGATCGAATCCTCGCGAGCCTTGCGATGGAGAATGTAATAACTGACAAAGCGCGGCGCGTCGGCGATAGCCGGACCGTGACCCGGGAGGTAAATCGCTTCCGAGCGTCGCGCAAGCTTCGCCAACGAAGCCATGTAATCGCTCATCGCGCCGTCAGGCGGGGCGACAATCGACGTCGCCCAGGCCATTACATGGTCGCCCGCGAAAAGTGTTGATTTCTCCTTCAGTGCATAAGCCATGTGATTGGCGGTGTGACCCGGCGTCGTAACCGCTTCAATCGTCCAGCCGTCACCTGACACGATCTCGCCATCCCGTAGCATTACGTCGGGGCGAAAATCGCGATCGGCGCTGGCATCGAGCGGATTGTGTTCGCCAATGTGCAAAGGTCGAGCGGCCCGATGCGGACCTTCAGCAAAGACCGTAGCGCCGGTCGCCTTCTTGATTGCTGGAACCGCAGGCGAGTGGTCGCGATGGGTATGCGTCACAAAAATATGCGTGACGGTTTCGTCCTGCACGGCATCCAGCAATGCGCCGATGTGCGCTGGATCATCAGGACCAGGATCGACGATCGCGACCTTCCCTCGCCCAATGATGTAGGTGACCGTGCCCTTGAACGTGAACGGACCTGGATTGTTCGCCATGATCCGACGCACGCCCAGCATGGGCTCGTCGACCACATCGGGTGCGAGATCGAGATTTTTGTCGAAAGGAATGTCTTCGCTCATGTTGCTCACCCGATTGCCGGGCTGGCCTATCACCAATTCGGCCCAGTTCACATCCTGGCAATTGTGCGAATACGTGTTGTCTCAGTGGATTTCCGGCTCGGGGATCGTCCCGAGTGGCGCAAGGAAATCGAAATCGCAACCTTCGTCGGCCTGGCCGATATGTTCCGAGTAGAGCGCACCGTAGCCCCGCGGATAGCGCGGTTCGGGCGGTTTCCAAGCAGCGCGACGGCGAGCGAGTTCCTCTTCTGCAACATGCAGATGAATGCGACGGGCAGGCACGTCGACCTCGATTTCATCGCCCGTCTTGACGAAAGCCAGGGCCCCCCCGACGAAGCTTTCCGGTGCGACATGCAGAATACAGGCGCCGTAACTTGTGCCACTCATGCGCGCATCGGAAATGCGCAACATGTCGCGAACGCCCTGCTTCACCAGCTTCTTCGGGATCGGCAACATGCCCCATTCGGGCATACCGGGACCACCTTTCGGGCCCCCATTCTTAAGCACGAGAATATGGTCTGGCGTCACATCGAGATCATCGCGTTCGACTTCGCGCGCCATGTGGTTGTAGTCCTCGAATGCGATCACCTTGCCGCGGTGGCGCAACAGCCGCCGGTCAGCTGCTGAGGGTTTGATTACGCAGCCGCGCGGAGCGAGATTGCCGGTCAACACAGCGGTCGCGCCGTCGCGCGATACCGGATCGGAGAGCGGGTGAATGACGTCGCGCTTGTAGACCTCCGCGCCTGCGATGTTCTCGCCAATGCTTTTGCCGGTCACGGTCAGACAGGACCGATCAAGCGCACCATTCAACTCCGTCATCAGCGCGCGCAATCCACCTGCATAAAAGAAATCTTCCATCAGGAATTTTCCTGAGGGTCGCACGTTGGCAAGCACGGGGATTTCACGCGAGATTTCGTCAAAACGCTTCATGTCCAGCTTGATGCCCGCGCGGCGGGCCATGGCTACAACGTGAATGATGGCATTCGTTGAGCCTCCCATCGCCATGTGCACGCGGATCGCGTTGTCGAAAGAAGCAGGCGTGAGAAGCTTTTGCGGCACAAGGTCATCCCACACCATGTCAACGATACGTCGGCCGGAGGCGGCGCACATGCGCGGATGAGCAGCATCGGCGGCAGGAATCGAAGACGCGCCAGGGATCGATAGCCCCAGAACTTCGGCGATCGCCATCATCGTCGCCGCGGTACCCATGACCATGCAGGTCCCGAAGCTCCGCGCGATACTGCATTCGAGCTCAGTCCAGTCGTCCTCGCTTATCCGGCCGGCACGTTTTTCGTCCCAATATTTCCAGGCATCGGAGCCCGAGCCGAGTTCAACTCCGCGCCAGTTGCCGCGCAGCTGCGGTCCCGCCGGCACATAGATGGCCGGCAGTCCCATACTGATTGCGCCCATGATCAACGCTGGCGTGGTTTTGTCGCAGCCGCCCATCAGCACAGCGCCGTCGATCGGATGGCTGCGCAGGAGTTCTTCCGTCTCCATCGCCAGCAAATTGCGATAGAGCATGGTTGACGGCTTTACAAAGGGTTCCGAGAGCGACATCGCCGGCAACTCGACCGGGAA
>DASRAF010000047.1:0-18277 GCA_035638295.1 Pseudolabrys sp.
ACCACGCCCGGCACGCCAGGTGAAAACGCTGTGTCCGACGCACCAAATCGAGGCAAAGAAAGCGCTGGCCGTCGCTCTCGCTCCGTCCAGAAGAAGCAATCGGTTAGAAAAATGGTGCCTTGAGAAGGGTTGTCTGGCTTACCCCAAAAGCGGACATTGCACCCATGTGAACAGTCGTGTGAATCTACCCTCGCTCCGACACATCCGGGTTTCTTGCATCTGGACGGTTCAGAATTACCATCCGTCTGTTTCATTACTTCGGGCGACGTGACGGCGTTCTCCAGCGAATGTTGCCAGGCGGCCAAATGCAGCGTTTGTCCGTCCAATTTCCGCTTTTGGCCCAAAGCAGACGGCGGACATTGCTCCATCAGGCGGGTGCTGTCTGCTACCACTTCTCGTCTCTGCTTTACCCAAGAGCAAATATGTGTGCGGTTCAACTAGGGGTGTCGCTTTGGGCCCAAAAGCGGACATTGGGGTCGATTGTTATCATTGATCTCTTTCGCCACGCACAGCATCCTTTGCGGCGCGTTGCCAGGGCCAACAGCCCTCAATCTCGGTTTCCAGCGACAAACTGAGGAAGGTTCGAATCAGCACAATCCCGGCTAGTAACCCGACGCTCATGATGGTGAGCGGGGCAGTAATCGTGGCGATAATGTCCGCGCCTACAAGCAGCTCAAGCCCAAGTAAAATGCCGCGCCCAACATTCGAACGACAATTGAGCTACGCAGATTGCCAGTCACCCGCGCGGCTCCCATCGCGGATAAACCACCAAGTCGCGAGGATGATCCCCCCAATAATTATTGCGACGCCTGCGAGCTCCAACGCCTTGGCAAGTTGATCAACATAAGCATGGATCTGTTCGGTCAATTTCTTAACCTCTTAAAATGTCAGGTAACTCTCCCGAAGTGCAGACCAATTCAGCAAATATAGCAGTGTCCTGTTTTTCCCTGAAAGCGGACATTGGTAGCGCGAATCGCGATGTCTGCTAAAGCCAGACAATGAATTTCACCACACCTCTTCGCTGCGTCCCAATCGATCGGAAAGGCTCGCGATATTTGATCTGTGTCAAAAGGATTGGAAGTCCCCCGTGCTTGGCTATCAGCCTTGTAGAAAATCGGCTCGGGAGGCGCTCATGCTCAGTTTCTCTCATCGCACAAGATTTTGGACAGCCATCGTGGTGGCGTTGATCATGCTGACCGGTACTCTATCGCTGGCCCATGCAGCAACGGGCACGGTCCGATTTCATATCGTTAAGGCCGGCTTCATCGTGGGCATCGGCGGTGGCTCCGGTACTCTAAATTTCAGGGGCAGGAACTATCGATTGAGCATTGGTGGCATCAATGTAGGCACCATTGGAGCGTCAGCGGTGGATTTGGTTGGCACTGCCACAAATCTCCGAACGGCAGCCGACATTGTGGGTACGTACACACAGGGATCAGCAGGGCTTGCAATTGTGGGCGGCGGAAGAGTAGCAACGCTGCGGAACGCCAACGGCGTTGTCATACGGGTACGCGGACCCGCAATCGGGCTCGAGGCTTCCCTAAGCCTGAGCGGAATGACGATATCCATGCAGTAACGAGCAGAGGTTTCCTCCTGCTCGGAAGCGGCCCTTGGTGTCGGCGAGTATCCCTACCGCGAACCTCGGGGCCGCTTCGCTTCAACGGCTTCGCGCGCACAGACGTGGATGATTTCGGCGCTCGACGTAGAATTGCGTTTGTCAGGTGCGTCTAATCAAGAAGTTGCTCAAACTGATTCAAAGCCAAAGAAGCCGCGAAATAAAAACGCGAGGAACCATCCAGTACCTATCGGTGCTCTACGGGAACTTATTAGGCGAGCGCCTTTCTGATGCAGAGCTCCAACGTATCCCGCTTCCTTATGGCGCATGGGGTCGGGCCCCCCATAACCAGAGATGTGCAGCGCAAGAGCCGATGTCCGCTTTTGGCCAAAAACGGACGCACTTAGCGGCTGCAACATTTTGGCTACTCGATTGGAACGAACCGATATTGATCTTGATCAAGGGTTCTGAATTTCGGCACGATAGGCTTAGTGGCTATCGAAACCGATCGGGAGGCGTTAATGCTCAATCTTCTGCGTGTGATAAGGCTCTGCTCAGCAATTACAGTGGTGGCGGCGCTGCTGGCTGGTTCTGCCTCTCAGTCTTACGCAGAGACCGGCACGGTACGCCTGAAAATCACCAAGGTCGGGTTTATCGTTGGTGTCGGTGGTGGCTCCGGCACTTTGACCTTCCAGGGCAGGCAATATCGGCTGAGCATTGGTGGCGTCAGCGCAGGTACTATTGGTGCGGCAGGGGCAGATTTAGTTGGCACGGCCTCCAATCTTCGGACTGCGGCTGACATTGCGGGCACCTATACGGCCGTTTCGGCCGGGGTTGCGGTGGCGGGCGGCGCGAAAGCTGCAACGCTTCAGAACTCGAACGGGGTAGTCCTGCGACTGCAAGGACGGCAAGTAGGTTTTGAGGCATCCTTAAGTTTGAGCGGGATGACAATCTCTCTGCGGTAAATGGGGCTGTCTCGTTTTACCGAATGTCCCCAATAGCGGACATACGACCCGCAATCTTTTTGACCTATCTCAATGCTGGTCTGGTCCCCGGCCCGGAAGCGAAATTTCCGTTCTGAATGGACTGGGATAAATGATGGGCGATCCCTTCCTGAATTACTTTGCTCTCGGATTGCTTGTTTTTGTCGTCGTTGTGATCTTCTACGGGATCATCGCGATCCATGACATTCCAGCGAGGATCGCTGACGCACGCCTCATCCCCACGTAGACATTTTCCACGCAGCGAGCTGGGTCAGTCCGCTTGGACCAAGAGCGGACATTGATGGGTGCATTTGAGAAGATGGTGGACAGAAGCGATGTCAAGTCCATTGTCTAAACGCATTCACGATTTCTATGTGTGACCACCGGCGGTCTCATTTCTTGCTTCGGCTTGCAAAACGGCGACTGCGTGGTTCATCGGCAGTGGCGAAACCTGCACTAGTCCTCCGAATCCGCGCTCCAATTCGAGGATCATTCCAACAGCACCCGCGATCGCAAGTGCGCAGAGAGTTAGGGTGGCCGTTGAGAGCAGATTCGATGGCGCGAACAGAGTAAAACTGGCGAATAGAAATGTAAGCCAGAAGACTAGAAGCAGGAGCGCAGCTCTTGGAGTTCCTTGCTCGGTATGTTGGGCCAGAATAAAACGAGTATCGCCGATCTTGGAGGCGAGTGTCATGGCCTGTGCCAGCCACCATTCGTCGCGGGCGTTTGCGGCCTTGACAGTTAGCACTAAGTCCTCGACTTCCTGCAGAAGTTCATAAGTCGATTGATTGCCCAGAGCGACATCTGCTGGGTTCTTCGGGAATAGATCATCCCTTTTTCTCTCCGCGTATTCTCGCAGCGTTTCCCGAGCTGACTTCGTATCGGATCCATATCGACGGAGGAGTTGATCCAATCGAAGGATTTCCGCCGAGAGCTGTCCTTGCACAGCGTTGAACGAGTTGTTGGCGTTCGAGAGCAGGAGTCCAAGAACGAGCGCAGAAATTGTAGCAACCACTGCCATAGATACCGAGACCAGGTTTTTTGTCTCCTCCGTTAGGTGGTGTTCTGGCACCCGTCGTCTGACCATTGCACCGGCGAATGCTCCGGCCAAAATTATCGCGAATACCAGAAATCCAATAACTAACGGCCTAAACATCGTCCCCTCCCGTTGCGTCCACGGGCGTAGTTTCGGCCAGTGCGTGTTTTTATTCCAACCAAGCTGCGGCTGATGCGTGTTCTTATTCCAACAAAGTTGCGACGCCCGCTTTGCCAAAAGCGGACATTGACGCTTCTCATTTTCTCTCTCGCTCCCGCTGCTGTTCTATCAATTTCGCTATGCGCTCGTAATCGTCCGCGGTCTCGACTTTGGTAAGGTCCTCAGCGATGCTCAGCACTTCGTCAGCGCGAAAGCGCCAGTACCGTGGGTGTGCGCTCGTCGAGCTTGTGGCTATCGGCGAGGGGCGTTCCAACTGATCGTTCGTGACGAGCTGCGACGAACTGACATCGCAGACGGTGCACACCGTGTTCAGTCATGGCAGCGAGATGCCGACCTAAAAAGCGAAGCGTGTCAGGCCATTGGACGGATAATCTCACCAAACGGCTAGGCTGCGACATTAACGCTGTGTCGCACAATAATGACCAAACTTTAATTTGGGCGAGATCGAAGGTGGTGTAAAAATCGGGGCCGCTCTGTTCCCCAAGCGGAGCGCGGCCCCGATCTCTCCGTCCCCAGTAACTGTCCCCGAGGTCGGGGCCAACATTCCTACAATGAATTGTGACGATCCGTGGACGCAAGGCGGTCACGTTCGAATTATTGCAGCGTGTGTCTCGGTCGCCACACTGCCACCCAGTGTGGCTGGCGCAAGTCGCAGAGCTAGCTGCCAGCGACTTCGTGCGCAATTCGGCGAAGCATATCCCCCATCATCATCACTGCCGGATTGCTTCGAGCACCGAGCGAGTGTCGCTGGGCGATCCAGGTCGGGTCGTTGTAGCTCAACCAAACTTTACGTTCGTGGTCTTCCCAGACCAACGCCTTGATCGGCAGGTCAATGCCGGCCGACTGTTGATCCTGCATCAAAGGAGTGCCACCTCTAGGATTGCCAAAAATGACGAGCTCGGTTGTTCGCAATGACAAGCCGACAGAGGCGGCCCCCGCAGCGTGGTCAACACGCGCGAAGACTGCGAGATTTCTCTCGGCGAGCGTTGCAAGTAACCGCTCCATTGTTTCGTTCGCAGAGAAACGACTCTGCACCGATACGATGCCGTTGTCGGGCATTTGAATGATCCCGCATTTGTCCAAAGGCCGGTTGGCTTATTAGCGGATATTTCCGCTGAGACGACAAGTTTGCGCGTTGTTGCGAAGTCTTTATCCAAACCGAGAGTAGAAATACGAGATATTTATCCAGCAGACCGGCTAGAGCTTATGTCATGTCCACGCCGGAAGATCTCATCATATTGGGGCTGACGCTGGAAAATTGGCTGCTACTTGCAGGACTGACGTCGATTGTGGCGATAGCCGTGTTGTCGTCAAAACTGTAGTTCACCGAAGGCATTCTCGCGCGCAAAATACAAGCTTCCGGAAAAAGAAAGAGCCGCAATTTCTGCGGCTCTTTCTTTAGAGCGACGCCGGAACAGATTACCGTGACTTAGGGGTTGCCTCGCCCTCGTTTGCGCCCGCGCCAATCGATGACCCGCCAGAGCCCGTCGTCTGGGCTTTGGACTTCATGTGCCTGGCATGGTGCGTTTTCTTGTGGCTCATTGCGTGGTGTTTTTTCGGCCGCGTGGTTGGGGTCGCAGAGTCGTCTTTTTCAAAACTCGCACCCGGCTTCGATGTCGTACCGGTATAGTTTGTGCCTTGCGCGAAAGCCGCGGGCGGAGCGATCAACGCCGTGATCAGAAGTGCAGGAATAGTGAGCTTCATGAGAACCTCCTTTGTCACCGCGTAGACAACAGTGCATGAAGATCACTCGTTCCATGAACTGGCGTTCAGGGAGAGGAGCGTCTGCTGGCTCCGATCACCATTGATACTTGAATCCGCGAACACAGCCGCTTTCAGAGCGCATGATTTCAACTGAACGCGACGATTTGAACTTGTCGTGTTGCGTGCGCGGCGCGTATCATTTTGCGTAAACGCCACATCAAAATAATCAAGACTCCGGGACGTCACGCAGGTCAAGCAGCGCCCGGTGTTTTAGGTCTCAGACAAACTTCAAGGGAGGGTCGAATGCGCAGGCTTCTAATTGCCCTGGCAGTTGCACTGATACCCTCGTTAGCCATCGCTCACGGTCACGGAGGCGGCGGTGGAGGTCACATGGGAGGTGGTTGGGGCGGCGGCCACAGTGCCGCATTTGCTGGCGGCGCTCGCATGGACGCGTGGAGCGGGCACATGGCTGCCTGGAACGGTGGCCGCATCGCTGCCTGGGCTGGTCGTCCCGGCAATTGGAACCGCTTTCATCACGGTCACTTTGTGCATCGCCACGGACGGGTTTTCTTCGTCGGCGGGCCTTGGTGGGGTGGTTACGGCTACTACGATAGTGGTTGCTGGCAGTGGGTCCCGACCCGATGGGGTCCGCAACGGATCTGGGTCTGCGGCAGCTCCTACTAGGTAGGCGTTCTGCAAGGAGTTGTTGATGCCCGCTGAGCGTGATCAGCGGGCATCGGCGCGGAGCTTTAGGCTTCGTCTCATGCGAAGTAGTCGCTTGTCACTGTTTGGTCGACAGGAGGGTGTGCTGCTCTCATGCCTTTGAAGAGCGGCGTGAGCACAACTGCCACCATGAGATTTAGGATCACCGTGTAGAGAGCGATGTAGCCGGGAAACGAGTGCCCAAGGAGCGCGAGCGGATAAGTTGGAGACAAGTCGACTGCGATCGCCATGGCAGTACCCGTGATGATCCCGACCACCCAACCGACAAGCAAAGCCCAATCATCAAACCAGCGCGTATAAACACCCAGCATGATCGACGGCAGGGTCTGAATGATCCAGATGCCGCCCAACAGCTGTAGAAAGATGGCAAATTTCGTCGGAATAAAAATGATGAACACCAGGGCGCCGAACTTGACAATCAAGGAGACCCATTTTGCCATTTGCGCTTCTTGCTTGTCAGTCGGACTTTTATTGATGAACTCGCGATGAATGTTGCGAGTGTAGAGGTTGGCGGCAGCGATCGACATGATGGCTGCCGGAACGAGGGCGCCAATCCCGATTGCAGCAAAAGCGACACCGACGAACCACGAGGGGAAGCTGTGAAGAATGAGGGCCGGCACGGCGAAGTTATTGCCAAACTCTTTAAAGCCGGCTGCGAATTCCGGAAGTTTGTCCAGCCCGGCGGCAAGGGCAAAAAAACCAATCAGGGCCAGCAATCCGAGCAAAAATGAATAGCCAGGCAGCAATGCAGCGTTGCGGCGGATCGCGTGGCCGCCGCTTGCGCTCAGGATGCCCGTCAGCGAATGCGGATACAGGAAGAGGGCTAGAGCCGAGCCGAGCGCGAGCGTTGCATAAGCGCTGTAGGCTCCAGTCGTGTTGGGCCCAGGGGTTGCAAGCAAGAGCTTTGATTCAGGAATGGCCGAAAAAATTTTTGCAAACCCGCCCAGCTGGATAGGAACGGCGATAATCACAGCGAAGGCGGTGATGTAGATCAGGATATCCTTCACAATTGCGATCGAAGCAGGTGCTCGCAATCCGCTCGAATAAGTGAAGGCCGCCAGGATGACGAAGGCTATGATGAGCGGCAAGTCGCTCGCGAGTCCTGTTCCGGAAATTCCAAGCGCGCCGACTACGACCTGAATACCAACGAGCTGAAGCGCAATATACGGCATGGTCGCAATGATGCCGGTGACGGTGATCGCGAGAGCAAGCCAGCGATTGCCAAAGCGGCCGCGCACGAAATCGCCTGCTGTGATGTAGCCGTGCTTGTGGCAGACGTGCCAGAGCCGAGGAAAAACCAGAAAAAGAATTGGATAGATGACGATTGTGTACGGTACCGCAAAGAAGGCGACAGCACCCGCGCCGAATGCGAGCGCTGGGACTGCGATGAAAGTGTAGGCCGTATAAAGATCGCCCCCGATGAGAAACCACGTGATGACGGTTCCGAAACGCCTGCCGCCCAGTCCCCATTCGTGCAAGAGGTCGAGATCCCCTTTTCGCCAATTTGCGGCGGCGAAGCCCAGCCATGTGATCAGGGCAAACAGCAGTACGAAGACGGCAAATGCGATCCAGTTTATGTCGTGCATCGGATCATCTTCCCAGCTTGGCTACTAAGATCCCGCTGAGGTGTGCTTGGCTTCCGTTGCGAAGTAAACGATGGCCGTCAAAATTGCGCCGATGATTACCCACAGAAGCTGGTACCAGTAGAAGAACGGAATGCCGCCAAGGGAAGGCTCAACCCTGTTGTACAGTGGGGGCCACAAGACAAAAACGTATTGGATGACGAAGAGCAGGTACCACCAGCTCCACGCGCTCTGATGATGCGGTCTGTTCACCTGTGGCCTCCGTGCTCATCCGCGCCGGAGTAGATAATTCTGGACGCGCAGAACGAGGGCGCTTGACGACACAATCGCCCTCGAATGCAAAAGTTCCATACGCAGGCGGGTTCGCCTGTCGTGAGCTTACACGAGTTTGGCATCCAGCGTGATCTGCGCGTTGAGAACCTTGGAAACCGGGCAGTTCTTCTCGGCCTCGCCGGCCATTTTCGCAAATGCCGCCGCATCCAAATTCGGCACGTTTGCGCGCGACGTCAGGGCAGATCGCGTGATACGAAATCCCTGTCCCTCAGGTTCGAGGCTGACGGCCGCTTCAGTGCTCAATTCGGTCGGCGTGAAGCCTGCGCCTTGCAGCTGGAAGGCGAGCGCCATCGTAAAGCATCCGGCATGCGCGGCCGCGATAAGCTCCTCAGGATTCGTGCCTTTCTCGTTTTCAAAGCGGGTTCGGAAAGAATAGGGGGTGTCGGAGAGCACCCCTGAATCGGCCGAAAGAATTCCATTGCCGGCGCGGCCCGTGCCGCGCCAAACGGCTTTTGCCTTGCGGATCATCGAACTCTCCCTGTGCTAACTTGACGTCTCCCAGTCGATCCTTCCGGTGAAAAATGACCGATCGTGAACGAGCCAGGCAATATCTTGAAGACTACGCCGCAGGTCAGATCTATTGCTCCGCCCGTATGACAATAGACAAAGATCAGATCATTGCCTTCGCCGGGCAGTTTGATCCGCAACCCTATCATCTGGACGAAGAAGCCGCTCACAAATCGGTTTTCGGCGGCCTGGCGGCGAGCGGCTGGCATACCGCTGCGCCCACCATGCGATTGCTCGTCGACAGCCAATTCAGGCCGGCGCACGGTATCCTGGGAGTGGGTGTTGATGAGCTGCGCTGGCTACGTCCGGTTCGCCCCGGCGACAGTCTATATGTCGAAACCGAAGTGCTGGAAGTGCGGCCGTCTAAGTCGGAGGCCGACCGGGGCCTGATCCGGGCGCGCACGACGACGTTCAATCAAAGCGGCGAGCAGGTGCAAATGTATGTCGGCAACCTTCTCGTTCCGCGCCGGCCAGCCGCCGGCTAAATATGCGGCCCACGTAAGGGCGCCACGCTTCAGTGCCAGAAAATCTGGTACGCGGCGAAAATAGTTTCAATAAGAATCAGCGCGATGATTATTCGCTCGAGCCGCAACGACCGTTCTGTATCGATAATATCCGCCAGAGCCTTTGCCGTATCTGAGATGACAGTCAGTTTACGGGTCAGAAGGTCGGCTCGCTCTTTGAGCTCATATTCATCCTCAAGCCTCGCGTAAAACCTCTCGAGGTCCGGCCGGTCCCAAAGCACGTCGGGCTTTTCCGCGACCGCAACCAGGCCCGATACGCGCTGCTGGACGAGCAACGCATTTCCGATGTGCTTCAGGATCGATCGGCGTCCACCCGGCGTCCGGCCGTGCTCGGCCAATTCGCGGGCCAGTGGTTCGGTGGAGTCGAAGACGGCGCTGACGTTCCGTTCGTCGTGCGCCAAAATCAGATTCGTTGCCAATGCATCCGCGATGATGAGTACATGCTCAGGCAGTAACGCCTTCAGCGCAATGATACCGCTTGGCGTGACCTGTTCATCTTTCTCCGGGGCAACTTCGATCTGGGCGGTTTCTTCTTCGGATCGCGCAAATCGCCCGCTGATACGTCCGTCAAGGCTTCGAATGATTTCATCCTCTTGCGCGGACGTCATTCCGACGAGAACGGCAACTCCATACCGAAAAAGGACAACAAAGGCGCCGGTTTCTATTCGAAAGGCCATGGGCGTCGTCGACAAGACGTTGTGCCGCTCAAGGCCCGCCGTATCGAGACGGTCACCGAGTAGCAGAGCTCTGGCAGTGACAAGATGATTGCCATTGCCAGAGGTTCCGGACTCCAAGGGAGATGCCGGCGGAGAAGCGATCTCGGGTTCAAGTGACATGGATCTGAACGCTGCCTGACTGTTTTGTGAGCTTACGCGCAAGCACCCCGGCCCGAAACAAGCCTGCCACGCTTCCGGTTCTGTTGAAACAGCCCGCGGCAGCTACGGCTTTAATCTCGCGAATTCTTTATCGGGAACTAGAGGCTGCCTTATTTGATCGGCAATTCTCTTATACTGCTTAACTGCGGCCGACCTCGCGCGGATCAAGTGCGTCGCGCAGACCATCACCGACCAGATTAAAGGACAGGACTGTCAGGAAAATTGCCAATCCTGGCCACACTGCCATCCAGGGTGCGTTGACAAGGAAGCGCTGTGCCGAATTGAGCATGCTGCCCCAGGACGGTTCCGGCGGCTGTTGTCCGAGACCCAGAAATGAGAGGGCAGCTTCGGCGATAATCGCAGCCGCGATCGACAGGCTGGCCTGCACCAGCAGCGCCGGCATGATATTCGGTAGGATATGGACGAAAACGATGCGCCAGCGCGGGTTCCCGACCGCGCGCGCGGCCTCGACATAATCTTCCATCTTGACCGCCAGCACCTGACCACGCGTCAGACGCACGAAAATCGGTGTCGTCGTAACGCCGATAGCGATCATGGCATTGCCGAGGCTCGGCCCGAGAAAAGCCGCGAGCGCGATCGCCAAGATAAGGAAGGGGCAGGCGAGCATTGCATCGGTCATGCGGCCGATCAGAGAATCAAGAAAGCCGCCGAGATAACCGGCCGCCAGGCCGAGGGGTACGCCAATCGAGAGGGCGATGCCGGCGGAAATGACGCCGGCCAGAAGCGATGCACGTGCCCCATAGATGACGCGCACCAGGATATCGCGGCCAAGATCGTCGGTGCCGAACCAGTGGGACGCTGATGGTGGTTGACGCACGAGTGTCCAACTTTGCGCGACCGGGTCGTAGGGGCTCAGCAAAGGCGCAAAGACAGCCAGCGCGATAAAGAACGCAACAATGGTCAGCCCGAAGACCGCGCTTTTGCGACGGAAAAGGCGGCGCATGGCGCGACGAAGCGGCGTCTCTGGCACGTCCTTTGCCGGGATCAGTTTCGTATTGACGGTGATATCGGCCATATTACGTACGCAGTCGCGGATTGACGAGGACGTAAGCGATGTCGGCGAGCAGATTAAGCACGATATAGACGGTCGCCGTGACTAGAACCACGCCTTGCACCACCGCATAATCGCGATTGAAGACCGCGTCGATGATCAGCTTGCCGAACCCCGGAATCGTGAAAATCTGTTCGGTCAGCACCGCGCCCGACAGGAGCGTCCCGAATTCAAGCGCGCCAAGCGTGATGACCGGGGTCAGTGCGTTGCGCATGGCGTGCTTGAGAATGACCGTGCGCTCGTACAGACCTTTTGCGCGTGCCGTGCGCACGTAATCGCTTTCGAGTACCTGCAACATGGCACTGCGGGTGTGACGCATCAGGATTGCCGCGATCGCGTTGCCGAGGACGAAAGCCGGCATGATCGTCGAGGCGAGACTGGCGCGCCAATCCTCGGTGAGGGGTACATAGCCCGACGCCGGCAGCCAGCCCAGTTTCACTGAAAACAGGAAGATCAACATGATCCCGAGCCAGAAGTTTGGCGTCGAGATACCCCAAAGCGCGAAGGCGTTGGCCGCGTAGTCCCAGATGGTGTTTTTCTTGATGGCGGAGATGATGCCCGCGGAAATGCCGATCACGAGCGCAATCACGATGGCCATCGAGCCAAGCTGAATTGTCACCGGCAGCTTTTGCAGAATGAGGTCGAGAACAGGAACGTGAATTCGCATCGACTCTCCGAGGTTGCCGGAGAGCACGCCCTGAACCCAGTAGAGATATTGGACGGGAAACGGCCGATCGAGGTGATACTGCTGGCGAATCTGCTCGATCACGGCCGGGTCGCGCTCTTCGCCGGCCATGATCAGCGCGGGGTCGCCCGGCAGCAGCTGCTGCAGCGAGAAGATGATCACCGACACGAAGAACAAGGTCGGGATTAGCTGCAGCAGACGTTTGCCAAGGAGATTCAACATGGCGGACGCCGTTTCGCCGGCTGGGTAGCCTCGTTCACTTGAGCGAAAGCCCGACGACGCGCACGAGGCCATCGGGCATCTGTTTGTAGCCGTCTAATTTCGTCGTGTGCGCGATGAGAATACGGCGGTGATAAAGGTAGATCTTGGGAACGTCCTCAAGAATGGTCTTTGTCAGTTTTTCATAGATCGCCTTGCGCGCAGCGAGCTCGGACGGTACGCGCGCCCCGTCGAGCAGTTTGTCGACGTCCGCGTTGCAGTAGCCCATCGAGTCCTGCGGCGCGTTGCACTTAAAGAATATGTACGTATTGCCGTCGGGGTCGGTGCGTCCGCTCCATGCCAGCAGATAGGCTTGGTAATTGCCTTGCTCGGCCTGCTTGAGCGAGGTGGCAAATTCGGTGACGCGGATCTTCATGTTGATTCCGATCTCGCCTGCCATCGCCTGGATGACTTCGGCCACAGCCTGGGTCTCGGCACCCTTGGGCACCATGAAATCGACATCAAATGGCGTCGAGACGCCGGCTTCTTTCATAAGCGTCTTGGCCTTTGCGACATCGCGTTTCGGGACCGGATAGGCCTGCTGATAATAAGGATTCTCGGGGCTGACCCACTGATTGCCGGGCTTGAACTCTCCATTGAACACTACCTGGTTCAGGGCATCGCGATCGATCGCGAGCTCCAAAGCCTGGCGGACCTTGGCTGATTGGCCGAGAGGGTTCTTCGCTTGACCGCCGTTGCCGACATTGATGTCGAGCCCCTGATAGCCGAGCTCGAGTGCGGTTGCGAGTTTAAGCGCCTTGTCTTCGCGTACGCTCTTGATGTCGGTCGCCAGCACTCGCTCAATCAGGTCAAGCGCGCCGGATTTTAGATTAGCGAGACGGACGGTCGAATCAACGATCGGCAGGAAGACAACGCGATCGATGTGGACGTTGTCCTTGTTCCAATAGTCGGTGAACTTCTCGAACACGATGCGGTCCTGCTGCACGCGTTCGACAAATTTGTACGGGCCCGCGCATACCGGGCGCAGGCCGAATTTGTCGCCGGCTTCCTTTGCGGCTTTTGGCGACACCATCATGCCGGCGCGGTCGGTGAATTGGGCGATCAACGGCGAGTAGGGGCCTTTCAGCACGACGTTGATCGTGAGTGGATCGACGACGTCGACGTGATCGACGGCGGCGAGCTCCGGCTTTCTGAAAGAACCGGTCATCGATGTGTGACGATCGATGGAGAATTTGGCCGCTTCGGCGTTGAACGGCTCGCCATCATGAAATTTGACGCCGGGTCGAAGTTTGATCGTGACGGTCTTACCGTCGGCAGCGGTCGAATACGACAGTGCAAGTTGCGGCACCACATTCAGATCTTGGTCGATGTCGAACAGCTTATCGCAGAACGACGCAAAGACGATGCGTCCGACATAGGTCCGGGCGAGCGTGGGGTCGAGCACATCCGGGTCTTCGGCCAGCCCGATGCGTAGTGTCGTCTGGGCCGTGGCCAGCCCGCAGGTCAATACGAAGTATACAGCCGCTGCCGCGGCCCAACGAATGCCTTTCATGATCCCCTCGCGCAGTTTTTGCCGGCAATTAGTTCGGCCGGCGACCTTCGACCTCAAGTGTATCAACACCGCCTGCCGCAGGCACACCGGCAGGCCGGGTAAATTTTGCCATTAGTGCCTCTAACTGAGGGGTAGGGGCATCCTGTTCGGATGCTCCCGCCAACGCAGGAAGCTCGTGCCAGCGATGGCAGGCGGTTGCATGCCCTTTGTGGTCGTCGACGAGCGCGGGCCGCTCAATGCGGCATCGATCGATGGCGTAGGCGCAGCGTGGATGAAGGTGGCAGCCGGCCGGAGGTGAAAGCGGGCTTGGAACATCACCTTCCAGTAACTGACGTTGCCGCTGGGCGTGCGGTTGCGGAACCGGAATCGCGGAAAACAGCGCGCGCGTGTACGGGTGGCGTGGGTTGGCGAACAATTCGTCCGCGCGGGCGCTCTCCACAATCCGACCGAGATACATCACGGCGACCCGGTCGGCTATGTGTTTGACTACCGAAAGATCGTGCGAAATAAAGATGTAAGTCAGTGACAGTCGTTTGCGCAGATCACTCAGCAAGTTCAGAACCTGCGAGCGGATCGAAACATCGAGCGCCGAGACCGGCTCATCGCACACGATTAGCTTCGGCTCGACTGCAAGTGCTCGCGCGATAGCAATCCGTTGTCGCTGCCCTCCGGAAAACTCGTGCGGGTAGCGCCGCCCGTATCTTGCGTCGAGGCCGACGAGGCGCAGCAGTTCGGCAACACGATCGCGCCGGCGAGATACCGGAACGGTGTGATGCAGGGCGAGCGGTTCACCGATCAACTCTTCCACTGTCATTCGTGGATTGAGTGACGAGTACGGATCTTGAAAGACGATTTGCGCCTCGCGCCGGAAGCCGCGCAATTCCTTTTGGCCGAATCCCAGAATGTCGCGGCCGGCAAACCGGATGCTGCCGGCCATTGGCTCAATCAATCGAAGGACCAGCCTGCCGACGGTCGACTTGCCGCAACCCGTTTCTCCGACGAGCGCGAGCGTGCTGCCGGCAGGCACGCTCAGGTCTATTCCGTCCACGGCTTTAACGGTTGCTGTCGGTCGTCCGAATGCCGACCGACGGACGATAAAATGCCGGGTCAGTCCTTCGATCTCGAGCAGGGGGGCGCTCATGCGCGCACCTCTTCCAATGGTGCCTTCACGCACCGCGACCAATGCTTTGAGCCGACGTCGACGATGGGCGGCGCGCTGCCGACACAGATGTCGCTTGCAAAGGGGCAGCGGGGCGCAAAGCGGCAACCCACTGGAATCTCGCTCATATCGGGCAGTGAGCCTTCGATCGTCGCAAGCGTTTCCACTCGGCGATCGAGCCGAGGAATCGAGGCAAGAAGGCCGATCGTATAAGGGTGCTGTGGAGCGCGAAATAATGTGTCGACAGGTGCATGTTCGACGATTTCACCGGCGTACATGACCGCCACTTCGTCGCAAATTTCCGCGATCACTCCGAGATCGTGCGAGATCAGGACAATCGAGGCATTGGTCTTTTTCTTCAGGCTGCGGATCAAGTCCAGCACCTGCGCCTGAATGGTCACATCGAGGGCTGTGGTCGGTTCGTCGGCGATCAGCAGTTGCGGATCGCAGGCGAGCGCCATGGCAACCATCGCGCGCTGGCGCATGCCACCGGAAAGTTTGTGCGGATAGTCGTCCACGCGCTGTTCGGCTGAGGGGATCCGTACGTCTCGCAATAGCTCAATGGCACGGGTACTGGCTTGCGCCCGGCTCAGCCCCCGATGGCGAACCAGGGTTTCAACGATCTGCTCGCCGATCGTGTAGGCGGGATTAAGTGATGTCATGGGCTCCTGGAAGATCATGGCAAGACGATCGCCGCGAAGGTCGCGCATCGCGGCATCGGTCAGATCCAGCAGGTTCGTGCCCTCAAAACCAACATGCCCCGAGACGTCGGTAGACCCTTTCGGCAGAAGCCCCATGATGGCAAGAGCAGTCACGCTTTTTCCGCAACCGGATTCCCCGACGAGTCCGAGCGTTACGCCACGCGCGAGTTCGAAGTTCACGGTCTCGACGGCATGCATCGTCTGGCCGCGATCCCCGTGAAAGACCACACGCAGATTCGCGACCTCGACCAAATTGGTCATCGCCGATCCCCGGTGGCAAGCTCACGCGCGATTTCCTGTTCTATAACCGTCCGATCGGTCACTCCCACGGGATCTCGCCGACTTGGCAGGAAACGTCGGAAGATTGTCCAGCGTTCGCGGCTGACGCCTTCCAGTCGCTCGAGTTCGGCGAGTGGTTCCGGATGGTCGTCCACGCGCAGGTCGAGGTCGGACCACTCGTCTTCGCCATAAATGAGCAAACCGGCTGATTGTTTACCGCGTTTGTCCCCGCCTGCCGCCTCGCCAGCGCGCATCGCCGCGATCAGTCGACGCGCAAAGGGGATCGACTCGCCGGCAACAAAGGCTTCCACGGTCGCGTCGAGGACCTGAGCACCGGCAAGCATGTTGCCGGCAATCGAAAAAGTGTCGCCGGCCAAATGCCCGTTCCAATCAATGCAGGCGGCACCCGTGTGCGCCGCGCTGAGGCTACTTGCGTCCATGACGTGCACCTGCCGGTGATCGCGCCCAGGGTCATCAGCGACCAGGGCCTTGACGGTCGCGTCCGCGGGCATCCCGGCGTGAAGGAGTTGAAGGCCTTTGCTACCGTAAAACGGGTTGATCAACGCCTGTGTTGCGATGGCGCCCACGCCTGCGGCTATGAACGGTACCCGTGCTCCGACTGCGAAGAATTTTGTTGCGACAGCGATCCCAAAGGCGCCGGTGGCTTTGTCACGGGCAATGATCGACCAGGTCATTCCATGCGCCTTCGGAGTGCGTTATCGCCCGGCCGCATAACCCTGCATGCCGCGAGGGTTCGCCGCGGCGCGGCGATGCCGACCTTCGCGCGAAGCCGCGGTGAGCCGGCCCTCGGACCAGCCCGGACCGATCTCGACGATATGACCTCGCTTTTTCAGCTCTTCGGTGCTCGTCTTGGGTACACGGTTTTCCACAACCAGCACGCCTGGGCGAGCCGTACGCGGCCAGAATGAAATCGGGAAGTGCTCCGAGTGCCACGCGGGGGCATCGATCGATTCCTGCAGGTTCATCTTGCAATCGACGTGCCGTAGGAAGAATTGCGTCGTCCATTGGTCTTGCTGATCGCCGCCGGGTGAGCCCCACGCCAGATAGGGTTCGCCGTCGCGCAACGCGAGCGTAGGGCTAAGTGTCGTACGTGGACGCTTGCCCGGCGCAAGGCCGGCCGGGTGCTTTTCATCGAGCCAGAACACCTGTGCGCGCGTGCCAAGGCCGAAGCCAAGTTCGGGAATGACCGGGGAAGACTGAAGCCAACCACCAGATGGTGTCGCCGATATCATATTGCCGGCGCGGTCAATGATGTCGAAATGAACCGTGTCGCCGCGCACTTCGCCCAAGCGGCCGACGGTTGGCTCGCCGGCGCCGAGCGCGCTGACGGCAAGCCGAGGGCCGCTTTCTCGGCGCAGCTCGACAATCGCCCCGAATCCTTCGACCGATCCAGGCCTCAATTCGAGCGATGCCTTTTCGGTGATGAGCTTGCGACGGTCGGCGTTGTAGGTACCCGACAGCAAGGTCTCGATTGGCACTTTGACAAATTCTGGATCGCCATAGAATTTTTCACGATCGGCGAAGGCCAGCTTTGCCGCCTCGACCTGCAGGTGGATGAATTGCGCACTCGTCGGATCAAGATCATCAAGGCCCATGCCTTTGAGCAGTGCCAGTTGCTGGAGCAGGACCGGTCCTTGGCTCCAGACGCCTGCCTTGCAGACCGTATAGCGGCCGTAGTCGTATGTCAGAGGAGCCTCGACATGTGCCTCCCAACTCGCCATATCGCTTCCGGCCAAGACGCCGCGGTGCCGCCCACCGCTGACGTCCATGATTTCCTGGGTGCGGCAGAAGCGATCGATGGCATCGGCGACAAAGCCTTGCGACCAGACCTTCCGTGCGCGCTCGATCTGCACGACGCGGTCGCCGCCAGCACTTTCGGCTTCCTTCAGCACGCGCGAATAGGTTGCTGCGAGAGTCCTGTTCGTGAAGAGGGTGCCTGTCTCCGGCACGCGCCCACCGGGAAGATAAACCGCTGCCGATGTCGGCCAATGCTCGCGGAACAGGTCTTGAACCAAGGCAATCGTTGCATTGGCGCGCTCGACCAAGGGGTGACCATGTTCGGCATAACTGATGGCGGGGCTGAGCACCTCTGTGAGCGTCATGCTGCCGTAGTCGCGTAGCAGCACCATCCACGTGTCGAACATTCCTGGCACGCAAGCAGCAAGCAAGCCGGTCCCCGGAATGATTTCGATGCCTTCGTTGCGATAGTGCGCGATCGTCGCCTTGGCCGGGGCGGGGCCCTGTCCGCAGATGACGTCCGTGCGTCCACGCTTGACGTCGTGAAGGATGACCGGGACGTCGCCGCCCGGTCCGTTGAGGTGGGGCTCGACAACCTGAAGCGTAAAGGCCGTTGCCACAGCGGCGTCGTAGGCATTGCCGCCTTTTTCCAGCGTCGCCATGCCGACTGCTGTCGCAATCCAGTGGGTCGACGTCACGACGCCGAAAGTGCCGTCGATCTCAGGTCGGGTCGTGAACGGGTTGGGATTTATTTTGGACATACGCGGGGGACAGCGTCAGGATTTTCAGCCGGCACGGCGATTGTTTGCTCTCGGACAAAGCTTAGCGAAACGAGTGTATTGGAAATGC